>JBMYYR010000053.1:0-6273 GCA_049609625.1 Flavobacteriales bacterium | reverse complement strand
TGATGCTCTTTTTCTTGACTAGAAAGACTGTCTTTAATCTGTTTAATAACCTCTTTTAGCCACACTTTTTCGACCACCTTAAAGTGCTTGTATGAACTAGATTCGGTAAACAAATAGTCCACTTTTGCCGAAACATCTAAACTGTCGTAGGCACGACCGCTTTGAGCAAAACTTGCTGAGCTCAACAAACAAAAACTAAGGATAAAGGTGCAAAAAAACGTGTGAATTTTCATCGGGTATACATTTGATTTAAACATGATTTAAAATGCCTTAAAAGCTTGATCGAGATCAGCTATCAGATCTTCAAGGTTTTCGACTCCAACAGAAATTCTGACAAGCGAATCGGAAATACCCAAAGTAGCTCTATCTTCCTGAGGAACAGAAGCATGTGTCATAATAGCTGGATGTTCTACTAAAGACTCTACGCCACCTAAACTTTCGGCTAACACAAAATGATGTAGCTGTTCTAAAAAGGCTTTTGAGCCAGCCAAATCGGTATCTAAATCTACAGAAATCATCGAACCAAAACCAGACATTTGAGCTTTAGCCAAATCGTGTTGCGGATGCGACTCAAGTCCAGGGAAAATACAACGTTTTACTTTCGGGTGATTCTCTAAATAGTGAGCAATTTCGATGGCATTTTGTTGATGTTGTTCCATACGCATGCCCAAGGTTTTGATTCCACGAGAAACCATATAACTATCGAATGGCGACATGATGGCACCAACCGAATTTTGCATAAACTGAACGTCTTCAAAAATCGATTTATCATTCATCATCACCGCACCACCAATAGAATCGGAGTGCCCGTTGATGTATTTTGAGGTCGAGTGCATAACCAAATCGGCGCCTAAATCTAATGGGTTTTGGAAATACGGACTCATAAAGGTATTGTCGATTGCTAAAAGTACATCTTTTGCTTTCGCAATATTCGAAATGGCACGAATATCACAAATTTTCAGCATCGGATTGGTTGGTGTTTCAATCCAGATTAATTTGGTATTGTCCTGAATAGCATCGTCAACTAATTGAGCATCAGTTGCATCCACAAAAGTGAACTCGACATTATATTTGTCGCTAAACACTTTTCTGAACAAACGTTGAGTTCCTCCGTACACGTCATCCATACAAACAACATGGTCGCCAGATTTCACCAAACCAAACAAAATAGTACTTTCGGCAGCTAAGCCTGACGAAAACGCAAGTCCATAATTGGCATTTTCTAAAGCCGCCAATTTGTCTTCCAAAGTTTTTCTTGTCGGATTTAAGGAACGGGAATATTCATATCCAGCAGTAGGAACATCCACTTTTTCTCTTGCAAAAGTTGTTGCTAAATGCAATGGCGTTACCGCATCTCCAGTTCCACCTTCTTTTGTGTTTGGCGTTTCGCCAACGTGTATCGCTTTAGTTCTAAATTTCATTTTATTCTACATTAAGTTGTTAGCTTTCATCCAATTGTCATTGTATACCGTACTGAGGTAAGAACGCCCAGAATCTGGCAAAAAGACCACCATGACATCATCTTCGCTAAGGTTTTCGGCGGCTTTTAGGGCTGCAGCTACGGCGGCTCCTGCCGATGAACCCGTTAGGATGGCTTCTTTTTGAGTCAAAGTTCTCGACATTTGAAAAGCCGATTTATCATCAATCGTAATCACTTCATCAAGCTGAGACAAATCCATAGTTTCGGGCATAAAATCTTCGCCAATACCTTCAATAAGGTAGCCATGAATTGGCCCTTCGGTGCCATTGAATTTATGAGCATAAAGTGATCCAACCGTGTCGGCTCCAATGATTTTGATGTCAGGATTTTGTTCTTTCAAGAAACGTGTGGTTCCCGAAATTGTTCCTCCAGTTCCCATCCCTGCCACAAAATGCGTGATTTTACCTTCGGTATCTTTCCAAATTTCTGGTCCAGTGCTCACGTAATGTGCTTCCGGATTACTTTGATTAAAGTATTGGTTTGGAGAAAATGCACCTTCAATTTCTGCTGTTTTTTGTTTGGCAACAGAATAATAACTTTTTGGATCTTCGGGTTCAACATTTGTTGGGCAACGCAAAACTGTTGCGCCATAAGCTTCCAATAAACTTTGTTTTTCCATACTCATTTTGTCGGGCATGGTGAAAATCGTTTTATAACCTCTTAGCAAACAGACCATCGCCAAACCAACACCTGTGTTTCCAGAAGTAGGCTCTACTACCGTACCTCCTGGTTTTAGAAGACCTTTGCGCTCAGCTTCATTCAGCATCGAAACCGCAATACGATCTTTGCTGCTTCCACCAGGATTGAGGTAATCTAATTTTAATAATATGGTTGGTTTTAGACCTTTAGCTAGCGTATTTAGCTTAACCATTGGTGTGTTTCCGATGAGGTCGAGTACGTTATTGGCGTAATTCATGAATTGTAGGTTTATTTTTTAAAGTCCCAAAAGTAATGAAATTTGTAGCAACATCGGTTGTAAACTTTAACTTGATAACAGATAAATTGATAAAAAGCTATTTTTTTCCGCCATAATACTTTGAAATATTATAAAAGGCGTTAATTTTGTCCATTCTGAAAAAAAACGAAGTACAAACAATTATGGCTAAGAAAAAGCAAAAAGAACAAAATCAGCCTTTAGATTCAACCGAAGAAACATTAATGTCTTTGGAGCAATCGCTGACCAAAACGGAGTTATATATTGAGGAAAATAAGAATAGCTTATCACTTATAGTGGGCGCCATTATTGTTATTTTTGCTGCTTATTATGCTTACAAAGAATATTATGTAAAACCAAAAGGCGTTGAAGCTCAAAATACGCTTTTTGCAGCAGAAAATCAATTCCGAAACGGAAATTACGACCTTGCCCTAAACGGCGAAGAAGGTGGTCATGCTGGTCTTTTAGATGTCATTGACGACTTTTCTGGCACGCCAGCTGGAGATTTAGCCCAAGCTTATGCGGGTTTATCTTATGCCAAACAAGGTGATTTTGCAACAGCTATCGATTATTTAGAGGCTTACAAAGGGTCTGGAACGGTTTCAGAACCAATTATCAAAGGAGCTTTGGCAGATTGCTACGCCGAAACTGGCGATTTAGACAAGGCTTTTGCAACCTATAAAGAAGCTGCGCAACTAAACGACAACAAATTGAGCGCACCTGTGATGTGGAGCAAAGCGGCTATGATGGCCGAAGCTTTGTCAAAAACTGAGGAAGCCAAAACCATATATCAAGCCTTAGTAAAAGACTACGAATCGACCAGAGAAGGTCAAGAAGCCAAAAAAATGTTAGCTAAACTTGGTGTTTACTAAGATTAAAAAAAATTATAATAGTATTGAAAAAGCAGACCTTATTGGGGTCTGCTTTTTTTTTGAAATTATTTGATATTGCAAGCAAGGCTGTGCTTTTAGCCAAGTTTATTTTCAGATTTAGCCCATTCGAGCGATTTGAAGGTTTGGTTGTTGGTGTCGGTTTTATTCAAACAATGTTCGAACGGTATTCATCGGCAGAAACATTTTTCCGCTATCTGGAAGTTTGATAAATCCGTATTTATCATAAAATCTCTCTGCATCTTCGTCAATTGGGTCAACGACAACCGCAAATGAGCCAAGACTTTTTGAACTGTCAAAACTCTTTCGCAAGGCATCAATGAGCAATAGTTTTCCAACACCCTGCCCTTGAAATCGATTATCGATCGCTAATCTACCGAGTAGAGTAGTGGGAATAGATTTATATGAGTTTGGTAACTTTTTTTGAAATTTTTCAGGAATTAATTCTTGAGCAATACTGCTGTTTGCTAACGTGTAGTACCCCTTTAACAAATCAGTTTTCTCATCCCTCAAAACAAAGCACGCCGATAATTTCCTTTTAACATCCTGGTTAGCTTGTTTATGCAGATAATTATCCAACAGGCTTTTTCCGCAACAAAATTCCTTTTTTCTATGCTTAGAATTTAAGTTTTCTGTGAGTTCTTTCATTTAGACACATGAACTTTATATTCACTTGCGGCATTCATAAGGTTTTCATTTGCTTTTGATGAATTTGTGATTGCATCAAAAAATATTTCGCTATCTTTTTCCGAAGCAATGATTTGCTCTTTGTCCGCAATGATTTCTTTAGCTTTTTCTTGCACTGTCAAAACTACAAAATCAGTTAAACTTCTATAGCCACCAATTCTTGCGGCTCTTTCAAAAAAGGCTTTCTGTTCTTTTGAAAGGCGAGTATCAAATCTCGCTTTTTGCTGTTTTAATTCTTTCGTTGCCATAATATTAATTTTAATCAAATGTACGTTATAATTACGTACAAAGCAACTATTTATACGGTTATATTTATTTTTTGCCCTGACTAAAATAAATATAAAAAGCTGATTGTCAATTGTTTAGATTCAAACCTAATTCCTCACTTCTTTTTTGAGCAAAGTGTAAATAGCCCTCTAGGTTTCTTTTAGCTCAGATACGCCAGCTTAAGCCTTTACCTCCAAGCACACCTAAAACATTGAAGCTTCAATGTTTTATCTTCCCTTTTTCTTCTTAGCGCAAAACTCATATCAACAAAACCCACAAACAACATTGAAGTTTTAGCCAAACTTATCTTCAGATTTAGCCCATTCGGGCGATTTGAAGGCTTAGCTGTTGTCGGTAGTGCTTTTCACGTTCTGCTTGGTTTTCCGATGTGTGTTATTTAGTTCAAATATCAGCGTTGGCTATTTTTCAACTCTAATTTCTCGGATTAAATTTTCTATTTTTTCATTGCTGAATTGTTTTCTAAAGGTAATCTTAATGGCATCTCCAAAGAACTTTTCTGCATGTCTTATTTTCTGTTTTTCCTCATTTCTCAAACTTTCTTCTGTGGTGTTTTTTGTTTCTACAACAAAGTATAGTTTTTTCGATTTGTCTTCATAATTCAAAACATAAGCAAAATCAGGCGAATAACTTTTTCCGCCAGCAACAGGAATCTTAATTGAGTTTTTTGGTATTTTGGAAAATATAACAACGTCTGTTAAGTTTGTTTCAATATTCTGTTTTTCTAATTCAGAATCGTAAAATAATTCATCTAATAAATAATTATTGGGAACTTTATTCTTGGAATATAGCACGCCAACATCAGAAGCAGAAAGTTCTTTTTTCACAGTTCCGTCAGAATGTGTAAATTTAGTTGGGTGAATTTCATTGCTCACTTTTTGATATTCAATACCGAATTTATCTATGGCGTTGTACATTAAATAATTCTCGAATTTTTGCTTAATAATACGAACTGTGGCATTATTTAGAAATTTGTTTATATCGATGTCTGCATCTATAAACGAGCTGTTTAAGGTTTTAATATTTATGTTTAATGCTTTTGCTAATGCCTTCAAAAAACTACTATATTTCATTGTAGAGATTGGCGTTATGTCATTTCCATAAATGTCTTGTTCTTCTTTAACACCAGCAATGTTATCAGTTATCTCTATTTGTGCTGTCCTTTCTTTTATGCCTTCAATAGTAAAATTGCTGTTCTGCTCATTCAAGAAATTTACAAAAAGTGATTTGAATTGGTCTTCTTTTTCAAACTTGTATTCTAAAATTACCTTTTCATTTAATTTCTCCCAAAGTTCTTTTAATTCGCTGTATTTTTCTGTTCGTATGCTTACTTGCTTTTTCTTATCTGTAGATTTTCTGACTTTGTTTGAACCAACACCTTCAAATATTTTAGGATAGTTATGTTTGATAAAATCAAATCCACCTTCTTTGAATTTATTAGACCTTGTAACCACATTTTTGTTGTCTAATAGTTCAAATAAATCATCTTCTGTGGTTTCGTATAATTCGCAAATTTTCTTAATATGTTTTTCTTCTAACTTCTCTGGAATTTCCTCTAAAGAAATGGCTCCAGATTTCTCATTAATTTCATCTTTTAGCTTATCTATAAAATCACTTTCTGTAAAATCTACAAAGTAGTTTAGGTAAAATTGTTCGTCTTTTACTCGGTTTCCGTATTCGTTTACAGGCAGCCTTAAACCTCTACCAACTTCTTGCAGTTTAGAAATATCGCTACCACTACTTCGCAATTTGCAAATCTGAAAAACATTTGGATTATCCCAACCTTCTCGCAAGGTCCATTTACTAAAAATAAATCGCCTTGGATTATCCAAATCAAGCATGGCTTGTTTGTCGTGCAATATTTCGTTTATTTCTTTTTCAATCGCTTCATCTTTCTCCGAATTGTCTTTTGAAAAATATCCTGCGTGAGTAAGACTTATATCTTCCAAGGTTTTTTCAAGATACGCTTTGTAAAATTTGTTCTTTTCTGTTTTAAG
>JBMYYR010000052.1:0-12445 GCA_049609625.1 Flavobacteriales bacterium | reverse complement strand
CAACAACAACACCAAAGAACTTAATCATTAATACAAAAAGCCTCACACTCTAAACCTAACTAACTCTTAAAAAGAGATTTCCTCCCATACTTCGAACAAATAGGACATTCTTTAGCATTATGAGGTCGAGCTTTGCAATAGCTTCTTCCAAAAA
The DNA here is from genome assembly GCA_049609625.1 of Flavobacteriales bacterium. GTDB lineage: Bacteria > Bacteroidota > Bacteroidia > Flavobacteriales > CAJXXR01 > JBMYYR01. Next base: position 12,291 of record JBMYYR010000052.1, on the reverse strand, counting down.
AGATGATTTGTAAATGGAGTTTATTCCAATCCGATTCATCAAAAAGGGCTTTTAGGTCTTTTTCTGTTTTTTCTACTGATTTTCCTGTGCTCAATTTCCATCGATAAGCCAAACGGTGGATGTGCGTATCGACAGGGAAAGCGGGTTGTCCAAATGCCTGACTTACCACAACGGAAGCCGTTTTATGTCCAACGCCAGCAAGTTCTTCCAGCTGTTCTAAAGTTTGTGGCACTTCGCCATTGTATTTTTCTACCAACACTTCTGATAGACTTTTGATGGCTTTTGATTTCCGAGGCGATAAACCGCAAGGTTTAATAAATTCTCGAATGGTATCGGCATCTTGCTTTGCCATATCAAACGGATTGTCTGCCAAAGCAAACAATTTTGGTGTAATTTTATTCACACGTTCGTCTGTGCATTGCGCCGAAAGCAAAACAGCAATCAAAAGGGTATACGGATCTTTATGATCCAACGGAACAGGAGTTTCTGGAAATAAATCTTCCAAAATCTCCTGAATGTCCTTTGCTATTTCTTTTTTTGTCATCAGCCTAAGCGAAAAGCGGGAAAGCGCCCATCCAAGCGTTAATTTCCTCGGCAAGTTCCTCTAAGGCAAGGTCGTCATTTGCTGCCATCAAAGCGCGATCGATAAAGTCGGCAACCAGACTCATATCCTGCTCTTTTAGTCCACGAGTAGTTATGGCTGGTGCACCGATTCGGATTCCAGACGTAATAAACGGTGATTGCTCATCAAAGGGAATCATATTTTTATTCACTGTGATATCAGCATCCATCAAGGCTTTTTCAGCTTCTTTTCCTGTGATGTTTTTATTTTTTAGGTTAATCAAAAAACAGTGATTTACTGTTCCACCACTTATAATGTTATAATCTTTTTTCAATAAAGCCTCAGCAAGCGCATGCGTGTTTTTCTTCACTTGAAGTGAATATTCAAAAAACTCATCAGAAAGGGCTTCTCCAAAAGCCACTGCCTTTGCGGCGATGGTGTGTTCCAAAGGGCCACCTTGCGTTCCCGGAAATACGGCACTATTCAATAAGGTAGACATCATTTTGATTTTTCCTTTTGTTGTTTTAAGTCCCCAAGGATTTTCAAAATCGGTTCCCATCATAATAATTCCACCTCTTGGCCCACGAAGTGTTTTGTGGGTTGTACTCGTAATGATGTGGCAATGTGGTACAGGATCATTCAGTAAACCTTTTGCAATCAGTCCAGCTGGATGCGAAATATCTGCCATCAAAAGCGCACCAACTTCATCAGCAACAGCTCTAAAACGTGAATAATCAATATCTTGAGAATAAGCTGAAGCTCCACAAATAATGAGTTGAGGTTTTTCGGCTCTAGCCGTCGCTTCCATCTCATCATAATCTATAAGATGTGTTTTGGGATCAACACCGTAAAAACAAGTTTGATAGGTTTTTCCAGAAAAATTAACGGGCGAACCATGTGTTAAATGACCTCCATGTGCCAAATTGAAACCCATAATTTTGTCTCCAGCTTTCAGACAAGCTAAATAAACTGCGGCATTGGCTTGCGAACCAGAATGCGGCTGAACGTTGGCATAGTCTACGCCAAAAAGTGCTTTTAATCGATCGATTGCTAGATTCTCAACCTCATCAACCACCTGACAACCACCATAATAACGCTTTCCGGGATAACCCTCGGCATATTTATTGGTCAAGCAAGAACCCATGGCTTGCATCACTTGGTCGCTCACAAAATTTTCGGAAGCAATCAATTCTATTCCATAGCGTTGACGTTCGTACTCTTCGTTTATTAAATCAAAAATTTGCACATCTTTTTGCATCGTCTTAGGGGTTTATTAGGGTTGTATGACTTAAAATTTTTCAGTACAAATATAGGTTTAATCAGGTAAATAACAAGCCTTTTACACAGCGTGAATAGTAGCTTTTGTTTTTTTTCTGCCTTTAGCGAACAGGCAGTCGAAGCTTTTTTATATCTTTGAACATTAATTTAAGCTCAATACTCTAAAATTTTACAGTTATGTTTTCGACAAGCCGTCTTTTTATTCTTTCTATTGCTCTATTGTTTTCTACCATTTCGTGTACCGACAAACCAACGTATGAGGTTGAAATTGAAGTTATTGACTTTTTTGATTACTCTCCAGTTTCTGGTGTTGAGGTAAAAACAGGCGCACCAAATGCCGACCCCACCAAAGCTCTAGACGAATTGGTGGAACAGGTTATGTTTACGGACGACGAAGGAAAGGTTCGCTTTTCTTTTAATGGCGAAGCCAATATCTTTTTTGATTTAGATTATCCTTCTGGAGACAAATCGGGAAAAACAAGCATAAAACTAAAGGAAAACGAAGTGGTCAAAAAACAAGTTTATATTTACCCAAACTAAGCCCTTAACAAAGCATTATCAAAAAAAATCTACCAACTAATGGTGGATTTTTTTGTGTTGTAGTGCATTTAAAAGAACAAATTAAATAAGTAAATAAAAAAAATGGGAACTTCAAAATTTGACATAGCCGATTATTTAGACAATAAAGAAATGATTTCTGAATATCTAAATACTGCATTAGAAGAAGGGGATAGTTCAGATGTAATTAATGCGATTGGACACATTGCAAAAGCAATAGGAATGACTAAAATAGCTGAAGAAACTGGATTGAGCAGACCAAGTCTATATAAAGCATTATCTGATGGAGCAAAACCACAATTTGCAACAATAATGAAAGTATTAAAAGCCATTGGTGGACAAATTCAAGTGAATCCGAAAATTGCTTAAAACACGCACTACAAACAAAATGTATAAGTAATAAAGGGTTCAGAGTCAAATTTGAAGATTAGAGATTTTAATTATTCCGAAAGCTTTCGGAACCGCCAAATCAAAGATTTGGCTAAGTGGAAAATTTAAAGTTTATCTATTCGAAACCCTTCCTGCTCATACACAAACGTTAGCTTTCATCAAAAAGAAAAAAACGTACAGTCAAAAAAAAATGGCTGATCAAAAAAAAGCTTTCGTCTTTCAAATAAAAACCATGAAATCACTCTTAACTCTCTTCCTAATTATTTTTTCAATGACAAATACAAATGCTCAAAAATTTGGAACGTCAATAGCTCTTTCAACCAATAAAGTTTTTGGCTTAGATTTCTTTTACGGTAAAGAAAATAATCGTTTTCACTTTGGGTATAGCCATCAATTTAATGGGCAAAAAAATACAGTAGTAAGAGAAAGAAAAGCAAATTATGGATTGACAAAAATAGAGGACGGCGATTTTTTTTGGCTGATAGACCTAGGCTATAGCAGGGTTATTAATCAAAAATTAACGATTAATCCTGAAATTAGTTTTGGAAGCAAAAACGAATTCACAAATTACAAAGACGATAGATTTAGTGATAATGGCTACTCTCTAATAAGCAAATCGAAAGCAAAAACTGGAATAGGTTTAAATTTAGGTTATTTAGTACATAAACATTTAGAGCCTTTTATCGGATACCACACTTTAAAAAAGGTAAATTTTGGTTTAAGATTTATTTTGCTTTAAATAAGAAAGACTATAAGCAACGCATCCAACGACAACAGAGACTATTCACCCCTACAGCGTGTATCAAGAGATGTTAAAACCAATCGATTGATCTCCCTTTTATTCCGATCTTTGTGTCTCCAAATAGTTGACTCATCACCGATGATGTCCAACAAAAACTAATTAAATGGTTGAATTTATCGTCCATTCTTTGTTGATTTGATGTAAATTCGGAACTTAGCACTTATCTATTAAAAAAAATTCACAAACTCATATACCCTTCAACATTCAGCCTTATGATTAGATTAGAAAACCAAAACAAACAAAAAGCAGATGCATTAATTTACTGCTTTCAGCAAGATGCCGATTTTGACGCGTTGCCCAATGCAAAACCGATTCGCAGAAAGGTAAAAGCTCAGCTAAAGGCCAAGCTTGCAAGTTTTCAAATTGAGTTTGAGCAGCAGCTTTACTTTTTTGTAAACATCAAAACACACAACAACAAAAATGACCAAACCGAAGCATACCGAAAAGCAGGAGCTGTTATTCAGGCTTATGCAAAAACTCAACAATGGACGCATTTACAGTGTTTTGAGTCGTTTTCGAAACGCCGTTTTAGTCAAGCTTTAGCCATGGGTTTAGTGTTGAGCGATTATACGTTTGAAAAATACAAAAACAAAACCGCACAAGCCTCTGGAGAAAGCAGCTTTTCAATTGCATCGGCGTGTTTTTCTGATTTGAAAAAAGAGGATTTAATTGTGCTCAATGCACAACTTAAAGGCGTTTATGCGGCTAGAGATTTGGTCAATGAGCCACAAAGCTTCCTAACCGCCAGTCAGATGTCAAAAGAAATCAAAATATTATCTGAACAATCTGGTTTTGAGGTTGATGTAATGAAAAAAGCAGAAATAGAAGCCTTGGAAATGGGCGGACTTTTGGCCGTCAACAAAGGCTCTGTGCAGCCACCACGCTTCAATATTTTGACGCATAAACCTAAACACGCAAAAAACAAAAAACCTTTAGTCTTTGTTGGAAAAGGCATTGTGTATGACACGGGAGGATTGAGTTTGAAACCAACAGCCAAATCGATGGATTTTATGAAATCGGATATGGGTGGTGCAGCGGCTGTCATTGGCCTGATACACGCTTTGGCCTTAGCCAATACACCTGTCTATGCTATCGGATTGATTCCGGCGACCGACAATCGACCATCCTTGGATGCCTACGCACCTGGAGACGTCATCACTATGATGAGCAAAAAGACGGTTGAAGTGATGAACACCGACGCCGAAGGTCGACTTGTTTTGGCTGATGCGCTACATTATGCCAAACGTCTAAAGCCCGAATATGTTGTCGATTTGGCAACCTTAACTGGTGCTGCCGTAGCGGCTTTCGGAAATCGTGCGATTTGTGGTATGGGAAATGACACCAAACACTTAGCTGACATTGAAACAGCAGGATACTCGAGCTATGAACGTGTAGTGCCTCAACCTTTTTGGGATGATTTTGGCGATCAAATTAAATCATCGATTGCTGATATTTCTAACCTCGGTACGCCAGGCGCTGGACATATCACTGCCGGAAAATTTCTCGAACATTTTGTAGACTATCCTTGGGTGCACTTAGATATTGCTGGTCCAGCGTTTTTGCATGCCAAACAAGAGTATAAAACCATTGGCGGAACTGGCGTTGGAGTTAGGCTGTTGTTCGAGTTCGTAAACCAAAACATTTAGATTGCTTAAGATTTAGATCGTCTGAGAAAACACCTGAGTATGTGGTGATTTACGGTAAAGTCTCATATCCAAACACATACAAATGTTTCTAATGAAGGCATGACCTTGTTTTGGTATATCAATCTGTTGTTCAGAGAGTTGAACCAAACCATCTGATTCTAATTCAGAGAGTTTGGATGTTATCAAATCCCAATCTAAAATAGAATGTTTATCCCATTTGGTTGAGTAATGACACATCAAATTGAGGATGTGTTTGCGGACTTCTAAATCCTCTGCATCCAAAATATGACCTTTTACAACAGGAATTTTATTCTCGTCGAGGAGCGCATAATAGGCTTCGATAGATTTTTCATTTTGGGCAAAAGCATCCCACGAATCGGAGATAGATGAAGCACCAAGGCCAATCATCACTTCAGTTTTGGAATCGGAATAGCCCATAAAATTTCTGTGCATTCGTCCTTCTTCAAAGGCTTGATAGAGCGCATCTTCGGGTTTTGAGAAATGATCAATTCCAATTTCTTTATAACCACTTTCGAGCAAACGAGCACGTGCATAATCATACAAAGCACGCTTTTCGTCATCTTTCGGAATGTCTTCATCCTTAAAACCACGCTGACCATTTCCTTTTATCCACGGCACATGCGCGTAAGAATATAAGGCAATACGGTCGGGTTGGAGTTCTAAAGTAGAGTCGATGGTGAGCGTCATGCTTTTCATGGTTTGGAAAGGTAATCCGTAAACCAAATCATGACAAATAGACTGAAAACCAGTCGAACGAGCTTCTTCTGTGGCACGCAGAACGTGTTCAAAAGGCTGGATTCGATTAATTACTTTTTGAACTTTCGGGTCATAATCCTGAACACCAAAACTAATGCGGCGAAAACCCATTTCGGCAAGAACTTCTAAATGTGCTTTTGTGGTATTGTTTGGATGACCTTCAATACTCCATTTGGCATGTTTAGGAATTTTTGCTCCAGATTTTAGCCCTTCAATTAAAATTCTCAGGTTTTCAGGTTTGAAAAACGTTGGTGTCCCGCCTCCAAAATGCAATTCTTGAATGATCGGCTTTTCGCCCAAAAGCTGCTTATACAGCGTCCATTCTTTGAGCACAGCGTCTAAATATTTTTCCTCTACCGAATGGTTTTTGGTAATCCGTTTGTGGCAACCACAAAAAGTACAAAGACTCTCGCAAAATGGCAAGTGCACATAGAGGCTAATGCCTTGATTTTGATTGCTTTTCGAAAAAGATTTTCTAAGCTTATGGAGCCACGCCTCTGATGAAAATCCATCCATATCCCAAAACGGAACGGTTGGATAACTGGTATATCTTGGGCCTGGAACGTTGTATTTTTTGATTAAGCTTTCGCTCATAATGCACTAAAATTTAAATCGGAACCCGCCGCTAACATAAAATCCTTTGTGAGGATAGGCGCCGAGCATTTCGTAATTTTTGTTGAGTAAATTGTTGAGGTCCAAAAAGACCCGCCATTGTGTTTTGATGTCGTAATGCGCACCTACGCTTAGGTCAACAAAGGCATCGGTTTCTTGTTGGGTTTCTATGTTTTGATAGAGCCACGTATAGGGCGAATCATTGAGTGTCAACATGTTTTGCTTAGACCAAAATTTAGCTTTTCCATACATAAAAAATTCATCTGTCCATTGCACAGAAGTTCCCAAATCGAGTTTTAGGAAAGGCGTATTGCTGGCTTTCAAACCCTGACTCAGATCAAATTGTTGAATATGCGCATTTAAGTTAAATCCAATCTTTTTGGTGTAATCGTAATTAAACTGAGCCAAAAATTCAAACTTATCAGAACTATAATAAAACGGCGAATAGCTAAATTGAGAAGAATCGGTTTTGAAGAAGGCCTGAGTGCCATCAAAACTATAGCTCGAATACAGGTTATAATCCACTTGCTTAAAACGCCCCGCAAGTTTGGCGTAGACTTTGGGAGCTACAAACGCTCGGGTTTCGATTCCCTCTGGGTTTAGTCGCGGATTTTGCTGTTGTAAACGCAAGAAATCATTCAGATAGGCTTCGGTAAAAAATCCGACACTAAGACTTGTTTTTTTATTAAGCTTATGCGACAAATGGAGTTCTGGCATCAAATAGCTAATGCCTTTTCCGGCAGCATGATGCTCAGCCCATGTCCAAATGGCTTGCAGTCCAAATTGGTAACTTAGCCTGCTGGTTGTTCCTTTTAGTTTGGGCTCAAGCCTTAGCAAACTCATGTTGTTTGAATAGAGTAAACTATCCATATCTTGTTCGGCAAACTGAAATTCAGCGCCTATTTCCCAATCGAGATCGGTGTCGAAAAAAGCTTCGCCCAATTGGAGTCCAGTAGCAATAAAATGCTCTTTGTTTTTATTGCGTTCGCCCAAAAATTGATAGCGCATAAACGCATGCTGTATCCAATGCTGGCTAAACTGGCTAACATTCAAACTCAATCCTGATTTCTGATAATCAAGCTTTTGCCTGTCCATCAAAGGCCCTCCGGCAAATGTATCTTTGCGCAGGTAGACGTTTTGATTATCGAAATCAAACTGAGCATCCAAAGCAAATTGCTTGCTTTTGTAGCTGGCCATTGTTTTGATTTGGCTTGTCGAAGAACCAAAAAATGGTTCATCTAACGTTTTTTGATTATCCCCATTGTGCAGAGCAAATAATCCCACTTGCCAGTGAGGCGTAATTTTTCTAGAAAAGTAGGCTTCGCCAAACGGATTGAGCGCCGTGGCATAGCCCAGTAGCAAATAGTTTGAATAGACCTCTGACTTGCTTTTAGGCTGTTTCTGAAACTGATGCTGACTTGAAGAGATAAGAGCATTTGCCACCCGATTTCCGATAAGCGGAAGGTCGTAGGTAAATGCTTTTTGCAAGAAATTACTGTCCGAAAAAACAGGTGTTGTTTTTTGTTTTTCGATACGTTTTACGGTGTATTCATAGTGTTTAAACAAATCAATACGATCGAGCAGAACACTGTCTTTTTGGGCAAAAGCTTGCGAAGAAAACAGCAAAGTGAAAACAACAACAAAGGCATTTACTGCTGTTTTTGTTCCGAAATACGGGAATATGTTAGTTTGTGATGTCATGTTCTATTCCGGATTTAATTTAAATTATCATAAGCTTCCTGAGCCTTCTGAACTAAGGTCGGATCATCGGCATCATCAATAATTTTTTGATAGATGACTTTTGCCGTTTCAGGAATATTTCGTTTTTCGACGGCCTGACCATAAATAAAATAACAGTCATAAGCATAGGGATTTAGCGCCGTCTTGTCGTTCAACGAACTAACATGGTCGCTGATGGTTTCAAAATCGTCTTCTTCCAAAGCCATTTGCATCATATAATAAATGGACTCGTATTTATATTCTGTCGAATGCTGGATTTGACCATAAAAATGTTCTTTCGCAATGCTGTAAGAATGACGATGAAAAGCTGCTTTTGCCAACAACATATCCATTTCTTTATAGTTTTCGTCTTGCGTCTCCTTGTTTTCCAAATAAGCATTAGCAATTTGCATCACTTTGTTGTAGTTTTCGAGTGCAAAATGCGACCTAACGATGTTAATTTCAGCTTCTTCGAGATAGCTTTCGTGTTGGCTTGTGGTTTTCAAACGTTCGTAAGTTTCCAAAGCCTTTTGGTAGTCTTTGTTCTTAAAATGAAGCGATGCCAGGCGACTCAGAGCCGTTTCGGTAAACTCACCTTCAACGCCATTAAGATGAGATTCGAGTAGCGATTTAGCTTTGGCGTTTTGACCATTTTTGATGTAACAATCTGATAAGAAAAATTGAGCATCTTGGCGATGTTTTCCTTTTGGGAAATTCGCTAAATAATCTTCAAAACCTGAGAGTGCTTTGTTGTAGCTCCCCGCAAGATACTGATCTCTAACAGGATAGAAGCTGTAGCTGTCCAGATCTTCGGTGGCATTAAAAAAGTCTAACTGACTCGTGTAGGTTCGATAAGCTTGTGGATTTCCTTGGTCTGAATATACATTTTTGATCAAGTTGAGAGCTTCGGTAGATAGCTCAGTGTTTGGAAATTCGGCCACCAAAATTTTTAAATCCGTCAACGCTTCATCCAATCGACCCTGATGATAATTTATACTCGCCAAACGCATCCGAGTTGTTTTGCTGAGTTCATTTTTGGGATAGCTCGACAAAAAGTGTATGAAATGATGCTGAGCCTGATTATAATTTCGTTGCTGATAGTAGGATTCGGCAAGTTGAAATTTGGCTTTGGCGCGGTAAACCGACTTTGGGTAAGTCAAATCAAAATTATTGAGCAAGCTGACTTCTTCATTAAAATCATCGAGCAAATTAGCGCAAATAGCTTCCGAATAGGCCGCATAATCGCCTTTAGAACCTGAAGAGCTTGCTGCTTTCCTAAAATACGTTTTCGCTTCCTGATAATTTCTGGTTAGCATAAACGCATCACCCAATCGTAAATACACATCTACTTTTTTGCTTTTTGGAAGCTTAGATTGACGTAAGTAATTTTTGAATTGACTGATCGATTCCGCATAACGCTCTTGTCCAAAATAGGCATAAGCCAAATGATAATCTAAATCTCTAAGACCTTCCCAATCCGATGGCGAAGTTGATTTTTTTGCCAATCGATAAGCCGCAATAGCCTGATTAGGCTTTTGTTCCCGAGAAAAACTTTCGGCTTTCCAAAACAAAGCTTGAGCTTTTAGTTCGGCTTTTATCGGGTTCTTTAATGATTTATCAAAATATTGACGTGCAGCCGGAAAGGCTTGTTGATTATAAAATCGGATTCCTTGAAACAAACAAATTTCTTGATATAATTTTTTGATTCTGATGTGCTTTATCGGCGAACGCTCAATGGTTTCGACAGCCAATTGATATTGTTCTTTTTTGACGTATTGCTGCGCCAAAATGCCGTTTACTTCCTCAACATAAATTGATTTTGGATACGTTTTTAGGAAATTCTGTATAATCTTTTCGGTGTCCGAAAACACATCATTATGCTCAAAACTTAATTTAATCAATTGAAAATGAGCATTTTCCGTTATTTTCTTGTCATAAGCCAAATCCACAACACGCTGCATAGATTGAATGGCTTCGAGCTTATTGTCTTCGTCGAGAGAAATTTTGGCTAAAAGAAATTGTGCATTCTGATAAATCACCGGATTTGGATTCTGGCTCACAGCCAAAAGGGATGCTTTACCCAATTTTGTATCTCCAATCTTAATTTGAGAAAAGCCCAAAGCATACTGCGCATCGCTCGGTAAATTACTTTGGTTTTTCAGAAGTCGGACAGCGTCTTTATGCTGATTTTTCTGATTGTAAGCCATTCCTTCAACCAAATCTAAACGTTCGGCCTCATCAATTTTTAATAAACGAGATTCTCGACAAAATTTAATAGCTTCTTTGTGGTATTGCAAATTGAAAAGCGTCTCGGCATAGCGCGTAACCCAAAGATTAGGGTCGGTGGTTTGTTTGCAAGCGTCAAAATGTTGCAGAGCCTTTTTCCAGTCCTGCTGTTCAAAATAAATCAAAGCTTTATAATACCGAGATTGCGACAAATAGGGCTCGTTAGACGTTTTGAGCTGATCTAAAAGCGCCAAAGATTCTTGCGTTTGTCCATTTTTGAACAAGGAATACGCTTGATAGAGCAAAAACTGGCTTTGTTCGTTTTTAGTTAAAAAATCGAGGTCGCAGGACTGAAAGTAAGCCAATGCTTCATTGAACCGACCTTGGTCAAAAAGCGCATTGGCAAGAGCAAAACGAATCTTGTGAGCTTCTGGTTCAAACGGATGTTGGCTCAGAAAATCAATCGCTTCGGCTTGGGTCGATTGTTCTTTTTGAGCAAAACTATTGAGAAGATGTTGTGCCTTTCGGCTGATGGTTTTTGGATGAGCTTTAGCATCAACGCCATCAGCTGCCGCAGACTGCAAAGTGCTGCTACTTAGGCTATAAATTTGATCCTTGGCTAAGTCGTCCGCCTTTCGGATTTCATCCTCAGTATCCTGCATCGGATTCCACGTCTGTGCCTCAAGTTGAGGGATAAAAAGCAAAGAAAAGGCAAAAATCTTAAGATTGATTGGCATGTTTGGTTTCGATTTTATAATTTGGCTAAATTATTCAAAATTGAATAAAGTTGGGCTATAATCAAAGGAATAAAGCCTAAAATTCACAAGATTTAAAGAAGTTTTGTGTCAAATTAGAAAAACCAAAATAGCATGAGTTTGATTGAAGTGAAGTCGGTAGACGTCAAACAAGACGATCATTTGATACTTTCTAAAGTTGACCTGAAGATAGAGCAGGGCGAATGGGTTTATTTTTTGGGCAAAACCGGAAGCGGAAAAAGCAGCTTGCTCAAACTGATTTATGGCGACATTAGTCATACCAGAGGTGAGCTTTTCGTTGATGGTTTTGCGCTCCACAACATCAAACGTAAAGAAATTTCTCAGCTGAGAAGACAACTCGGTATAGTTTTTCAGGATTTTCAGTTAATAAATGAATTTAATGTGGAAGAAAATCTGCGTTTTGTGCTCAAAGCAACCGATTGGAAAGACAAAATAAAGATGCAAAAACGCATTGAAGAGGTTTTGGAACTGGTTGGTATGCCAAACAAACGCCTCAAACAGATGTACGAACTTTCGGGCGGAGAAAAACAACGTGTGGCTATTGCCCGCGCTTTGCTCAATGCACCCAAAATCCTTTTGGCAGACGAGCCAACAGGAAACCTAGATCCTGAAACGTCAAGAGAAATCATAGAACTTCTAAAAAACCTGCAAGGCGACGACAGAACAGTCGTTATGGTTACGCACGATTATTCCATCGTAAAGGCCTATCCAGCCAAAATGCTCTGGTTTGCAAAAGGAAAGGTTGAAGAGATTTTTTCGATTTGATGACATTAGATTTCGAATTACAATCAAAAGATAAGCTTACTGAGTTGCTAAAATGCAACGTTTTATTTTTTTAAACGTCCACTATTTTTGTATATTTGAAAAAAAACGAAATTATTATGAAAAAATTAAAAACGATATGTTTTGCTATTTGCACCTTATTATCAGGCTTGTCCTTAGCTC
>JBMYYR010000051.1:0-12535 GCA_049609625.1 Flavobacteriales bacterium | reverse complement strand
TGCAGTTGTTGTGGCACCAGCGTCAAGCTGAGCGGTATCTTTTTTTGCAGCAGCTACAGGAGCTTCAGTCGTATAAAGCAAAATAGACTTGATGTCCTCATCAGAAAGATTTGGGAAAGACGTCATTGGAGAGCCATTATACTCCTCAAAAATGGCGATAGCATCCGCATCTCCAGATTTAATAAGTGCCGAAGAATTTTTGATCCAGCTAATTAGCCAATCTTCTTCACGCTGCTCTGAAACCCCTCTAAGGGCAGGGCCAATTACTTTTTTGTCTAAAGCATGACAGGCCGTACAATTCGCTTTAAAAAGCTCTTCACCTTTGGCGATATCCTGTGCATTCGCATTGCCTAAACCCATAAAAAGGAAGAGACCCGAAAACAGGAAACTTAAAAGTGACAGTTGTAGAGACTTAAAATTTATCATTACTGTTGGTTTGATTTTCTTTTTAACAAAGCATCAACGTACTAAAAATCAGAATATTCATGGAAAATTCTTGTTTGTTAGTGGCTTTGAGCTACTTTCTCTTGACTGCAAAAATAGAATTTTCCTTATCTTAACCTAAGTTAGCTTTAGGTTTTTTCGCTAGTTTAGAGTCTTTCTAAATAAAATATTCTAAAAACTGATTTTACTCAACTTTGATTGTGTGTTTTTTGAATTTTTTTGCTCGTTAAGCGGATTGACACTTTCTTAACCTGGTGTGTACTTTCAATACAACACTCCACCTTTTTAATATGAATACAAAAACTCATCATCGGTATTCGTAAAAATAAGCTTAACCGAACTACTACCTTCCACTTGCAACTCTGAAATATCAAAGGTTTCTGTTTTGGAAAACTGCGCTAAGCAAAGCTCAGGATTATACAAAGATAATCGCACATGCCTTTGAGGAGGAAAAGATTCCATTACTGACTCAGAATCAATAAGTTCAACAAGCCAAGACTGACCATCACAACCGCTTGAGTTATAGGTTATCGAAAGGCAATTTCCATCTATTTCTAAGGTGTCAATATGTATTAAGGCGTCGGGTGAGTTTTCATAAGACACCGAACTAACTAGCACTACTTTGTCGCAGGGCGAGGGCGTGGGATTGTTGTTTTTGCTAATGCAAGAAAACATGAGTAGGATTCCGAAAAGCGAGGGTATTAATGTGATTTTCATTTGATTTTGATTTTTGACTTACAAAGATACTATTTTAAAGTCAATAGCTATAGTGTCTGAAATTGGTTTTCAGTTGCACACAATTAAACATCTTAAAAACAAAAAAAAAGCTCAAAAAATTGAATTAAAAAATTCAATTTTTTGAGCTTTTTTGTTTTGGTTAAAAACGAGAAAAACTAGAGTCTTTCGATAACAATCGAAGACGCTCCACCGCCACCGTTACAAATTCCGGCAGCTCCCATTTTAGCATTGTTTTGTTCTAAAACATTCAGAAGTGTTACCACAATTCGTGATCCTGAATTTCCGAGCGGATGCCCCAAAGAAACAGCGCCTCCGTTGACGTTTACTTTTTCTGGATCCAAACCTAAAAGTTTCATATTAGCTAAGCCAACAACCGAAAAGGCTTCATTGAGTTCCCAAAAATCAATATCATCAGCAGATAATCCAGCTTTTGAAAGCGCTACCGGAAGTGCTTTTGCAGGTGCCGTTGTAAACCACTCAGGGTCGTGAGCAGCATCAGCGTAAGCTGTAATTTTAGCTAAAGGTTTCAAATTGAGTTCTTTAGCTTTTTCTGCCGACATCAAAATAAGTGCCGATGCACCATCGTTTAAGGTTGAGGCATTTCCTGCGGTTACTGTTCCTTCTTTTTTGAAAACCGTTCGTAAGGTTCTGAACTTAGCTTCGTTAAAGCTTTTAAATTCTTCATCCTGATCAACCACCAAAGCATCACCACGACGTTGCGGAATAGTTACTGGAACAACTTCATTATCAAAGCGTCCGTTCTCCCAAGCGTCTTTTGATCTGCGGTAAGATTCTACAGCAAAATCATCTTGAGCTTCGCGAGAAATATCCATATCAGTAGCGCAAGTCTCGGCACAAACACCCATCACAACATTTCCATAAACATCTGTCAATCCATCTTTTACAAGCCCGTCAATGGTTTGTCCGTGCCCAAAACGATAACCTGTTCTTGCCGAATCTAAATAATAAGGCACTTGCGACATGTTCTCCATACCACCTGCCACAACAACGTCTTTATCTCCCGCCTTTATCGCTTGAGCCGCCATCATAATGGCTTTCATACCTGATGAACATACCTTATTTACCGTTGTGCAAGGCACATCCTGAGAAAGTCCGGCGCCAAGTGCGGCCTGACGTGCTGGTGCTTGACCTAAATTGGCTTGAAGCACATTTCCCATAATCACTTCTTCGATGTGTTTTGGGTCCAAATTTATTTTATCTAAAGCGCCTTTTATCGCCGAAGAACCAAGTTTGGTTGCCGAAACTTTAGAAAAAGCTCCTCCAAAACTTCCCATCGCTGTGCGGACTGCCGCTACAATTACTACGTCTTTCATATTGTTTTTATGTTGTTTAAAATTTTGCCCGTGAAATTACGAAAAACTGACGACATTTTAATTGTTCTGTTTGCAAATTTGATATTTTCGCTACCACGCTCAGTAATAATATAGGTGTTTCGATTAATATTATAGGTGTAAAAGTTGATTTTTTTCATTTGACTATTTTTCATACCTTTGTCGCTATGTTCTTAAATTTTTTAATTTAAAATATCAATACCAATTATTTTATGGCACTTAAAACAATGCTATTTATTGATGGAAGTTGGATGTTCCACAACAAAAAATTCCTAATTGAATCACTAAACAACGAACAGAGTGATATCAATTACAAAAAAATTCCCAATCTAGTTTCTGATCACATGTATTCCGTTTTGGGTCGCGATGTCGACTTAGTCCGGACTCATTTTTTTGGCTCTATTTTGGTCAACAAACCCGACTTCAATTCAAATAAGCAAAAATCATTCTACAAATATCTGAATGAAGATTGCTATTTTGAAACTGAAGTTTATGAAATTGACTGCAATAACGACCCAGAATATCGCCCAAGAGACAAACATTTGGCCATTGCCCTAACCTCTTCTATAATGTATAATGCTGCTTTGGACAACTTTGATGTTGCAGCTATTATCATCAACGATTTGAGCTATATTCCGCTCATCAATAGACTACGATCTATGGGCAAGCGTGTCGTTTTTATTGGCTTACGCAATGCCAATGACATTTTTCTACAATCAAGAACTTCATTATTCGACTATCCGAATCTTTATCTTGATGATCACATTGAAGTTCTAGAGCTCGAACGCTCAGAACATTACCGCTCCTGCATGTCCTGCGAAAAAGAAGAACTTACCAATTGGCATGGCTCTGAGTTCTATTGCGAAGTTTGCAGAACCAACGACAAGCGTGCGCAACTACGCGCCTGCGATAGCTGCGGAAGAGAAGAAGAAACCACGTGGATGGAATCCTACTTTTATTGCTTTGACTGTAGAGAGTCTCACAGAAAAAAAATGTCTGCGCCTCACATGGATTACTAACAAGGCAACAAATCTGCTTTAAGAACATCAAAAAAAAACCATAACTAAGCTTATGGTTTTTTTTGTTAAACTTTTAAAAAATAGACCCTCAATGGGCTGATTAAAATTATTGTTTGTATTATTGTTTGTCAAAAAAAATTATGATAAAAAAACTGGCTATACTTTTAGGCACACTTATACCCTTGCTTTTTCTTTCGATGGAAGATCATGATTACTATTTTTCTATTTCGGAGTTAGACATCAAAGCCAAACAAGAACGCATAGAACTATCCATAAAATGCTCTGACCATAGCATGGCAGATTTGCTCGAACAATTTGACTTGATGGTTTCGTTCGACTCTTTAAACCAAGCCCAAGTTAGCACGCAAGTAGAACTCTACCTCAACACAAACTTTAGGCTAAATTTGGGCAAAGCCGACCTTAAAGGCCAGCTGATTGGCATTGATTCTAAACTTAATGGCGATGTAATATTCTATGTAGAATATGCCGATATTCCAAAAAACTGCAAACAACTTACATTGACCAATACTCTGTTTTTGAACCACTATCCAAAACAAAAAAACATCGTTCACAGCCGTGTTTTCGACAAAACAAAGGTGGCAAAAAAAGAAACATTTTATTTTGACCAAACCGAAACCACTAACATCATAACTCTGTAACCATAACCCCATAATCTGAACCTCAACTTATGAAAAAACTACTGATCATTTTTTCGATGCTTGCCTACACTGCTTTGGCACAAACAGACAACTACAATCACAGCAAGTTCAAACAACTGAAGGAAGAATTGGCTACACCAAACGTTTACCGAACCGGAAGTGGAGCACCAGGACATGCCTACTATCAAAACAGAGCCGACTACCAAATAAAAGTTGAACTAGATGATGTAAACCAAACCGTTACTGGATCAGAAACTATTAAATACACCAACCATTCTCCAGACAAACTGACTTACCTTTGGATGCAACTCGACCAAAATGTGCGAGCCGAAGACGCTGATTCAAAAAAAGCAAGAAACTCTTCGATAAAAGACATGAGCTTTAGCCAGTTCAAAACAATGAACACTCCTTTTGATGGTGGATTTAAGTTGTCGAAAGTGCAAAACACAAAAGGCGAAACACTCGATTATACCATCAACAAAACCATGATGCGGATTGACCTAGACAAAGCCTTGGCACCAGGACAGAGCATCAGTTTACGTATCGATTGGATGTACAACATCAATGATAGAATGAAGATTGGCGGACGTTCTGGCTTTGAATATTTTGAAGAAAATGACAATTACCTCTACACCATTGCTCAATTTTTTCCGCGTATGTGTGTCTATAATGACATCGAAGGCTGGCAAAATAAACAATTTTTAGGCTCGGGAGAGTTTACGCTTCCTTTTGGCAATTATGATGTTCAAATTACCGTGCCTGCAGACCATATTGTGGCTTCTACCGGCGAATTGATGAACCCTAAAAGTGTTTTGACCCCAACGCAACAAAAGCGCTTTGAGAAAGCCAAAAGCGAATACCGAACTCCCATCATCATCGTAACAGAAGACGAAGCCAAAGAAAACGAAAAAACAAAATCGACCTCAAAAAAAACCTGGAGATACAAAGCTACCAATGTTAGAGATTTTGCGTTTGCAAGTTCAAGAAAATTTATTTGGGACGCCATGGCCGTTAAGCAAAGCACACATGATGTGATGGCTATGTCTTACTACCCAAAAGAAGGAAATCCGCTTTGGGAAAAATTTTCAACACAGGCTGTCGCCCAAACCTTGGAAACTTTCACTCGCCACACCTTCGACTATCCATACCCTGTCGCTATATCGGTAAATGCCGCTCAAATTGGAATGGAATACCCGATGATTTGCTTCAATTATGGACGTACAGAAAAAGACGGCACCTACTCGGCACGGACAAAATACGGCATGATTGGCGTTATAATACACGAAGTTGGCCACAATTATTTCCCGATGATTATCAACTCGGATGAACGCCAATGGACCTGGATGGACGAAGGTCTAAACACCTTTTTGCAATACCTAACAGAACAAGATTGGGATACTGATTTTCCTTCGCGCCGAGGGCCAGCACGCCTTATTGTGCCTTATATGAAAGGAGCGAAAGATAAAATGATGCCCATCATGACCAATAGCGAAAGTATCCTTCAATTTGGAAATAATGCTTATGGAAAACCCGCTACAGCACTCAATATTCTGAGAGAAACTGTGATGGGAAGAGAACTGTTTGACCACGCATTTAAAACTTATGCACAGCGTTGGATGTTTAAACAACCGTCGCCGGCTGACTTTTTCAGAACCATGGAAGACGCCAGCGCCGTAGATTTAGATTGGTTTTGGAGAGCTTGGTTTTATACCACCGACAATGTAGATATTGCGATTACAGACATCAAGCATTTTCAGATGAATAACGGAAATCCCGATGACATTGAAACTTACAAAACAAACAAAGCAAATCAAGAAGCACCTTCTATTACGGACATGTTAAACAAAAAAGAAGGTAAGGTAACTCGAAGAGAAAAGTATAAAGAATTAGAAGATTTCTACAATTCGTATGATCCAAATAAGGCAACAAAAGCTGACCAAAAAGCTTATGAAGAACTAAAAAAACAATGGTCTGATGAAGAAATGAGCATGTTGGAAGATGGAAAACATTATTACAACATTACATTTAATAACATCGGCGGCATTGTTATGCCTCTAATCATCGAATTTACCTTTGAAAATGGCGAAAAAGAACTCATTAGACTTCCTGTAGAAGTCTGGGTTAGAAACAATTTTGTGGCAAAAAAAATGTTTAGTTTTGATCAAAAAGCAACAAAAATTCAGCTCGATCCATATTTAGAAACTGCCGACACAGACGTAGAAAATAACGTTTGGCCAAGCAGCCAAAAAAGCTCACAATTTGAACTCTATAAAAACAGAAGGCGCTCAGGCAAAAATCCGATGCAAGACCAATAATTGATTTTGGAATACTTATTGATAAGTGCTCGACGTTAAAACAAAACAACAAATCCATGAAAAAACTATTACTTTTCTGCGCAATGATTCCAAGTTTGATGTTTGCGCAACAAGAAGACCGTTCGGAAATTAGCTCCGCTGATGTTCAAAAAGGACTGTATGCAGGCTTTACCATCAACCCGAAAACAAGTTTCGACAATACGTTTAATGGCAAAATTGCCGCCGGAATGCATTTCAACAATTTCCATATCGGCGCACATTACCTGACTTCTTTTGGCGAAACAAGCGAAAACATCAACCGAATGAACCAAAACGATGTAAAACTAAAATATTCTGGCTATGGTTTCGATTTGATGTATGAAATTGAAGTGGACGAACTCGTTTCTGTTGCACCTTATGTCAGCATGAGTTTTATGGAATATGAATATATTAACCTCGAAACGGCTTTTTTTGCTCCTATAGTAGCTCAGGATAATTTCTTGAACACACAGATAGGGACAAAACTTCTCTTAACGCCAAACAAAAACTTCAAAGTTGGTCTAGATTTAGGCTATTCGATGGCGTCTGATGTTGATTTAGAACTCACCGAAGATGAAGATTTAAGCGGAATGACAATTGGTATTAGCTTACAGTTCAATCACTTCTTCCCGAAGTATTAACTTGCAAAAAAAATGCAATCTAAACGATGAAAAATGCCAGAAACTGGCAGCGCATTTTGTCATCACGAAAATCATTCAAAAAAAAACATAGAGTCCCGATGACTGTCGGGACTCTTTTCTTGAATTCAAAAAAATCATCAAAACTAAACGTACCCGTTTACCCTGAATAATTTCATGAACGAAGACAGTAAAGTTCAATTTTAATCTTAATTTTACAAGTTATTAAACATTCAGACATGAAAACAATTCTTTCTAATCGAGTTCAGGTAATGAAAGCCTCGCAAACATTAGCTATGGCAAAACTTAGTCGCGAAATGAAAGCTCAGGGACACGATGTAGTTAGTTTAAGTTTGGGCGAGCCCGATTTTGAGACTCCAGATTATATAAAAGAAGGTATAAAACAAGCTGTCGATAATGACTTTTCGCATTACACGGCAATACCTGGTTTAGTTGAAGTTCGCGAAGCTATTTGCGCTAAATTCAAACGAGATAACAACCTGATTTTCAACTCAAATCAGATTGTAATGAGTACAGGCGCCAAGCAATCTATTGCTCAAGTTTTGATGGCTGTTCTGAACCCAGGAGATGAAGTTATTTTGCCCGCACCCTATTGGGTAAGTTATGTTCAGATGATTGAACTGGCAGAAGGCAAGCCTATCGAAATTCCGACGACAGTTGACATGAATTATAAAATCACGCCAAGTCAATTGGAAGCTGCCATCACGAGCAAAACAAAAGCCTTTTTATTTAGTTCGCCCTGCAACCCAAGTGGCTCTTTGTATAGCCAAGATGAATTGAAGGCTTTGGCTGAAGTTTTGGCTAAATATCCAGAAATTTTAATTATTTCTGATGAAATTTATGAACTGATCAACTTTGTCGGCAAACATCATTCTATTGCTCACAACCCCGACGTTTTTAATCAAACCGTCATTATCAACGGACTGTCAAAAGGCTATGCGATGACAGGTTATCGCCTCGGTTATATTGCAGGCCCTGAATGGCTAGCGCAAGCTTGTACCAAAATTCAAGGTCAGCTTACCTCCGCTCCCTGCGCCGTAACTCAAAAAGCAGCTCAGGTGGCTTTAGAAAAAGACCCTTCGGAATTGAATTATATGAAAGAGAGCTTTAGAGCGCGCAGAGATTATATGTTCGATCAACTTTCTGAAATTGAAGGCTTTAAGTTATCAAAACCTCAAGGTGCATTCTATCTTTTTCCAGACATTTCTAGCTTTTTTGGCAAAAAAATAGATGGTGAGTTGATTTCTAATGCTCAAGATTTTGCTACCCTTTTGCTCCAAAAAGGCTTAGTTTCAACCGTTTCTGGCTCGGCTTTTGGGTCGTCAAATTGTTTACGTATAGCCTATGCTGCCCATCAAGATAATTTAGAAAAAGCGGTTGCTCGAATAAAAACCTTTGTTTCCCAACTAAACTAAAGCCATGTTGAACGATCTGAAACACTTCCTCAAACAGTATAAATCATCCAACATTGTGGTGCTCGGCGACGCGATGATTGATGCTTATATTTGGGGAAAATCAGAGCGCATGAGCCCCGAAGCCCCTATTCCGGTAGTAGACATCGAAACCAGAGATAGCCGCTTGGGCGGTGCCGCCAATGTTGCACTCAACTTGAAATCCTTAGGTTTAGAACCTACTTTAGTTTGTCTTTTAGGTGATGATGACAAAGCTATTCAGTTTGAACACTTGATGAAAGCTCAAGGTTTGACTTGTGCTGGAATTTTGAAAGATAAGCATCGAAAAACGACTCAAAAAACACGAATTATTGTCGATTCAAAACACGTTTTACGTCTGGACAATGAGCAAACTGATGCGTTTGAGCAAACCGATTTAATCTTAGAACAGATTGAAAATCAACATCATAAAAAACCTATTGATGTGTTGATTTTTGAAGATTACAACAAAGGTTTGTTGACCACCAAAACCATTAAGGCTTGTATAGATTTTTGTAGAGAAAACAATATCAAGACCATTGTAGATCCTAAAAAAGATAATTTTTTCGCCTATCAGCATGTCGATATTTTTAAACCGAACTACAAAGAACTTTGCGAAGGATTGGGCGAAGCCGAAAAAGAACCATTTGACTTGGAGCACACCAAAGCGATGTGTAGCACGTTGAGAGAAAAACTAAAGGCAAAAGCCATCTTTTTAACCCTTTCAGAACACGGTGTTTTGATACTGACTAAAGACGCATTTTGGCATATACCGGCTTTTGATAGAACAATAATTGATGTGTCGGGCGCTGGAGACACGGTGGTATCAGTTGCTTCCACAGCACTATCTACCGAATTGAATTACAAAGACTTAGCCTTTATTTCTAATCTGGCCGGAGGTTTGGTTTGCGAACAGGTTGGTGTGGTTCCCATTGACCAAAATCGACTAGAAAACGAAATTCGAGCTCAACATAATCAACAGAAGTGATGGCGGAAAAAGCTAAAGAACATTGGAAAAGTAAGTGGTATCGAATTATTTATAAAGCCGATACGCCAGAAGGACGTTTATTTGATGTCATTCTACTGATTTTCATACTATTAAGCGTTGCCGTAGTCATGTTAGAAAGCGTGCCCTCCATCAACGATACTTATGAAACTGAGCTTAGGGCTATTGAATGGGTGTTTACCATTTTTTTTACAATTGAATACTTCCTAAGAGTCATAATAGTCTCTAAACCAAAAGCATACATTTTTAGTTTCTATGGAATAATTGATTTTTTATCAACCATACCAAATTATTTAATTGTCATATTCGGAGCCTCATATTATTTGGCTGTCATACGAGTTCTGCGACTATTACGCGTCTTTCGGATATTAAAATTAGTCCGCTATATTGGCGAAGCCAATAAACTAAAACGAGCCTTTAGAGCCAGTTGGGCTCGAATTTGGGTCTTCATTTTAGCAGTCTTTTGCATCTCAATAATCCTCGGAACCATCATGTACCTTATAGAAGGGCCAGAGAACGGGTACACATCCATCCCGAGAAGTTTCTATTGGGCTATTGTAACTCTAACAACCGTTGGCTTTGGCGATATTTCTCCACAAACACCTCTAGGTCAATTCATTGCAACAATCATTATGATTTTAGGATACGGCATTATAGCCATTCCTACAGGCTTAGTTTCTTCAGAACTTACAAAACGTAAATTAGAAAAGCTTGATAGCAACACAGAAGAAAATCAACAAACGTGTTCCGAATGTTTGAATGAAACACACGCAAATGAGGCCAAGTTTTGCCATAGCTGCGGAGAAGCACTGCACTAAGCTGTCAGGATAAAATTCACACCTTTATTTTTAATGATTTTTGGATAGCATCCCGCTAAGAAAACTATAATAATCTAATTTTCAATGATTTGAATGTTTTTTGCGATGTCAAAAACCTAAACTAACGTGCCAATTTTTAATACGCTTTGATTTACTATTTTAAATTTTTGTATACTTTTGGCTATTTAACATTCTAAAATTCATTGATTTGAATCGATTTCTTTTTTTCTTTTTTCTAGTTTGTTACATAGCTTCTGCTCAAAAACCTCAAATTCAAAATTTCGAGTTTAATAAACCCCTTGTATCCTCTCACTCTACAATTGACAAGCAAAACAATCAATGGCAAGCCATACTTGCAGATGAAGGCTTTGGTTCCTTAGAAGAGCGTAGTTTAAGTCTCGTTAAAACCGACTCCTGCAACACAATTGTTTGGTCAAAACGCTACACCTATAACACTATTGACCAGCCATTGTTTCACAATATCAGGGGAATTATTTCTGTTCCAAATTCTGATGATATTATAGTTGTTGGAATGTCCTACGCCAACAACGGACACACAAGCCCAATCATTATTTGTTTTTCATCAGATGGAGAATTGCGTTGGACAAAACGTTATGAATTTACCAACTTGTACCTGACCAACTCCTATGGTATATTCCAAAACGAAAACGAATTTATTTTACCTTGTAAAATGGCTAAAATTGGAGGAGGCGCAGCCTACAGCTCTTTTTTGCGTTTTGGCTATGACGGAGACTACATCGAATCTCCTCGATTTGCAGATTCATACACAGGACTGTCTGTCATTCAGTTAAACGACAGCGAGTTTTTATGGCGCAGCCACAATCAGCTAGCACGCACCACCTTAAGCGGTGAGGTCGTTTGGGCAAAAGCCTATTCAAGCTTATTAAATGGCTCCAATTTTTTTCCAGGTATAGAGCTAGATCATCGGGCTATTTTTCATGTTAATGTTCAAAATCAGCGTTTTCTTGTTGGATTTGATTTGGATGGCAATTACCTCTGGCAGTCCGACCAACTAAGTATCGAAACTTGGCCTCAATTTTTTCAAACCCAAGCTGGCAATCTAGGTTTGGTTCATAGTCTCTCCATACCCAAACAGCTCGCCTACAGCGTTTTCGACCCCAAAGACGGAAGCTTAGACTATTCTAAAAGCCTAAATTCAGTAGGTTTTAATTCTGGAGCAAATTTTCCGAATGTGATTCAAAAAAATGAAAAAACGTATTTGAATTACCTGTTTGACACACAACATACTCACACCCTAATTGACCTTGAGCGCATGGCTTGTTTTTTCAATCTAAATCTGGAATTAATTGAAAACCAACTAAATACAGATTTTACAGACATCAGCTCAGGATTTTACACAGGGAAAATTGAACTTTTGCAAGTTGAAGATTTTGAACTGACCACAAGCTCCATTTCGGTAGATTTGACAACGCATTGTGTTAATCCCATAGCTTTTGATACCACAAAAGTCAAAGCTTATATCGATTGTGATGTGCCTTTTCAAATCGAAAATCCTGATTTAACCGCAAACTACTACTGGCTTCACAACGGAAGTACAAATCCTTATGAAGAACTCACAGAACCCGGAACGTATGAAGTTTTTGTAGACGGTTGCTCCTCCAGAATTGAACTTATAGACCTCACGTCGATTTGCGATTGTAGATTAACCTTTCCCACAGCTTTTAGTCCGAATGGAGATGGACTAAATGATGGTTTTGGTCCTGTAGACAATTGTGGAATAGAATTTTACAAGCTCAAAATTTGGGATCGTTGGGGTAAATTACTTTTTGAATCTGATGTTGTAGACCAGGCTTGGGATGGACGCTTTGGCAACAAACCCCTGTCTTCCGGCGTTTATGTTTATGAAGTTATTTATTCTCCTTTGAGTATCAAAGCCAGTGAGCATTTGGTCAACTCTTCGAGCACTTTTGTTTTAACTCGTTAATGCCTAAAGCCATTTTGAGTAAGGTTAGAAGCACAAAAAAAGTCAAAATTTTAATACTAAAATTTTGACTTTTTTTTTACATTGAGCTAACGAGGGGATTTGAACCCCCGA
>JBMYYR010000050.1:0-12666 GCA_049609625.1 Flavobacteriales bacterium | reverse complement strand
AGCTATCGTTGTTCAAACACGCCTGTCGACACCGAAATACCGATAGTTGTTTTAGTAAATGGCGGTTCGGCTTCCGCTTCCGAAATTGTTTCAGGAACTTTTCAAGATATTGATAGAGCGGTGGTTATGGGCGAAAAAACCTTTGGAAAAGGCTTGGTTCAGCAGACCTTGAGAATGCCCTATAACGCACAAATCAAAATTACGGTAGCTAAATATTATACACCGAGTGGACGTTGTATTCAGGCAATTGATTATTCAAAATATAAGCGAGACGAAACTGCGCCACGACAAGCGTTTAAAACCCGGTCTGGTCGTTCGGTTTTTGATGGCAATGGCGTAGAGCCAGATGTTTTGGTTGAGCCGAATGCGCCTTCAAATCTGCTCCAAAACATCAAGAAAAATCATCATATTCATCGTTTTGCCAATCGCTTTCAAACCAAACACGACAGCATTGTTTCGCCAGAAGAATTTCAACTTTCTGATGCCGATTATCAGCACTTTATAAATGAATTGAATCAAGCCGATTTTGACTATAGCTACGCTATCGAAAAAGAATTAGAACTATTTGAAAATCAATTGAGTAAGTCTAATTTTTCATCAAACTTAAAAGAGAATATTCAGGCACTAAAAGCAAGTTTAGAAGCTCAAAAAGCAAGTGAATTTGACCAAGAAAAAGACGCCATCAAACAGGCCATCGAACAGGAACTAATCGGGCGTTATTATTACAAAAGAGGGCAATTGATTTCTGCACTAGCCGAAGACCCGGTTTGTGTTAAAGCTATGGCATTGTTGAAGGATTTGGAAGGTTATGAGGAGCTTTTGAGGTAGAATATCGTTTAAATCGTAGATATTTTGCCTTATAAAAAAGAAATCTCATAAATTAGTCTTTCATTAACCACGTTTCAATATCACGCATAATATCCAACCAATGATGTGTTTTTTTCTTATTTACATTGGGTTTGTCTGTGGTGTCAAAAAAATTATGGTCGTATTTAGGGTAAGCATAAATGCTAAGATTGTCCATTTGCTCTGTGTATTTTAAGGTATAAAAAAGATTACAATTTATACATGATTTGTCTTTTTCTCCAAAACCTACAAAAATAGGTATGTCGAGCTGTTGAATATCATCAATTAATATCTCAGAAAATGACAACCAAGACCGATGCGTTTCTCCCCAATAGGTTTGAGTGCTATCTTCTTTAGAAAATTGGATTAATTTTTCAAGCCATTCATCGTTCGACAAATAAGCCTGAGCCGTTGTGTCTGCTTGTTGAGATAAGGGATAGAATCGACCTAAAGGATCACAACTCAAATAAATTAATGTTGAGACTAATGGCGTTTTATTAGCCACCTTTGTTGCAATTCTTGAGCCTTGCGAATGCCCCAATAAAATGATTTCATTAGAATCTACATAAGTTTTTTTAGAAAAAGAGTGTATAGCTTTTAGGTAGATAGAGGTATAAAACTCTAGGTGATTGTTTATAAGATATTCTTGTGGAGGTTTAGTATTAGATTTATCATAAACATTGTAATTTGTCAAAACAGTATCATCATACATTAAAGAAATACCTGGTTTTGAAAGCACTAAATAATGATACGCTTCCGTCAACCCAAAGATTTCTTTTGGCAAAAGAAAATAGTTCAGTTTATGAGCTGTTAAATTAACAAAAAGAGGCCTTGGTTCAGAGCCTTGAATAAAAATTATAAGAGGTTTGACATCGGTAGTATCGCCAATAAATATACCATTCAGGTGTTTGTCATCTGCATATTCTAAGGCTATTTTTGTAACAGGAATCGACTTATCGAAATGTAAATAAGGAACTTCTTGTGCCAAGGCATTGAGTGCAAGGAGAACCAATAGGGGTGTTAATAGTGTTTTCATAAACTAATTAGATTTCGAGTCAAATGATTTCACAACAACTACGTCTTTGTGTAAGATTTTCAAATTGGTGTCAACGATAAGGACCTTATATTGACCTTTTGGTAAATAGAACACAACATGGTTTTGAGAGGAATCTAATTTTGTATTGAAATAGGGTATCGGATGTGCGTGCGCCTCAACTTCTTTTTGTGAATAAACAGAAAGTAAAGCCGTGGGATGCTTTAGTTGTTCTGGTATGTTGTATTGAACTTTCGTATAACCTAAGTTTTCGAGAACGACGTCCTGTTTCAAGCTAGTGCATATTTTTTTATCTACATTCAAGCCTTTTTTCATCAGCTCGGCGTTTGTTTGGTAGCTGTATATGGCCGATTCGTCGGTCTTGAGATAAGACTCGGTCTGGCTAATAGTATAGGGCCGAAGCTTGAAAACATCGTTTAACAATTGAGCCATCATTTTTTTACCAACTTTACTGCGCTCTTGGACATGTCCAAACCCACAAAATACCACCATGTTTTGTTTGCCACCAGAGTTGTATGCTCTGTAAATTGCTTTGGCTTGTTCCATTTCTCTTTGCGCTCCCTGACCTTTTTTGTCATAGCCAAACACCCGAAAGCCTTTCTTAATAGCTTCTCTAATCAGTATGCCAAACAAAGGTTCTCTGGTGTAAAATCCACTTTCAACAAGTGGAAATCCTCTGTCGTTTATTAGGCTATCGGAGACAGATAAAGCTTCAAAGCCAATTTGCCTAAACCCTCTTTCATAGAGTTCGTCGAGCATGGAAAGAAGCAACAATCGATGCGAAGGAAAAAAGTGATTTTCATTTAGTATCACAATACCTTCACCTTTGGACAGGTCTAAAAGTGATGCTACTGTCGTTTTTGGCAATTGTAGTGATGAGGGCTCTATGTAGCTAGATGTTCTTTTTAACCAAAGATCAAAACCTTTTTCCCAATCTTTGTCCTTAGACAAAAATGAAGCAAATGTAGACAAGGCTTGCGCGTATGCAAACGATTGACTGGTTTCGATGTACTGTTGATAGGTCTTTGACAATTCGATGACGGGTTTTATGTAATTAATACCACCAAGTGTGTCCTTATGTGCCTCAAAACCAATACTAAACGGATCGTCTAGCTTTAGGCTGTGTTCACAAGAATCTTGAACAGATTCAACAATTCGACTAAATTCGGGAATAAGATTTAATCCAAACTCCTCTTTAGTAGTTGTTTTGCTTAATAAAACAAGCAGAAGATTGTTGTCCGAAGAACACTCTAGTGGTTTAATGTAAATGGCATGCCGAGCTTCTTCATCAACGTAAATAGGACTGTCGTTTAGTTTTCGATAGTTGGTTTTGATACTATTTCTCAATGTCTTATTTTTATCCTTATACAGCATACAATAATGAGAAAAATAGGGAGGTAATTCAGTGTTTAGCTCCATCAGACTTTTGATTCTTTGTTTACGAATGTATTTTGGTAATCGATATGTTCTGAATGATTTAACCTGCTTTTCTTCATAATCTCCAGGTATCGAATACTCGGCATTGAAGCTAGGAACGTTTACTTTTGTCTTCCAACCACTAGTGTTTATCTGCACTTCTGCATTGCGATAACTTCTGCACGAAAAACTAAGGGCAATAGCACACATATAAGCAAATAGTTTTAGTGTTTTCATTCTGTGGGATATAGGGTTGTATGTCTTCATCAATTAGAATCAATCACTGTCTTAAATAGCCATTCGCCGGTTGATGAATCATAAGGAAAGCCATGTTCAATATCCAAAAATAAAGCCTTTCTGCTAAACTTTGATTCAAAAATTTTTCCTCAAAGATACCATTCAATATTTTAAAAATATATTTTTCAGGATGATGTATTAGATGAAGGCCTCAAAAAAATCTGAGTTTTGACCCCTCCATACATTGAAAATAAGTTCTTAAGATTAACTTAAAAACGTTTAAAAGGACGTATACCAACCGTTTTTAGTTTCAATCAAGCTCAGCGTTGTGCCAAAAAGATATAATTCTTCTCGTTTTTTTAGAATGGTAGGAATGTCATCTTTCTCAAAAGGTTTTTCTTTTGAAGGATATGGGGCGGTCCAGTACACCTGAGTTTCTTTGTTTAAATGGGAACGTCTATCAATTATTTGCGCATAATGCATAGGGCGCATTTTCCCACTTTGAAGAGCGTCGGACATATAGGATCCTGCTATGGCATTGTTAGAGTCTGAATCAAAGTGAGTTAAGATGATGTATGCTTTTACAAAATGCTCTTCTCCCAGAAGTTCTTCCCCTATATAGCCGTAGGTCTGGTAGAGGTTCATTAATACGACCGCATTTAACGAATCAGTTATTTGCCATGTTTTCCATAAGTTGTAGGCCTTCTTATATTTTTTTGAGCTTTTATCACAATCGGGCTCTTGTAAGCATTCATATCGGTATGTTGCCGCTCTTGAATATTTACCTGACCTTACTTTTTGATCGACAACAATCAAACTATCAAAAACTTGAATAAGCTCTGGATTGATTCGTGTTCTTTGCTTTTTGATAAACTCTTTGTAGTATTCAATGCGTTTTTGATCCTTTAGTTTTTGGGCAATTTTTATTCCAAAATCAAGATAAAGTTGATGGATATAAGTCATTTTGTCCAAAGAAGCGTCTAAAGTGTTTAGAGCCTGCTCGCCATCGCCAGCTTTGCTTAGCCTGTAGGCACTATCGATAAGTGAGTAAAAATGTTTTGGTTGATTTTGAACTTCTGTTTGTGCTTTTAGCTGTGCAAACATCAGACAAAGGGCTAGGGTAAGTAAGGATTTTAGGATATTCATAGGTGTTGATTTTTAAAAATAGGTCAGCTTCATCCAAAACGATTTAGGTTCTAATAAAAAAGATAGTATCTAAATTAAATACCTCAATATCAATTTATTGCGTGATTTCCTTACATTGAACTCACCTTATTTAGAATCAACCACTAAAGTTTTAACTTATAAACGGTTTTAATGCTGTGTTAGTATGTTATTGAATCTCCCGATTGGCTGTCGGGATGTTTCGCTTTTCCATTTTGCCTCAATGTCGTTTAATGCCTTGTTTGCTCTACCTCCGATAAACCAACAGATTGCCTTCGTTCATTTAATTTTTCTTTATCACAAACATTCCACATCACGTTTTCGCCAGATTTTAATCTTTTATATTGCGTGCCGTATAATTGGCATTCTCCCTTCCACAATCTCATTCTATCTGTTACAAAGGCATAAAGAACCTTATCAAATTTACCTTTTTTATACGCTTTTTTAATCATGGGATAAGATTGCTCCATAAATTTTTGAGACCCGTGCTGAATGATTAAAAAACTGATGAGTTCTACATCTATCGGAAAATCTTTATTTTGAGGTAGTCCAATAGCTTTAATTATTTTGCTCATATCTTCTTCATGACGTTTACTAATCAAATCACTATAGACATGCTTGGCTAGTCTTACAATATTTCGATCTAAGTTTAGTTTTTTAACGACATCAGAATGTATTGGAAAAAAAGCCTGATCTTCTATTAGCATTTTGGATAAAAGTTTTGTGTATGTTCTATGTTTTTTGCTTTTGAATGTAATTTTCTGTAAATCAAATACATCATCCACAAACGTATACCATCGTTCTTCATCATATAAAAGCGCAACAAAATCTTGATTTTCTATCACATCCAGATTTTTATGCACCCGAATGGACTTCTCCAAATAAAAAAAAGAGCTATCTAAATCATAATTAATAGCATAAAGCCTCGCTAACTCAAATTCTAATGAGTCGAGTTTGTTTTTCCTGTCCAAAGCAGAAATGGAATCCCGGAGAAAGTCAATCGCTTCATCATAAAAACCGATAGACAATAAACTATCGATCTTTTTTGGGTAAGAAACTTCAAATTCTTGACTTTTCACAGTTGATATGCAAAACAGTAGAAGTATGACTAAGTATTTTTTCATAAGTATATTCATTCTGTCGCAATCGGAGTATAATGACCTTGTTTTGCTGTTAATTAGTAAGTCTATAATCAACCAGCTGGAGAGTAATTTCTGTGCCGTCAATAGCTCGAAATTCGGTTTTTACAAAGCCATAGGTTTCATTAAAATAAAGCTTAGTATAGCCTATGCCTAGCGAACTAGCAGATTTTGAATGGATTACAAAACAATCTAAAGAGCCTAAATCTGTATCTAGCTTTTCTTTTGATTTTACTTCGTAAGACATAACAGTCTTGATGTTTCCTTCCCAATGAATAAAGTCTTTATGACCATAATGAGACCCGATTAGTAAGTTCCAATCATAAACCTGATTGAGCTCAATGGGATACATAACTAATGGAAAACTTGAAAGCTCTAATAAAGATAAAATCCCAGCGCGCGGCGGATGCATCCACAAATTTTTTGAGTTCTCTACCACACCTGTCATCGTGCTATAGCCATCAGGATAACGGTACTGAATGGTGGTTTGGGTATATTCTGGGACATATTTTTCCATCGGATTGCCATCAAATATATCAGCTTCAATATAAGAGTCAAGAGCTGTAGTGTCATTTTCATCAACCAAAGTCCAATCTTTTTCAAAGGAATTGACAAATAGCCTTTTGCCCTCTTTTGTGATAGAATAGTTATACCTCAAGTTCAGGTTTGGTGTTAAGATTACATTATCGTTGTTATAAACATTGGGGTCCGAAAACAATGAATCGTACTGCTCAATATAAATACCATGTGAATTTTTTTCTATTTGAGGGCTGTCGTCCTGGTTTTTTCTCAACGAAGAGCAAGATAAAACACAGAAAAAGAAGCTGATAGCTAGTATATGATTATATTTATTTTTCATTCTGGCTCGAAGTTAAAAAAATTAGATTACGCAAAAAATCATCTTCTATAAAAGAGCTTATTTTTTCTTTCTTTGAGGATGTTGCATCGTATGAAACACAGAATAAACTATAACTTGATTGTTGAACATTTCGTAAATAATAATGAAGGGAAATCTAAACCTAAGCCAATTTGTTGATTTTCATACCATTTAATAGCTTTCTCAATTTCAATTTGCGCTTCAGATTCAATAATTAGCTCAAACCCCATATTTTGTTTTCATGTTCTTCTTGAGGTCTTCCCAAGTTGAGCCTTTTGTATCTTCGGTATGAAAGTTACGTCTGCGAGCTTCAATAATGTAGTAATGTTCTTCAGGAACAATAGATGAGGATTGATTAGATTGATCGATAGAATCAAAAATACCATTTAAGGCTATAAGCTTCGAATCGTCTTCTATAAAGACCTCAAATTGTTTAATTAGTTTCGATTTTAATTCTAATGCGCTCATAATACTATAGTTTAGATACACAAAGGTAAGTAATTCATTCTATATAGATTTTTGATAAAACCCAAGTCGTAGATCAAAAAAACAACAGCCAAACCAAACCTTGCCTAAAATTCTTGTATTTTTGTGGCTATTTTTGACCAAAAACAATTGGTTTAGACTCAAAATCAAAGCAAAACACACCTTCAAAAGACCAAAGCTATGGATTATCATTTTCAAGAAATAGAACGAAAATGGCAAGAATTCTGGGAAGAACATTCTACATACAAAACAGAAAATCAGTCATCTAAGCCAAAATATTATGTCCTCGACATGTTTCCTTATCCTTCGGGAGCGGGCTTGCATGTTGGTCATCCGCTGGGTTATATTGCCTCGGATATTGTGTCGAGGTTCAAACGTCTGAAAGGCTTTAATGTCTTGCACCCCATGGGATTTGATGCTTTTGGTTTACCTGCCGAACAGTATGCGATTCAAACAGGGCAACATCCTGCCAAAAGTACCGACGAAAACCTGAAACGCTATCGAAAGCAATTGGATAAACTTGGTTTTTCTTTTGATTGGTCGAGAGAAGTAAGAACTTGTGATCCAAAGTTTTACAAATGGACACAATGGATTTTTCTTCAACTTTTTGAGTCTTGGTATAATGAAGCTTCTCAAAAAGCAGAGCCGATAAGTCAGCTGATTGCTCATTTCGAAACAGAAGGGACATCAAACCTAAAAGCGAGTTCAAGTTTAGAAGAAGATTTTGATGCAGAAAGCTGGAAATCCTTTTCTGAATCTGAAAAAGAGGCTGTTTTACAACACTTTAGATTAGCTTTCCGCTCGATGGATACCGTGAATTGGTGTCCTGAATTAGGAACGGTTTTAGCGAATGATGAAGTTAAAAATGGAAAATCTGAACGTGGGAATCATCCGGTTGAACAACGTAAAATGTGGGGTTGGCGTTTGCGTATTTCAGCTTATGCTGATAGACTTCTGAAAGGCTTAGAAACCATTGATTGGACAGAGGCGCTAAAAGAACAACAACGCCATTGGATTGGAAAATCTAAAGGGGCACAGGTGCTGTTTCAAATCGAAAATCACGACAAACACATTGAGGTGTTTACCACCCGACCTGATACCATTTATGGTGTTAATTTCTTAACGTTAGCTCCTGAAAATGAATTAATTGACTTAATAGTAACGTCCGATTATAAACAAGATGTTGCCGACTATGTTGCGGAAGCCAAAAACCGATCGGAACGTGATCGACAAGCGAATGTGAAACACGTTTCAGGAGTGTTTACGGGTGCTTATGCCGTTCATCCGTTTAGCCAAAAGAAAATCCCTATTTGGGTTGGCGATTATGTTTTAGGTTCTTATGGAACGGGCGCGGTGATGGCAGTTCCTGCTCACGATAGTCGCGATTTTGCCTTTGCCAATCATTTCCGTATTCCGATTACACAAGTGATTAGTGCCAATGGCGAAGCGAACGACATTTTGGAAGAAGCTTATGAAGAAAAAGCGGGTGTTTTGGTCCAATCTGGAGACTTTGATGGTATGAAAATCAACAAAGCTTCTTCTCTGATTGTTGAACAGCTCAAAGCTAAAAAACAAGGGAAGTGGCAAACTAATTTCCGCCTTCGCGATGCTGTTTTTAGTCGCCAACGCTATTGGGGAGAGCCGATTCCGATTTATTTTGAAAACGACATTCCGAAAGCCATTGAAACCAGCGATTTGCCTTTGCTTTTGGCTGATGTAGATGAATATAAACCAACGGCAGAAGGCTTAGCGCCTTTGGCAAGAAATCCAGAATGGAAAGTTGGAGAACATCCCATTGAACCTAACACAATGCCAGGTTGGGCGGGGTCTTCATGGTACTTTTTACGTTATATGGATCCAACGAATGAGTCTACTTTTGCATCAAAAGAGGCGATGGATTATTGGCAGCAAGTGGATTTATATCTGGGAGGTTCGGAACACGCTACGGGACATTTATTATATGCTCGTTTTTGGACAAAATTTATGTTCGATTTGGGTTTAATTCCTATCGACGAGCCTTTTAAAAAGCTCTTTAATCAAGGTATGATTTTAGGTCGTTCGAGTTTAGCGCATCGCATCGAAGGCACAAATACCTTTGTTTCTGCCGATTGTGTTGGGGAACATAAGACCAATAAAATTCATGTCGATGTGGCTATGGTTGAGAATGATTGTCTTGATGTTGAACAATTTAAACATTGGAGAGATGATTTGAATGAGGCTGAATTTATTTTAAATGCTGAGTCGAATTTCCTTTGCGAAGCCGAGGTTGAAAAAATGTCGAAATCGAAATACAACGTCGTCAATCCTGATGATATTGTTGAACGTTATGGCGCGGACACCTTGCGTTTATACGAAATGTTTTTAGGGCCATTAGATCAATCCAAACCATGGAACACACAAGGAATTTCAGGTGTTTACAGCTTTTTGAAGAAGTTTTGGAGATTAGCGCACCCAAATACCGATTTTGAAGTTTCGGAAGAAAAAGCAACACGAGAAGAGTTAGCTATTCTACACAAAACCATTCATAAAATAGAAAGCGACATAGAGCAACTGGCGCTCAATACCTCCGTAAGTACTTTTATGATTACGGTAAACGAACTGACTAAACTGAAATGTAACAAAAGAGAAATTCTTGAGCCACTTTGTGTGCTTTTGGCTTCTTTTGCGCCTTATATTACCGAAGAACTTTGGTCGAAACTCGGTCATCAGAGCTCGGTTCATCAGGCTAGTTTTCCTGAATATAATGCCGAGTATACGAAAGCAACTTCGGTACGCTACCCGGTATCATTCAATGGAAAAGTACGCTATTTCCTCGAACTCGACGCTGATTTATCAAAAGAAGACATCGAAAAACAAGCGCTTTCTCATCAAAAAGCAGAACAATACCTCAATGGAAATCCACCAAAACGTGTGATCGTTGTGCCGAATAAGATTGTTAATGTGGTGATTTAACCATTGCTTTTTGAAATATTATTTAAAGGATTCGAACAATTTAAAATAAGAGTTTGGTAAAAGGTATAAATTAGTACTTTTGCCAAAAAAAATAAAGAAAATGGATAACTACATGGAAATGTTTAAAGAAATGGTATTGGGCTACGCACCAAAAGTTTTAGGTGCTGTTCTGGTTATTATCATTGGATTTTGGCTGGCTAATTTTCTTGCGAAGCGCATAGAGAAAAGCTTAAAAAAATCAAATATTGAAGAAGGCCTTAGGAAATTTTTAAAGTCGGCGGTTGCCATTCTTTTCAAAATTTTGGTTTTAGTGAGTGCAGCTTCGATGTTTGGCTTCGAGGTAACGTCTTTTGTTGCTATTTTGGGTGCCATTGGTTTTGCAATCGGGATGGCATTACAAGGTAGTTTGAGTCATTTTGCATCAGGAATTTTAATTTTCTTGTTCAAACCTTTCAAACTCAAAGATTTCATTATTACCAATGGTTATTCAGGTACAGTTACTGATATTCAGATATTTAACACAGTGCTTACAACACTTGATAATCGCATTATCATCATTCCAAACGGAAACATTACCTCAAATCCATTAGAAAATTTGAGTAAAAACCCAATCCGAAAAGTGCCTATGGTTTTTGGAATTGGCTACAGCGATGATATCGACAAAGCAAGAAAAACCATCAAAGAAGTATGTACAACTTGCGAACATATTCTTCAGAACGAGCCTATAGATATTATCATTACTGAATTGGCCGACAGCTCGGTGAACTTCTCTGTTCGTCCGTGGTGCAAAACTGAGCATTATTGGGATGTATATGCCTTTATGCACGAGCATATCAAAAAAGCATTCGACAAAGAAAATATCGGAATACCATTCCCGCAAATGGATATTCATGTCAATAAAATGGAGAATTAATCTTAATTCATCAACAATAATCCAAAAAAAAGAGGCGACACTATTCGCCTCTTTTTTTTTGGATTATTGTTTTGAAAACACACTTTTTAGTCAAGTTTAACGACTAAGTATACATCATCACAAGCTTTGGTCAATATATTTGCAAAAAAACTATTTTATGCTAAGAGTTTCTATTTTATTAATTATAAACCTCTGTTTTTCAATTATTTGCAAAGCTCAGGTTGAGGTTTCAGGTGTCGTAAAAGATCATACTACTCAAGAAACTCTACCGTATACATCGGTAGTAATTTTGGATGAAGCCGATCAGATTGTTAAAGGTACAGCCACGGCAGTCGACGGTAGCTTTGAACTACAGTTAGAGCCCGGGACCTACAAATTAGAAGTCAAGTTTTTGAGCTACGAAGATTATTCAAAATCTATTACCGTTGCCGACCAAGCACTAGATTTGGGCATTTTGCCGCTAAAACCATCAACTCAAATGTTGAAAACCTTAGAGCTAGTGGAAGAAAAAGCCCAAATGCAACTTAAAATTGATAAGCGTGAGTTTAATGTTGGTAGAGACCTGACAACCAAAGGTGGTACGGCAGCTCAGGTTTTGGATAATATTCCGTCGGTGGAGGTGGATATTGATGGAAACGTAAGTCTGAGAGGCTCAGAAAATGTTCGGATTTTGATTGATGGAAAGCCCTCGACTCTTATGGGAATCAATGCTTCAAATGTCTTTGATATGATTCCGGCCGAGAGTATCGACAAAGTTGAGGTTATTACCAATCCATCGGCACGATATGATGCTAGTGGCGAGGTTGGTATCATCAATATTGTTCTTAAAAAAGACAAAGTAAAAGGGCTGAATGGGGTGATAACAACTCGGCTAGGTACTCCAAAGGCCTATGGTGGAGGTGTTCAGATGAACTACCGAAAAAATAAATTGAATCTGTTTGGCGGACTGAGTTATGACTATCGATCAAATACAGGTTCTGGGCATTTTGATGTTCATGTTCAAAACCCTGATACCACCTATTATTACGAAAGTAGAGATGAAAATTTAAGAACGGGAACGTCTAAGGTGTTTAGGTTGGGTGCTGATTATCAGTTCAATAAACAACATGATTTAGGTATTTCGGGGCTTTTTCAGTTGGGTACTGGCGATGATCAAAACAACTATAAATACAGCGATTTTGACGGCAACAAGGTGTTGTTTAGCAAGTCTACCCGACAATTAAATGATTTAGAAGAATCCAAAGGCTATGATTTGAACCTGAATTATAACTTTAAATCTAAAAAAGAAGGAGAAAAGTTGAGTCTTCAGGCTCAGGCTTCCAGCAATTTTGATGACGAAGGCGGAACGATTTCAGAGATCTATCATTTGACGAACAGACAAGCCAAAGCCCAACGAGCGGCCAATGACGAGCAGAATAACAACACCTTAGTGCAGCTAGATTATAGTCGCCCTTTGGGAACACACTCAAAGCTAGAAGCGGGGCTAAAACACACTTCGCAAAACTTGGATGTGAATTATAAAGTAGAACAGCAAGACACGACGGATGCAACCTGGTTTACACTCGAAAACTACCATAACTCT
>JBMYYR010000049.1:0-13985 GCA_049609625.1 Flavobacteriales bacterium | reverse complement strand
CTTGCGATTTTGTTGTATAGTTATTAAAATTCATATTTGTGTGTTTTTGAATGGTTTGTTTCTCTTTTTGAATGAAAACAATTTCGATACCACAATGAAACAAAGCAAATACACCATTAAAAAACTGCCAATTTGTCTTTTTTTAATTAAACACCTTTGTTTTTAATGACATTTTGTCTGAATACAACAACAGCTCCACATACCGATGAGTCTCGAAACACTTACCATGTATTAGGAAATGGTTCTGATTTAGAGGCTTTGACTTTTATGTGAAAATCCAACCATTGGACAGATACATATTGAATAAATACGAGGTCCAAAGGGCATTGATTAGAATGTTTCCACAGGCCAAAATAGCGAATGCCTTCTTGCTCAAATCGTCTTTAAACAACCACAAACACAGCGAAGCAATCATCAAAATCATACCTAAATCGGAGAAATTCCAGTAGGTTGAATAATCCGTTAAGCCTAACATTAATAGTGCAAATAACGAGAATGTACCTACCATGAAAAGGCGAACATTGACGGAAATTGACTGCAGTAATTCCCGAACGTTTTTCGATAAAATTAGAATAATAAAGAATGGTGTGCAAACAATAAATCGATATAAACCATGCAAAGAGCCTCCTCTAAAGAGTAATACAAAAACAAATACGCCAACAATATAGGTTGCCGATAGAATTTCTAGATAATATTGGCTTACAAGGCTCTTTTTTGTTCTGTTTGGTTTGCTTTTTTTGAACCATTGAGGCAATACTGTTTTGGCAAACATGACCAAAACAACGAGAAGCGGTACGGCAATTAAGAAAACAACCGCCAAATTCATCCCAAAGCTTTCGTGCGACCAATCTCTTAAATGATGAGGAATAGCAAGTTTGTGCCCCCAATACTCCTGAACCTCAATGAATTTCACCAAACTTCCACTCGAATAATATAGCTGAATTAGAGAAACCATTAATGTTCCTAAAATTAAAGGTAGAAGCCTCAAAGTCGATTGCTTTATAAATTCTAAACCATCTCTGTTTTCGAGAAATTTCAGGCATTCTACCACTACAATAGAAAGAAAAAGGAATGTAAATGTAGGTCTGGTAAGCGCAGCAAGTAGAAAACCTAAGAAGTATAGCCAATAAATTTGTTTTCTGTAGCCAATAAAACCTAAAGCAATGGTAATAAAGAAGACTGACTCGGTGTAAGGTATCAAAAACGAAACTAAAACAGGCAAGGCCAAAACAACAGCTATATTGTCATGGTCTTTTGGACTAAACACCTTGATAAGCAAAACAATAGCCAATGAAAACAAGAAATAATTTAGAAAAACAACACCTATCGGCGGTAAACTAAATAAGCTCCAGATAGCTGGAAACAAAGGAAAAAAAGCAAAAATATAGTCGCCACCTATTTTTTCGACATCATAGCCATGCTCTTTTATATTTTTGTAATGCACACCGTCCCATTGGATGTAATTTGAATGATCTATGCTCAAATAGGGCACTTGCTCTAATGCTCTTTTTCCTTCTATATTTGTCCAGTTTTTTGACACTTTTCCTAAAGTATTGTGATACAGCGTCTCATTCTGAAATGCAAAATGAAAAAGACTAAAGACTATAAAAAATAGAATTGTGTAGAGGAAAAGTATATTGTAATTTTTCAAATGCTGTAGTGGTTTAAAAGAAAAGCTGGATTCAAGTGTCGAACACAAATATAATTTTTTTGAGATTCTAAAAGATTTTTTCTACAATGAAATCCATCAAATTCTTCTGTCAAGCTCGAAATAGATGTTTATCTTTGCGCCATGGCAAAACAATCAGATCTTTTTAAAAACATCATCGCTCATGCCAAAGCCTATGGTTTTGTGTTTCAGTCGAGCGAATTATACGACGGACTTTCAGCAGTTTACGATTATGGACAATTGGGTGTAGAGCTCAAAAACAACATCAAAACCTTTTGGTGGGATGCTATGGTGAAGTTGCATGATAATATTGTTGGATTAGATTCCGCTATTTTTATGCACCCGAAAACCTGGAAAGCTTCAGGACACGTAGACGCGTTTAACGATCCGTTAATTGACAATAAAGATTCAAAAAAACGTTACCGCGCTGATGTTTTGGTTGAAGATTGGATGGAAAAAATCCGATTAAAAATCGAAAAAGAAGTCAAAAAAGCTGAAAAACGCTTTGGCGAACAATTTGATCGTGCCACGTTTTTAGAAACCAATCCACGTGTATTGGCAAATCAAGCTAAAATTGATGCTGCGGGACAAGCTTTGGCTGATTGTCAGAATGCTAACGACCTTAAAGCCTTTCAAGAGTTGATTCTTTCTTTAGGTATCACTTGCCCTGTTTCGGGAACAGCAAACTGGACTGAAGTTAGACAGTTTAATTTGATGTTTGGCACATCGATGGGTTCTGTGGCTGGCGACGACAATACGCTTTGGTTGAGACCAGAAACCGCTCAAGGTATTTTTGTAAATTACTTAAATGTTCAAAAATCTGGGCGTCAAAAAATACCGTTTGGAATTGCTCAAATCGGGAAAGCCTTTAGAAATGAGATTGTTGCGCGTCAATTTATTTTCCGACAAAGAGAATTTGAACAAATGGAAATGCAGTTTTTTGTCCGCCCCGGAGAAGAAATGCAATGGTATGAACATTGGAAAGCTTTCCGACTAAAATGGCATTTTGCTTTAGGTTTGGGAGAAGAAAATTACCGTTTTCACGACCATTTGAAATTAGCGCATTACGCCAATGCAGCTGCCGATATCGAATTTAATTTCCCTTTCGGATTCAAAGAATTAGAAGGTATTCATTCCAGAACCGATTTCGATTTAAAAGCCCACGAAAGTTTGTCGGGTAGAAAAATATCCTATTTCGATCCTGAAACCGAAACGTCCTACACACCTTATGTTGTTGAAACCTCAGTTGGTCTCGATCGTCTGTTCCTTTCTGTCCTTTCGGCGGCATACAAAGAAGAAGAAGTCAATGGCTCAAAACGGACTGTTTTGGCTATTCCACCAGCTTTAGCTCCAGTGAAAATTGCAGTTTTACCTCTGACCAAAAAGCCAGAAATGCAAGCCAAAGCCAAGTCTATTCTACAAGACCTTAAACTCGATTACAACTGCCAATACGATGAAAAAGATGCCATCGGAAAACGTTATCGACGTCAAGACGCTATCGGAACACCGATTTGTATTACCATTGATCCTCAAACTTTAGAAGACAATACGATTACTGTCCGATTTAGAGACGACATGAGTCAGAAACGGATTCAGCTCAGTGCATTAGATTCTATTTTGGATGAAAACCTGAGTATGAAATCTTTGCTAAAATCTTTGGTTTAAATGTATTGAATTTAGATGAGTTAATGAGTTTTATTTGAGCTTTGTTTGAGCTTTATCAATGTGCTTGAATGATTTTGAAACGTAAATCAAACTAATTTGAATCCACAACACAAGCCCAATCTCAGAAATTGACTTAACTTTGTTAGCTTAAACCAAAACCGCATTATGTTGTATTCCATGACTGGCTTCGGGAAGAGCGAGCAAATTATTGACAATCAGAAGATTAGCATCCAAATAAAAACATTAAACAGTAAACAAAATGACTTGTTTACGCGTTTGCCTTCGGCTTATAAATCGAGTGAGATTAAGATTAGAACCTTGATTAGCGAGCAATTACATCGAGGGAAAATGGAAGTTAATTTACATGTTGAACAACTTGGTTCCGAACAATTTAAAGTCATCAATCATGAGGCTTTGAAACATTATTTGGAGGCTTTAAAAAACTATGGTTCTCAAGCTGAGGTTTTACCTACACTTTTGAAATTTCCTGATGTTTTTGAGCAAAAAAATCAGGATGATGAGGCGATTGAGTGGAAAGCTATTCAGACACTTGTAGAGCAGGCTTGCGCCGAAGTTCAAGCCTTTAGATTGCAGGAAGGCGAAAAAACAGCTGCGGATTTTAGACATCAGATTCAGTCTATTTTGGATGATTTAAAAGCTGTTGAACCTTTTGAAAATGAGCGCATTGAAAAGCTTAGAGCTCGACTCGACAAGCATCTGGGCGAAGCCATCGAAAAAGAACAGATTGACCAAAATAGATTTGAACAAGAATTGATTTTTTACATCGAAAAATTTGACATCAGCGAAGAAAAAATGCGTCTAAAAAGCCATTGTGATTATTTTGTTGAGTTTTTGGATAATGATCAAATCAGTAAAGGCAAAAAACTCAGTTTTATTTGTCAAGAAATCGGGAGAGAAATCAATACTTTGGGATCAAAAGCTAATCATGCTGAGATTCAGAAATTGGTTATCCAGATGAAAGATAATTTAGAAAAAATAAAAGAGCAAGTACTCAATATTTTGTAAGCATTTTATGAGTTCAGAACACAACAAATTATTAATTTTTTCGGCGCCTTCGGGAGCTGGAAAATCAACTATCACTAGACATTTGACGTCGGTTTTTCCTGAACTCGAATTTTCGATTTCGGCTTGTAGTCGCTCGCCAAGAGTAGGCGAAATTGACACCAAAGATTATTATTTTTTAGGTGTCGAAGGCTTTAAAAAACGCATCAAAGAAGAGGCCTTTGTAGAGTGGGAAGAAGTGTATCCCAACCATTTTTACGGCACCTTAAAGTCTGAACTTCAACGTATTTGGGATGCCGGAAAAATAGCTATTTTTGATGTTGATGTCTTGGGTGGCATGGCGCTCAAAACTCAATTTGGCAACCAAGCTTTGTCGGTTTTTGTGAACGTCTCTTCCATTGATATTTTGGAAAAACGACTGCGATACCGCAACACCGAAAGTGAAGAAAAACTACAAATGCGATTGGCAAAAGCAGAACGAGAGATGGAATTTGCAAAACAGTTTGATTGCGTGATAGAAAACAACCATTTAGAAGAGGCTTTGGAACAATCGGAAGCTATTATTAAAGCATTTATCGAACATTAGGATGCACATCGGACTCTATTTTGGCTCTTTTAACCCCATTCATATTGGGCATTTGGTTTTAGCAAACCACATAGCCGAACATACTGATTTAGAGGAAGTTTGGATTGTTGTGAGTCCGCAAAATCCGTTTAAAAAACAATCGAGTTTATTGGAAGACTATCATCGCTTTGCTTTGGTGGAATTGGCCATCGAATCGTTTCCAAAACTTAAAGCTTCTCAGGTCGAATTTAAACTCCCCAAACCATCCTACACCATTGATACACTGGTTGTTTTGACCGAAAAATATCCTCAACACACCTTTTCTATCATCATCGGCGAAGACAATTTATCACACTTTCATAAATGGAAAAATTTTGAAGCCATTTTAGAGCATCATCAGGTCTTTGTTTATCCACGTCCGGGTTCAAAAGCACATCGTTTTGGCGAGCACCCGAACGTTCATTTGGTTGCCGATGCGCCTCTTATGCAAATTTCTAGTACCTTTATACGCCAATGTATTCATCAAAACAAAAACGCCAATGCGATGCTTCCTCAAGCTATTTGGCAATATATGGATGAGATGAATTTTTATCGAAAATAAATCTAAAAAACTATAAATCATGGGATTAACAAAAGATCAAATTGCACAACGCATAGCCAAAGAGCTCAAAAATGGAGATTATGTAAACCTCGGTATCGGGATTCCGACGCTGGTTGCCAATCACATTCCCGAAGGTATTGATGTGGTGCTGCAATCCGAAAATGGTTTGCTGGGCATGGGCCCGTTTCCGAGTCGAAAAGACGTCGATGCTGATTTGATAAACGCTGGAAAACAGACGATTACAACACTTTCTGGTTCTTCGATTTTTAGCTCAGCGGAGAGTTTTGGAATGATTAGAGGCCAACATGTTGATTTGACGGTTTTGGGTGCGATGGAAGTTGCCGAAAACGGCGATATTGCCAACTGGAAAATTCCAGGGAAAATGGTGAAAGGTATGGGCGGTGCAATGGATTTGGTCGCTTCGGCACAAAATATTATTGTGGCTATGATGCATGCCAACAAAAAAGGTCAATCGAAACTTTTGAAAGCCTGTAGTTTGCCACTTACTGGCGTGAAATGTGTAACAAAAGTAGTTACAAATTTGGCTGTGATGGAAATACGAGATGGTGCTTTTCATTTAGTTGAACGCGCCCCAGGTGTTAGCATCGAAGACATCAAAGCTGTTACCGAAGGCAAACTTATTAGTCCAGATTCAGTTCCTGAAATTCAATTTTAATCCATCACTAAAACGCTGACTATGAAACGTTTTCTACTTTTAACTTTAGCTTTATTTTTACTTTTTTCTTGTGGAGAAAAAGGTGATTTAAACCAAGTTAAACAATCTAAAACTAGTATGGTCAGCTACCACAGAGCCAATGGAAGCTCCTGTAGAGAAGCCATTTCTATAAAGCTAAAATCTGATACTTTGGCGGCTACGCTGATGCAAGAAGAATTGGATTTGCTTTTTGAATTTAAACCAAAAGTAGAAGGGAAAGTTGTTAAAGATTTTGGAGGCATATACCGCTTTGCACCCGAAACAAAATTTGAATACAACACGACTTACAAAGTCAAATTTAACGAACATCTGTTGTCGAAAACAACAACAGATAATGTCTATGAATTTGAATTTACGACATCAAAACTAAATGCCAATTTTAATTTAAGATCTTACGAAGCCTACAACAAAAATCTGGGCTATTGTTCTGGACACATTAATTTTAGTGATTACGTTCAGCTTTCGGAGATTAGTTCTTGTTTAGATGATAATAATTTGAATATCAAATGGTTATCGGAAGATAATGTTTGGCTAAAACAAATTAATTTTAAAATCGATAGCCTTACTAGAGAAGTTGACGACGCCGTCAAAGCACTTACATTTTATGGAACAAAAATCGGATTAGATCGGAATATTGATCGTGAACTTTTAGTTCCAGGAAAAAATAAATTCAAACATCTAGGCACACATCTCAAAGACACAAAAAATCAAGTGATCGAAGTCAATTTTTCTGATCCATTAAAGAAAAATCAAAACTTTGAAGGCTTGGTTCAGCTCGGAAAAAACATTAAATGCACCTTTTCGGTGGATGGAAGCAAATTGAGCATTTACCCTAAAACAAGACTCGAAAGCTCAGAACATCTAGTCATTTTAAAAGGTTTGAGTAATGAAAGTGGTTTTCAATTAAAAACTGATTATCAAGAACTTATTCATTTTAAACAGCAAAATCCGGAATTAAAACTCCTGAGCAAAGGCAGTATTTTGCCAAATTCGGACGGATTGAAAATCAATTTTGAAAGCACAAACTTATCTGGAGTTTATGTCAAAGTATTCAAAATTCATCAAAATAATATTTTACAATTCCTCCAAAACAACAGCAATTTTTCTTCGGCCAATGACTTGCATCAGGTTGGAAATGAAATATATGCTAAAAGACATCCTTTATTTCAGGACAACAATCCCGAAGCGCACAGCAG
This sequence comes from Flavobacteriales bacterium, assembly GCA_049609625.1. Classification (GTDB taxonomy): domain Bacteria; phylum Bacteroidota; class Bacteroidia; order Flavobacteriales; family CAJXXR01; genus JBMYYR01. The sequence goes on along the minus strand of JBMYYR010000049.1, from coordinate 6,551 downwards.
TAGCGTTCATGCGATCGATTTAGCAAAACTTATTGCGGTAGATCCTGGCGCCGTTTATCGTGTCGAACTTTCATTCGGTCCAAAAGAATCGGCTTATAGTTTTGAAAAAAGTGCCGATTTTAAGACCTACGAAGCTAACTACAATCATGACTTACACTATCAACGAGTTGACTACGAGTTGATTGACTGGAACGATAAAGATAATCCGGGCAGCATTTCTTTTTATTATTATCAGAAAAATAAATTGAAAAAAAGCATGAATGTTTTGGCTTCCGACCTTGGTGTTATCGCTAAAAAAGATGCCAACAACTCGATTCACACTTGGGTGGTGGATATGATTGATAATAAAACAGTTGGGAATGCGAAGGTTGATCTTTACAGCTACCAACAACAAGTCATCGCCAGCGGAAAAACAAACAGTTTAGGGCATTGCGAAATTGATTGCAAAGACCAACAAGCCGCCTTTTTGGTGGTGAGTAGAAACAAAGAGAAAACCTACCTAAAAATTATGGATGGTTTGTCGCTTTCATTAGCCGATTATAATGTGTCGGGAACACGGATGAAGGATGGTTTGAAAGGCTTTATGTATTTTGACAGAGGCGTTCGTAGACCTGGAGATGCTTTGCCGGTTACCTTTGTTTTGGATGATTCTAAACGTAAAAAACCGCAAGATTTACCTGTGATTTTTGAATTGTATAATGCCGAATCGAAATTGGTGGATAAAAGCGTCGTGAAATCACATTTGAATCAGGTGTACTTCCATGAATTTAGAACAAAAACCGAAGACAAAACGGGAAATTGGCATGTAAAAGTCCGTGTTGGATCTCAGGTGTTTCAAAAGATTGCAAAAATTGAAACCGTAAAACCAAATCGACTTAAAATTAATTTAGATTTTGAGGATGAGTTTTTAGATCTCAGTAAATCTATTGAAGGAACTATTTCGTCAACGTGGTTGCATGGCGCCATTGCCAAAAACTTAAAAGCTGACATTCAAGTTAAAACCCAAGGTAAAGCCTTGAGTTTTGAAAAATTTCCTGCTTTTAATTTTAACAATACCTTTTCCAGAAATAAAGTAAACTACGATGACTTAACTGTTTTTGATGGTGAGTTGGATGAAAATGGAGCTGCTGATTTTTCTTTCGATCTCGAACTCGACCCCTACTCTTCTGGTTTGGTTCGCAGTCATTTCCTTTCAAAAGTTTATGAGAAAGGTGGTGATTTTAGTATTAATGTCGTTTCAAAAGACGCCTATACTTACGAAAGTTTCGCTGGACTAAAAAGTCCTGATGGCGCCGATCGTTGGGGAACTTTAGTGAACGGGAAAGCACATCAATTTGGTTTAGTGAACCTCAATAAAAATGGAAAACCATTAGCAAACAGAAGCATCGAAGCCAAAGTGTATAAAATTCAATGGCGTTGGTGGTGGCAATCTCGAAATTCGAGCATGTCTCAGTTTTTGAATGGCATCGACCATGAATTAGTCATCGATAAAGAACTGAAAACCAACTCGAAAGGAAAAACAGATTTCAATGTTACGTTTCCAGAAAATACTTGGGGCAGGTATTTGGTTTTGGTTAAGGATTTAGAAAGTGGTCATATTGTTTCCGAAGTGGTGTATGCCGATGATGAAGAATGGGTGGGCAGATACCGAGGAAATCAGAATAATGAAACTGCGCATTCGCTCGATTTTTCTACTGATAAAGAAGAATATAAAGTTGGTGAAACCGCCAAAATCACCATTCCATCTACCGGAAAAGGAAAAACCTTGTTGAGCATCGAAACCTCAACTGATATTCTTGAAACCTTTTGGGTGGAATCTAAAAATGGTAACAGCGTTTTTGAACTCAAAATAGATGAACGTATGAGTCCGAATATCTACATTTTTGCTCATCATTTACAAAAACACGCCGAAACCGAAAATGACGAACCAATGCGCTTATACGGCGTTAAGAATCTGAATATCAATAATCCAGAAACAAAACTGGAACCTGTTATAACCATGCCAGACGAGCTGAAACCTGAAACCAGTTTTACGGTCGAAGTTTCTGAAAAAGCAGGTCAACCGATGACCTATACCATTCAAATTGTGGATGACGGTTTGTTGGATCTAACGAATTATAACACTCCAAATCCGTGGTCGAGCTTTTATGCCAAAGAAGCTTTAGGCGTGAAGACTTGGGATATGTACAATCAGGTGATTGGAGCTTATGGCGGAACGGCAAATCAGGTGCTCGCTGTTGGTGGAGATGCCGATTTGGCTGGCGGTAAAAAGAAAAGCGCCAACCGATTCCGACCTGTTGCCATGCATTTTGGTCCATTTGAATTGCTGAGTTACAAATCTAAAACACACACCATTACTTTACCAAATTATATTGGTTCTGTCCGAACAATGGTCGTTGCTTCTAGCCCGATGACTCAGGCGTATGGAAGTTCTGAAAAAACCTGTGCGGTGAAAAAACCTGTGATGCTTTTGGCTTCTGTACCGAGAACATTGAGCCCTAACGAACGTTTTACCTTGCCTGTCAATGTGTTTGTGATGGACAAAAAGGTTAAAACGGTTGATGTAGAATTGAAATTGAATGAGGCTTTTGAAGTGATTGGACCTTCAAAACAAAAATTAAACTTTACTGGAGAAGGAGACCAAATGGCGTATTTCGAAGTCAAAACCGTGAAACAAGCCATCGGAAAAATTGAACTTCTTGCCCAATCAAACAACGACAAAGCGACTTATAAAACCGAAATTGATGTCGTGAATCCAAATCCATACGAAATCAGAAAATGGACTACACAAAACGCAACAAAAGGCGAACTGACTATCGATTTTGAGGCTTTTGGCGAACTTGGGAGCAATTCTTACGCAGTCGAATTTTCTAATTTCCCATCCATAAATATGGAAGGTCGATTGAATTATTTGATTCGTTATCCGTATGGCTGTTTGGAGCAAACGAGCTCAAAAGCTTTTGCTCAGCTGGTTTTAGGCGAAACCATGGCCATTTCAGAAAAGAGACAAAAGCAAATTCAGAAAAACATTGAACTTGCCCTTCGACGACTTCAAAGTTTTCAAAATACATCTGGAGGTTTGAGCTATTGGCCACACTCATCCTATTATGAATCTTGGGCAGAACTTTATGCTGGTCATTTTGTTTTGGAAGCCAAAAATCAAGGTTACCTGTTGCCCTATGGTTTTGAGGAAAAATATATGAATCATCTTCAAAATCAGGTTTCTAATTACACAAAAGGCTCGTCTCATAGCTTCAATCAGGCTTATAGATTGTATGTTTTGGCTTTGGGTGGACAGAAAAACCTGTCGGCTATGAACCGACTTCGAGAAGAAGACAAACTCAATGATTTAGCTAAATTCAGATTAGCTCAAGCTTATGCGCTCATCGGACAAAAATCGATAGCAAAAGGCTTAGTGGAATCTATTAAAAACATCAATTTAGCAAGCTACGGCAACTATAATCGTTACAGTTATGGTTCCAATCTTAGAAACAGAGCTTTGATTTTGGAAACCTACCTTTCTATTGACGAAACCGAATTAGCAACCAATCAGGCAAAACACATTGCCGAAAGTCTAAATTCAACAACGTGGCACAGCACACAAACCACAGCTTATGCTTTGCTGGCAATGTCGAAATATTTAGAAAAAAATAAAAGTGAAAATACATTACATTTTGACTATCAATTAGATGGAGTTTCAAAAGGACATCACGAAAGTAAAGATGCTTTAATCAGTTTTGGAGACAGTATTGCCAAAGGAAATCATAAACTTGTTGTTGAAAACAAAAGTAATAGCGCCCTATTCGTAAATGTGGTTGCCAAAGGAAAACTCGAAGTTGGAGACGAAAGTAGTACTCAGCGTGGCTTAGAAATTTCGACTTTATTCAAAGATTTGGAAGGCAATGCCATTGTGCCGAGTAGCTTACAACAAGGTCAGAATTTTATTGCCGAAATTGAGGTCTATAACCCAACATCGACCTTTTTACGAAATGTAGCGGTTTCTCAGATTTTCCCGAGCGGTTGGGAAATTATCAACACAAGGTTCACCGATTTCGATTTACCAGAAAACTCATCATGCGACTACACCGACATCCGAGATGATAGAGTGAATTATTTTATGAGCCTCAGTAGCCGTTCCAAAAAAGTATTCCGTGTTATGCTAAACGCCTCCTATTTAGGTCATTATTATTTCCCTGGCGTACAAGGTGAAGCGATGTACAACAATGATTTTTATGTTAGAACAAAAGGGCAGTTTGTGGATGTTAGGCGCTAAGAGCGGATGTGAAGAAAATTATTAAGCTCTATCTTCATTTTTTTTTGATTTTCTGTTTACTAAAGAATCCATACGGCATTTTGGTTAAAGTATTCCGCATCAATTACTTGTGAAACAAAAAAGCGCTGCATCAGAATCTTGTTTTGACACAGCGCTTTAAACGCATTTTTTGACTTATTTTGTACGCAACCTACTACTCCATAAAGGTAACTTTACCAGTAGCAATGTCGTATAATGCAGAAACTATTTTTATTTTACCTTCTTTTTCTAAAGCAGCCATTTTGGGCGATTGTTTGCGGATATCCTCTACGGTTTTTACAGCATTGTTTTTAACAACATCCGTCGTAAAACTAACGTTTTTAGAAGATTTTTCTCCATCGGTTTCAATAGAAGCCATCGCAGGTTTTATTTCGTCCAATAGGTGTTGAAGCGAGTGCATTTCCATGGATGCTGCGTCGGTATTATTAATAGCGCTTTTAACCGCACCGCATGAAGTATGCCCCATAACAACAACAACCTTACTACCAGCTACTGCTGTAGCGTACTCCATCGAACCTACAATATCTTTATTTTCGATATTTCCTGCCACACGTGCAACAAAAATATCGCCAATACCTAAATCAAAAATATTTTCTACAGGCACACGACTATCAACACATGATAATACAATGGCTTTTGGGTACTGGCCAGTAGCCGCTTTGCTTCGCTGTGCTGAGAAATCAATAGCAGTTAATTGATTTGATACAAAGTTTTCATTTCCTTTTTTAAGCTGATCAATAACTTCATCAGGCGTCAAGGCGGCTTGTTTGTCCGCAGTTAAAATCTCTTTTAAAGACACATTTTCTACTTCTTTTACTACCGAAGAATCAGCGTTTTTGTTTGATGCTACATCGCAGTCGCAAGCAACTAAGGCCGTTGCTAAAACTGATAGCGTGAATACTCTGAACATGTTTGTCATAATTTTGGGTTTTAAAATGGTTGTGAATAAAATGTTTTTAGTTAAAAATTTTGATGAAAACTAAGCTGAAATTGGCCTTTGCCCCAGGCATCAGTTTTTTGATTCATCCAACCAAGCTGGAATTTAACTTTTGGGTTAAGTATGTAGCCCAGACCTAAATACGTCCGATTTCGGTCAAATAATTCTACCGTGCTATTCGTGCCAGTTTCTTTTTGTCCGTTTACAAACACCTCATTGTAGAGCGCCAAGTAATAGGTTTTCTGTGCTAATTCTTTTTTGTTTAAAGGAATATTTACAAAAAGATTGTAACGATAACGGGTTCTAAAATCTTGGTTTTCAACAAATCGTTGCTCGTATCTAAACCGATGTGTTATATAGACCCTATTCCCAATTTTATTAGGCATCACAGCCTCTTGGTAGACACGGCTTTCGGTAGTCGTGTTATTGCTCTCCCCAAACTGTCCTGATGTTATGTGTGCATAACCTAAGGTCAGCTTTACAGTCGTATTTTGAGGTCGATACGTTGCTCCAGCACGCAACAGAAGTTGTTCCATATCTCCCAAACCTTGCCAATCACGATATTGAACATCACCTTGAAAACCAAATCGACTGTCTTCTAGGTTGTGATTAAAAAAATACATCCACCATGCACCTGGTTGAGAGCAGGGCAAACTCACACTTTTTTTTAAAAAATAATGGAATAAAATACTAAAAAACAACAAGTTAAATGATTTAATTTTCGTATATTGTGTTGACAATCAATAAATTAAAGACATGAAGACGGGAGGTAAATTATTCAGTATTTTCGGTAGTATAGAAGACCCTAGGAGCCATATAAACCAGTTACACGATTTAGTGGACATCCTTGGCATAGGAATACTTTCGGTGATTTGTGGGGCAGAAACGTGGAAACAAATGGTTGAGTTTGCGCGTTCAAAAGAAGAATTTCTCCGCACGTTTCTCAATCTAAGTAGTGCCAGCAAGAAAACCCCATATTTTTTCAAAAAATCAATTTTGAGTATCGGGGTTTAGTTTTCAGTTTAGTTTTTTTGAGGCTTAATATGATGTATTTTTTTCTTTTCAACAATTTTTCAACAATTTATTAACATTTTCGCTATTTTTGTTTGGATTTTGACGCACGTTCCCCTTGTTTTTTTGCTTGCGCTTTTTTAGGCGGCCCGTTTTGGGCGTTTCTTTTTTGCTTTAAGGCGTTCCTGTTTTAGAAGTTCTCTACCTATTCTTTTCAAATTGTAGGCCACTACACCAATGCCAATATAGCGTTTAAAACCTTCAAATCCTCTGTCTGGACATCGGTCTAAA
>JBMYYR010000048.1:0-14008 GCA_049609625.1 Flavobacteriales bacterium | reverse complement strand
TGGTTGTTAGGCTGTCTAGGTATAAACCCGAACTAATAACAACCTCGCTATTGACCTCAAACTGATCGCCTAAACAGATTTCTTGGCTGTAGACTGGGTAGAATAAATAGGATTTATAATCAAAATTTTGAGCATCCATATAAAATTCATGTGGAATTGTATCGGGATGTGTCAAAAGAAAAGTTGTAGAAACATTAGTATCAGCCCCCTGTAAAAGTACTGAGGGCGTACCATAAAATACAGGTTGAGACGGGTCAAAAGGTGCCAGAAACAAATTTGGAATGTTAAACGGTCCGGAAGATATTATAGCACCATACCAAGTAGCCTGACATAAAGTAGTTTTATAAGCAATAAAATCTGGTTCTGTTTGATTTGTAACATAATTAAACTGATTACTTGTCAAATGATATTCCCCATAACCAGAAGTGGCGTTAAACGGGGCTTTTGGATAGGAAGGATTATATTTCAACTCATCATAAAAATAATTAACACCTGTTCCTAGTAGTTTATCGTAAACTTCTCCATTAAAAGTCACTTGATGCGTATAATAGAGGTCAAAAAATGGAACATTTTTTTCAACAGAATACTGATAATTATATTCAGTAGGAATAGTCCATGGTATACCTGTAGAATCAAGTTTAACTTTGGCAGTTACTTCAACATAAAATGAATCTGTTTCCTCTGCGTTTTCAAGGCCAAAACCAAAAGTAAAGGAATCAACGTCTAAGGGAGTAGCAGTGGTTTCAAATTCCCATCTTACTTTTACTGAATCTGGATAAACACTAGGTGTAATGTAATTATATACGGGCTCTATAGTTTGTGCCTGAGCAACTAAACTTAATAGTAAAGCAAAAAAAATGGATAAGTAGGTTTTATACGTTTTCATAATTGTTTGATTTTAATAGTGACACATAGTGGAAGGCGTTTCAATAGAAAAGCCGTTGCAGGGATGATTTAAAGGCAAATCCATACCTCCATTATATTCAATAGGGTTATAGGGTGTTGGGTCTTCTGTGTTTGGTTTCCCATCGACATCAGAATCTAGTCCTTCTTCTATTCTGCCGTTTACGATATCAAAAGCTCCTAAAACGGTTACGCCTGTTTCTGTCATATAGGAAGTTTGGTTGGCGAATTTCACTGCATACTTAGGATCGTTGCTTAATGTGCTATCCATATCTGGTGCTAAAAGTCCGAACTTATAGTGACCATCTGATAGATTCGGAATAGTAACGCCAATGGCATAAGGTATAGGCGTATACTGATTGACCAAAGGCGTATGATGCCAATGGTCTCCATAATCACCAAATGGAATACCACCAACATATTTTCCTTCTAAGGAATTGTGTGTGCCAATTTCATAATTTCCAATACCGTCATTAAAATTAGGATCCGTTGTGTTATCAAATTCGTTTTCAGATTTTGAAAACTCATCAGGATACCAGGTCTTCCAATCTATATCTCCTCCCGATACTTCATGTTGACTTAAAATTTGGTTGGTGTTATAATCTAAGATAACAAAATAAAACACTCTCGGGTTCTGAGGTGCCGTAAAGCCTCGGTTATAGAAACCTGCCTTTAAACTCAATGCACCATCGCCACCCTGCCATACATAGGCATTAGTTAATTCTAAACGATAACCTAAATGATCACGAATATAGTCGTAAGGACTTCTAGTATCATTAAAATATAAATCGGACAGTGGCATTGCAAAGTGTCTTAATCCATCGGCTAAGTGACTATCTGGCACTTTCCATTGACTTATAACACTCTGATTTCTAAATTGTGGAGCATGCATTTCATAATAAGAACGACCATCAAGTTTATTGTTATGCGCCAAACTAAAAGAAGTATAATTAAAATATCGCATTTTTAGTGCAGACATCAAGCCATCTTGCAAGCGACCATCAGTTATTTTTTCAGCTACTTCGTAGTCGTATTGTTCATTTAAGTCTATATTGCCAAATTCATCAATAAGATACCATTGCTTAAAATAGTTGTAATTCACATTAAAAGTGTAAGTCCAATTTGTTGTTAGTGAAAAAGAGTTGTTTGTTGTTTGTTGATCTGTTGTCTCAAAAACAGGTAATTCCCCATGATTCCAAAAACTTTGGCGGTATTTTCGTAATAAATAGTTTGGCGTTCCGATATAATGATCCGCCCAATCAACTCCTAGAATGATTTCATTTGTAAAATAATCATGGTGCCAATGAATTTTATTTTGTTCACCGCCACTAATTGTCCAAGCGTGGTCGTAAGTATCGCCAGCAAAGGCACCATCATATAAACCAAAACGACCTATACTGTCGTTAAACATATGCCCCCACAAGGGTTCTGTGTTATCAGTTTGACTAAGATGACCTGTCCAAAAATTTTGAGCATGTCCGTGATAAGGGTAATGCCAAAGCCAATGCGCCGCAGGATTAACTTGCAAAGAGCCATGTGCTCCTAGAAAGGTAGCATGCCTCATAAATGCCACTGGAGAAGCTAAGAGCACTTTTTGATAGTCAAAGCAATGAAACAAGGAGACTAAAACAATAGCTCGGGTCTGTGTATAATGTTCTAATGAATTTGATTGGTGAATATAAGCTGCACTTGCGCGCCCATGAGTGGTGTTCCAATCAAATTTTTGTTTACTTTCTCTATAAGTGTTTTTTTCATTTGTTAAGTTGGTAATCGTAGTAGAATAATTACCAAAAGGAGAACGCTCGTAGCCTATTGGGTAGAGCTGCCAATTATCATAATTTGACTCCATCCATTTATCTGAATGTCTATAGGTATTGTTGTCCCAAGGAAACGACAGCCAACCCGCATTTACATTTGCAATAAACTTACTGGAGTTAGTGTAATGCGGTCGCATTTGGTTTAAATAAAACTGTAAGCCTTCTTTTCGTTGATCGTATAAAGGGGATGCTTCATCAAACTTATACGGATCATATAATGGATTTAACAATGTAATACTATCTACAGGATAATTCTGAAACGTCTGAAACGAAGAGTTCATTATCAAACGGGCTTTTAGTCCAAAACGTTTGAGGTAGTTAAATACCTCATCTGAAGCTTCTAAATCTTGGGTTCGCAAAGGCGTTTGGTTGAGCAAGTTGTCTTCCGTAAAATTGACATATTCTTCAATTTCTACTAAACTAATCCCATCTCTACAATAGTCATTTTGCATTATGTAGTCCTCTAAAGTAGACCAGCCAATGGTATTATCTGCAGAGCTTATGTTTTCATAAAACGCATCGCCTTTGAGCTGGTATTGCGGATAAGAGAACTCAAAACTTGGGTCGGGACTATAATTTGTTGTAAAAATATCTATAACACCAGCTTTAATCTCATAACCTCTTTCGGGGTTTTGTATACCATGATTTGCGTACTCATGATAATAAAATGGGGAGAAATCTGTAGGACTAAGTCCGCTATATTTATAATCTGATTTGGCTGTACTGTTTGTTGTGCGAAACACAAGGCTACAAAAGAAATAGCCAAGTATATAAAAAGGTCTGTTTTAGATTCATAATTCAAAGATATTATTGTTAATTTACGTTTAAATATAAACCAAAAGTAATACTTTTTTTTTTAATCTCACAAAGTTTAGTCATCAAAATCCCAGGGCAAACTCATACTTTGAAAAACAAAGTAAATACTGCCAAAATGTAATCGAAATGATGGTGAATATTAGAAATTGATACAACATTTTAATTTTGGAATCATGAAAATCATTCAAAGTGATGAAAAATAAGCAGTTTACGATTCAAAAATCACCAAAAATAAAAGTGTGAGTTTGCCCTGATGCTTTTCTGGTTCTGAGTGCTTGATGTTGTGTCTGAATCTTAGTCTTTTGTGGAACTAAGTAGCGGAGGGCAACAAAAAAGCTAATGCTGATATAAATCAGTTTTTAAACTGACAAGCTTTGCCTTTCCCTTGCGCAGATATGGTCATTTTTGCGCCAATGAATGTGATATATCTCCTCATCTTGATCAGTGTTGGCGTTGCGCTTTGTTTTTTAGCCGCTTTTTTGTGGGCCGTAAAAGACGGGCAATTCGACGACGATTACAGTCCGTCTGTTCGGATGCTGTTTGACGACGGGAAGATTGATCAAGGTTCGGAAAAGCAAAAAAAACAACAATCAACTAATTAGTAAAGATGGAATTACAACAATTTTCGTACGACAACAAAATCGTAAAGAAGTTTGCCATAGCCACCGTAATTTGGGGCATCATCGGGATGCTCGTCGGCCTTTTGGCAGCGAGTCAATTGGTTTGGCCTGAGCTCAACCTTACCTCGTGGTTGTCTTTTGGGCGTATTAGACCTCTACACACCAACGCCGTTATTTTTGCCTTTGTGGGCAATGGTATTTTTGCTGGAGTTTATTATTCTCTACAACGCCTACTAAAAGCACGAATGTGGAGCGACAAGCTAAGTAATATTAATTTTTGGGGCTGGCAAATCATTATTCTGTCTGCCGTTATTTCTCTTCCTTTGGGCTATACCTCGGGAAAAGAGTACGCCGAGCTGGAATGGCCTATCGACATTGCCATCACCGTGCTTTGGGTTGTTTTTGGTTGGAATATGTTTGCCACCATCCTCAAACGAAGAGTAAAACACCTGTATGTTGCCATTTGGTTTTTTATAGCCACCTTTGTTACCGTTGCCGTTTTGCATATTGTCAACTCGTTTGAATTACCTGTATCTTTTATGAAAAGTTACTCTTGGTATGCTGGCGTACAGGATGCCTTGGTACAATGGTGGTACGGACACAATGCCGTAGCTTTTTTCCTGACGACACCCTATTTAGGTTTGATGTACTATTTTGTACCAAAAGCTGCCAATCGTCCTGTCTATTCTTACCGTTTGTCTATTATTCACTTTTGGGCTCTGATTTTCATCTATATTTGGGCAGGCCCACACCATTTGCTCTACACATCTCTACCTGATTGGGCGCAATCTTTAGGCGTTGTATTCTCCATCATGCTTATTGCACCATCTTGGGGCGGTATGCTAAACGGATTGCTAACACTTAGAGGAGCCTGGGACAAGGTCAAGGAAAGTGTCGTTCTAAAATTTATGGTTGTAGCAATTACCTGTTATGGTATGGCCACCTTTGAAGGCCCCATGATGTCGCTCAAAACCGTTAATATTCTTTCCCACTTTACCGACTGGACCATTGCCCACGTTCATGTAGGCGGTTTGGGTTGGAATGGTATGCTGACCTTTGGTATGCTCTATTGGTTGATTCCGAAAATCTATCAAACCAAACTCTACTCAGGCAAACTGGCTAATATGCACTTTTGGCTTGCCACTTTAGGTATTGTGCTGTATGCCATCCCGATATATTGGGCAGGCTTGGTTCAGGGGTTGATGTGGCAAGATTTCAATCCAGACGGTACTTTAGTTAATAAAGATTTTCTTGAAACCGTAACCAAACTGAAACCATACTACACCATGCGTGTGGTTGGAGGATCTATTTACATCATTGGTGCACTACTGATGAGCTACAACTTACTCAAAACCATGAAGCTTGGTACGCTTTTGGCCAACGAGCCAGCCGAAGCTCCAGCTTTAAGCCTAGGTTCAGAAAAGAAGCACAAAAACGAATATTGGCACCGAGTAATTGAACGAAAGCCTGTAACCTTGATGGTTCTTAGTTTTGTTGTGATACTTATTGGTGGAATTGTTGAAATTGTTCCTACGTTCTTAGTAAGCTCAAACGTACCGACGATTTCGAGTGTAAAACCTTATACACCATTAGAGTTAGAAGGGCGAGACTTATACATCCGAGAAGGATGCTACAACTGTCATTCTCAGATGGTTAGACCTTTGCGTTTTGAAACCGCACGCTACGGAGAATACTCAAAAGCAGGCGAATTTGTTTACGACCATCCATTCCAATGGGGCTCAAAACGAACCGGGCCAGATTTGCATCGAGAAGGCGTTGGAAACAAGCAAAACCGACCAGACTCGTGGCATTACCTACACATGGACGACCCCGAAAGCATTTCGCCAGGTTCTATCATGCCAGCCTACCCGTGGTTGATTGATGATGATTTGGATATTTCGTTGACCAAGCGCAAAATAGCCGCTATGCGAACCTTAGGCGTGCCGTATGAAGAAGGATTTGAGGATGAAGTTGAGCTTAATATGTATAAACAAGCATCGACTATTGCTCAAAACATTCTAAATGACTTAAAATCTGGAACAAACAGTGTAAGCCCCGAAGCTGCCGAAAAGCTCAAGAAAAAAGAAATCATTGCGCTTATTGCCTACCTTCAGCGTTTAGGTTCCGACATTCATAAGCAAAGCGAAGACACACTGAATCCAGATTCAAAAACTAATTAAACTAAACCTTATGCTCAAGTTCATAAAACACCACATGACCAGCATTGATGGCATCGAAATCTATCCCATTATTTCGCTCGGTATTTTTACTTTGTTTTTTGCTGTTTTGCTTTGGAGAGTCATCAAGGCTGATAAATCGAAAATAGACGAAGTGAGTAATTATCCTTTGCAATAAGCATATTGTATTTGTAACAAAAAGAAATTAGAACAACATGGACACACAAGCTACTTTTTGGGTGCTGATGCTGGTAACAGCAGTAGAATTAATTGCTATTTACGTAATGGTAAAAGCCATTTCGGCCATCGTGCAGAGCGAAGTATTTAAAGCTAAGCTAGAGCGTAAATGGTCGCTCATTAAGACTTCTAAAATCAGTAAAGAAACCAAAACCCTCATCATTTTACCTTTTTTGTTTTCGGCAACTTGGTCTTCTTGGGCACTTTCGCCTGAGGCCGCTGCTGTTGCCGACAGTCAATCTTTTTTATCGTCTATCAATCAGCAATCGCTCTATTTTATTGCCCTGCTCGATCTTATTTTATTGGCTATCATTTGGTATCTCAAAGGTTTGCTTCAACAATTTGTCAACATCGACAAGACAAAAGAAGAATTAGCGGCCGAAAAAGCAGCTAAAAAACCAGCAGTTTCGGTAACACAACTTCTTACAGACGCCGTGCCGATTGAAGAAGAATTTAAGGTTGAGACCGACCACGAATACGATGGCATCCGAGAGCTAGACAACAACTTGCCACCTTGGTGGAAGTGGGGATTTTACCTCAGTATTGTTTCTGGAATTATCTACATGAGCGTTTATCATGTGTTTAAAACGGGCGACCTACAAACCGAAGAATACCTCAAAGAAATGGCTTTTGAAAACGAAAAAGTACAAGCTTATTTAGAGTCTCAAGCCTTGAATGTTGACGAAAACTCGGTTGTTTTACTTGCCGATGCTTCGGATATCAATAGCGGAAAAGACCTCTATATGACCTATTGTAAGGTCTGCCATGGTGGTGGCGGAGAAGGTACAGTTGGCCCCAATTTAGCTGATGAATATTGGCTTTATGGCGGAAACATTAAATCGGTATTCAAAACCATAAAATATGGCGCCGAACGAGGAATGAAAAGCTGGAAGGATGAGCTAAACCCCGTCCAGATGCAGCAAGTAGCTTCTTTTGTGCTTTCGCTACAAGGCACTAATCCGCCCAACCCAAAAGCCGCCGAAGGAAAAAAAGATAACGAATAAACTTAGATTCGCAAAAGTTAATAGACGACGTGAAGAAGACATCAGATAAAAAATCAAGTAGCCAGTTTCGAGACGCCATTTCGACGGTAGACGACTCAGGGAAACGTATTTGGATTTACCCCAAAAAACCCTCAGGTAAATTCTACAACAAACGTAAACTGCTAAGCTATTTGCTACTCACGCTTCTTTTTGTAACACCGTTTATTAAAATTGGAGGAAACCCACTTTTGATGTTCAACGTTGTAGAGCGTAAATTCATCATCTTTGGACAAATATTTTGGCCACAAGACCTTTATATTTTTGCCCTCGGGATGGTTATTCTAATTCTCTTTGTGAGTTTGTTTACCGTAGTTTATGGACGCTTGTTCTGTGGCTGGATTTGCCCACAAACCATTTTCATGGAGCTGGTGTTTAGACGAATAGAATATTGGATAGAAGGCGACTGGAAACAACAGAAGCGACTAAATGATGGGCCGTGGACAACAGATAAATGGTTAAAAAAAATCAGTAAACAACTCATTTTCTGGTTGATTTCCTTTGTGATTGCCAACCTGTTTTTGTCCTACATCATTGGCTACGAAGTTCTTTTTCAGATTATTTCCGAACCGCCCTCAAAGCACATCGGAGGCTTTATAGCTATTTTGGTTTTCACAACTCTATTCTATCTTGTTTTTTCGCAAATGCGCGAACAAGTCTGCACCGTAGTTTGTCCCTATGGTCGGCTGCAAGGCGTTCTTTTGGATGACGAATCGCTAACCGTTGCTTATGACTATAAACGAGGGGAACATCGGGGAAGATTTAAAAAGAATGAAAACAGATCAGACACCGACAAAGGCGATTGCATCGACTGCGGACATTGCGTAAACGTCTGTCCTACAGGCATTGACATTAGAAATGGTACACAGCTCGAATGCGTCAATTGCACAGCCTGTATGGATGCCTGCGACGACATTATGGATAAAGTTGGTTTAGAACAAGGACTCATTCGCCTGACCTCAACCGACCGCATCGAACATAAATCTAAATTCAGATTAACCGCTCGGATGAAGGCCTATTCTGCCGTTTTGGTTTTGCTGATGTGCATCATGACAGCCTTGTTGCTCAATAGATCGGACATGGAAGCTACTATTTTGAGAACCAGAGGAACACTATTTCAGGAACTAGAAAAAGGACAAATCAGTAACCTCTACGACATCAGCTTGGTCAATAAAACCAATCTAGCGCTGCCCGTAGAAATCAAAGTACTGGACAGAGACGCTGAAATACAACTCATTGGAGACCCCTTGCATCTAAACCCCCAAGACGAAGCCAAAGGAAAATTTATGATTCTGATTGACAAAGAAGATTTAGAATCCAGAAAAATAAAGCTTGAATTGGGCGTTTATAGCGAAGGAAAACTGATAGAAAAAGTGAAAACTAACTTTCTCGGGCCACAGTTTTAGGTTTAGAGATTAAAATAAAATCCACTATGAACGCACTAAAAGAAGAACTCAAAACAAGCGACAAACCTGTTTTTAAAATCGTACAAAAGGCCGAATCTTTCAAAGTGATTGCCATTGGGCTAAACACAGGCGTAGTGCTCAAAAAACATAAGGCACCAGCGCGCGCCAAGCTCGTTGTAGTGCAGGGCAAAGTAGACTATTGCTCGGATAGAGAAACAGCAGAACTCAAGCCGTTTGACGAATACAATATTCCGCTCGACGAATTTCATGAACTACAGGCTCACGAACCTTCCGTTTGTTTGCTCATTGTGGGTTAATCGAATTTAATAATTTGTAAATCAATTTATTATGAAAATTAATTGGGGAACAGGCATTGCCATCGTTATCATCGTTTTTATGGCCTTTATTTTGCTGATGGTGTTTAAGGCGACAAGCACAAATGCAGAATTACATGCTCAGGATTATTACAATCAGGAGCTAGACTATCAGACCAAAATTGACGCTATTCATGAGGCAAAAAGTCTAAAAGGCAACTTGCTTATAGAGCAAACAAAAAGCAAAATTAAGATCGATTATCCTTCCGATTTTGAAAACAAAACCATTCGGGGAAGCATTCATTTTTTTAAGCCCAACAACGCCAAGCTCGACAAACGTATTGAACTAAAGTCTCGACAAAACAGTCAGATTTTGGACAAAACTAAATTTGTCAGCGGACGCTATCAGGTCAAAATTAGCTTAGAATCTGAGGGAACGACATACTATTTTGAACACACAATTGAACTAAAATGACCTTAGCCTGGGCAGCTTTATTGATGGGCTTAGTAGGCAATTTGCATTGTTTGGGCATGTGTGGTCCTTTGGCCTTAGCTATCCCGATCAAACAGCACAGCTCGCAAGCACGCCTGTTTAGCGTATTGCTCTACAATAGTGGTCGGATTTTAGTCTATGCTGTTTTTGGAGCTGTTTTTGGGCTGATCAGTCAATTCATAACACTTTCTGGTTTTCAGCAAACTATATCTATTTTTTTAGGCACGGCCATCGTTCTGTCTGTTCTTGTTCCTTGGCTAACAAAAGGCCGTACACTACTCAAATCCTCTGTCTTTTCGGGCTTAGGAAACTTAAAAAACACCTTCCGAACCTTGCTCAAAACACGAAGCTATTCCGCTATATTTACCCTAGGTATACTCAATGGTTTGTTGCCTTGCGGACTGGTCTATATGGCTTTGGCGGCAGCTGTAGTTTCGGGCACCTGGTATATGGGCGCAAGCTATATGGCTTTATTTGGCCTCGGCACCTTGCCTGTGATGTTTGCCCTGCCTTACCTTGGTCAGTTTTTGAACGAAAATCTGAAACGCCGCTTCCGAAAACTCCTTCCTATCACCATGCTTCTTTTTGGCCTACTACTCATTATTAGAGGCTCAAATTTAGGCATTCCTTACCTCAGTCCAAAAATAGATTCGAACCAATCTCTTGAACATGTTCATTGCCATTAAAACATTGAGCTTTGGTCGGTAAACTTTGGGACAGTTTATTTTTTTGAAATTAACAATCATCAACCTACAACTTACCTCAGCTACTTTTTGAACGTTGTGCGATGTCAGATTTCTAATTCACAATTAAGATGAAAATATACAGACTTCATAAAAAACAAAATTTACCAATTTCATTAGAAAAAGGTTGGGAATTCTTATCAAATCCAAAGCATTTAAAAACAATTACACCAGATTATATGAGTTTCGATATTCTTTCTGGCGCAGACAGACCCATGTTTCCAGGGCAAATTATTCAATATAGTGTTACACCTATTTTGGGCATAAAAACCAAATGGCTTACAGAAATAACGCATGTAAAAGACAATGAATATTTTGTAGATGAGCAACGTTTTGGACCTTACGCTTTGTGGCATCATAAACATTTTATCAAAGAAATTGATGGTGGTGTAGAAATGGAAGATATTATCGATTATAAAGTTCCCATGGGAATTTTAGGACAATTAGTACATCCTTTTTTAGTGAAACCAAAATTGGAGGAAATTTTTGAATATCGCCAAAAAAAATTAATTGAACTTTTTGGAAAATACAAATAATTCTGTTGCTAAAAAGTGAAGAAAACACCACATAATCAAGACCTTAACCTGTTTTTAATCTTATAACTTGTCTAAACACGATTCGAAAAATACGGCAACTAAAGTTGAGAACTAATTAAAGATGTTTACCTTTGCGACTCATTAATCAAAAAAACAAAGTAATGATTGAAAAGGGATCGCGTCCAAAGTCGTTTTCGTTAACCAAAATGGGCATCACCGACGCTACCGTTTCTTGGAACCTTTCAGCCGAGGAACTCACAAAAATTACAGTAAATAATGGACAAGGGCAACTGACTGATACAGGAGCTTTGGCCATTGACACAGGACGTTTCACAGGTCGATCGCCAAAAGATCGATTCATTGTAAAAGACCACATCACCGCAGATGCCGTTTGGTGGGGAGATATCAATATTCCGTTCGAGGCGGCAAATTTTGATAAACTTTACAACAAAATGATGAGCTATTTGAGTGGAAAAACCATTTACGCTCGAAATGCTTACGCTTGTGCCGAAGAAAGCTATAAATTGCCCGTAACGGTAATCAACGAATTTCCTTGGTCGAACATGTTTGTATACAATATGTTTATTCGCCCAAGCGAAGCCGAAATCGAAAACTTTGAAAACGAATGGACCGTGATTAACGCGCCTGGTTTTTTAGCAAATCCTGCTGAAGACGGTACGCGTCAAGAGAATTTCGCTGTACTTAGTTTCGACAAGAAAATGATTTTGGTTGGTGGAACGGGTTATACCGGCGAAATCAAAAAAGGCATTTTTTCTGCTCTAAACTTCATTTTACCTTTCCAAAAAGACACCTTATCGATGCATTGTTCTGCCAATGTGGGAGATGACAACGATACAGCTATCTTTTTCGGACTTTCGGGAACAGGAAAAACCACACTTTCTGCCGACCCTAAACGAAAATTAATTGGTGACGACGAGCATGGTTGGGCAAAATCTTCAGTATTCAATTTTGAAGGTGGATGTTATGCTAAAACCATCGATTTGACTGCTGAAAAAGAACCAGATATCTTTAATGCCATCAAACCTGGAGCTATTTTAGAAAACATCAATTTCTTTGATGGAACCAAAAAAGTAGACTTCGAAAACGTTGAAAAGACAGAAAACACACGTGTCTCCTACCCTATTTACCACATCAACAATATCCAAGTGCCATCTGTTGGGCCACGACCAAAAAATATTTTCTTTTTGACTTGTGATGCCTTTGGTGTCTTGCCTCCAATCTCTAAACTTGACTCAGGTCAGGCAATGTTCCACTTTATTTCTGGTTATACCGCAAAAGTTGCTGGAACCGAAGCTGGAATCACAGAACCACAAACTACATTTTCAGCTTGTTTCGGAGCGCCATTTATGCCGCTTCATCCAACATTCTACGCCGAAATGCTCGGAAAGAAAATGGAAGAAAACGACGTTAATGTTTGGCTTGTGAACACAGGTTGGTCTGGTGGTGAGTATGGTGTTGGTTCGCGAATGAAGCTTGGTTATACCAGAGCGATGATTACAGCCGCACTTGAAGGTAAATTGGAAAACGTGGAGTATACAACCCACGATATTTTTGGTCTAAACATGCCAAATACATGTCCGGAAGTACCAAACGACATCCTTTCGCCAGAAAATACTTGGGCAGACAAAGCGGCTTATCGAACCAAAGCCAATGAGTTGGCTCAGGCCTTTAACGATAACTTTGAGCAATTCAAATCTAACGCCAGTGCCGAGATTTTAGCAGGTTCGCCTGTGGTGAATGCTTAATTTAAAATTCTAAACCACAAAAGCTAGTGTTAAATAAAACGAACACTAGCTTTTTTTTTGCTCAAAAATTTAAGAAAGCAAAAATCTAATCGTAACTTAGCTCCACTAAAATTTAAAACTAAAAAAACAATCATGGAAGACTCAACTTATTTTCAACCTATTTCAGCTTTGCAAGAAGACCGAAAAGCAGCTTTTGTTAGCCGAACTTATGGCCACGTAGCCTTAGCCGTTTTGGCTTTTATTGGCGTTGAAACCTTGATGCTAGAATCGGAACTCATTACTAACTTTATGCTTAGCCTAATGTCGGGATGGACTTGGCTTTTGTTGCTTGTAGCCTTCGGATTTGTAACCAACTACACCGAAAAAATGGCTTATCAGGCTACCGAAAAATCTACACAATACCTAGCCATGGGTATTTTTGTGGTTGCCGAAGCGCTTATTTTTGTACCTCTACTCCATATTGCGCTTTATTATTCAAATGGAGGCCCTGATACCATTACACAAGCCGCCATCATTACGCTCGCTCTATTTGCCGGACTTTCCGCCGTTGCGTTGTTTACCAAAAGAGATTTCTCTTTCCTAAAAACCATTCTAACCGTTGGCTTTTTTATAGCCGTAGGGCTTATTGTTGCCGGCATGTTGTTCGGTTTCAATTTAGGACTTTGGTTTAGTGTTGGTATGGTCGCTCTAGCTGCAGGTTCTATTCTCTACCAAACTTCAAATCTGTTCCACCGCTACCACGAACAACAACACGTTGCCGCAGCACTTGGCCTCTTTGCTTCTTTGATGCTTTTGTTCTGGTATATTTTGAGTATCCTGAATCGGAATTAAGGCTCTTTTTCTTTGGGTTATTATCCCTTTGGTATGCAAATGCCAGGGCGAAAGTTCAATGGGGGCGATTATAGATATGGCTACCAAGGACAGGAACAGGATAACGAAATTAAGGGTGAGGGGAATAGTGTAAATTACAAATACAGAATGCACGACCCTAGATTGGGTAGATTCTTTGCTGTTGACCCACTTGCTCCTTACTATCCTCATTATTCACCTTATTCTTTTAGTGGAAATAGGGTTATTGATATGATTGAATTAGAAGGTTTAGAACCTATTAGACCTAATAACTTTAGAAGAAATAGAGCT
>JBMYYR010000047.1:0-14080 GCA_049609625.1 Flavobacteriales bacterium | reverse complement strand
GCTGTTCAACTTTTCCAATCGCTAAAGGTTTGTTTTCCACAAAAGCTTGCCATTCTAAAGTATTCAAACGAGCTTCAGGGCCAGAGTTTTCGACTCCAACATTAACTGTCATTTT
This sequence comes from Flavobacteriales bacterium, assembly GCA_049609625.1. Taxonomy (GTDB): domain Bacteria; phylum Bacteroidota; class Bacteroidia; order Flavobacteriales; family CAJXXR01; genus JBMYYR01. Next base: position 13,965 of record JBMYYR010000047.1, on the reverse strand, counting down.
TATTGGCAACGACTTGGTTAGCAAGGCTGTAGAGACGCTTGCCGCATCCATAAAATTGAAATCACTTAACTTCTTTTTATTGGCCACATCTAGTCCTGCCACGCTGTAATTGGTTACCGAACTGACTTTATATTCGCAGTTGGTTGCTAAAGTTGCTACCGATTGTAAGACATCGCATGAGCTTAGTGTAAGCACTGCTGCGGTTAGGAATACGTAAAGTTTTTTAATCATTTTTGTTGTTTTTTTTAGGGTTCTTAAAATAAATCGTGAATATATTTTTTATGTTGAAACATTTTAGTTTTAGGTCGATTTCAAATCTAGGCTAAATAAGAAAGCGCCAAATAAGCCATAAAACCCGTTGAGGTTTCCAAAGCATCTTCATCGATGTCAAATTTGGGATGATGTAATTTTTTCTGACCAGCTTGTCCTTTTTCGGCTGTGCCAAAACGGTAGAAACACCCCGGCATCACTTGCGTATAATAGGCAAAATCTTCGGCAGTCATACGTAACTCTAAATCAACAACTTGATCTGCACCTACAAATTCTATGGCTTTAGACTTAGCAAATTGAGCTAAGTTCTCATCATTAGTTAAACTCGGATAACCAACTCTGATATCAAGTTCGCAACTTGCGCCGTGAGCTTTGCAAATATGCTCGCAAGTCGATCGAATAACATCATGAGCTTTTTTTCGCCAAGTTTCATCCATACATCTAAACGTCCCGATGAGCTTCACTTCATTAGGAATCACATTACTCGCGCCATCCGCCGAAAGGTAGCCAAAAGACAAAACCGAAGGCACATAAGGCGATACTTTCCGACTAACCACTTGCTGTAAATTCGAGATTAATTCCGCTGTAATAACCACAGGATCAATTAGTTTGTGAGGAAGTGCAGCATGTCCGCCTTGTCCGATGATTGTTAAATGAATTTCGTCGGTACTTGCCATATACTGACCAGCTCTAAACCCAAGTTGACCAGCTTCTAAATCAGGAAAAACGTGTTGTCCAAAAATGGCTTCAGGTTTGATGTCAAACACACCTTCCTCTAACATGAGCTTAGCACCGCCTGGCAGAACTTCTTCTCCGGGTTGAAAAACCGCTCGAATTTTACCTGACCAAAGGTCTTTATTTTTATTGAGGATATAAAGTGCGCCGAGCAAACTGGTTGAATGCGCATCATGCCCGCAGGCGTGCATCACACCTTCATGTTTAGATTTGTATGCGCAATCGTTGGCTTCCAAAATAGGGAGTGCATCCATATCGGCTCTTAAAGCCAGACGTTTTTCGGAATTACCTGAATCTAATTTGACTAAAACACCTGTTTTTACATAGCCTGTCTCAAAAGGAATACCCCATTCAGTTAATTGATTTTGAATGAATTGCGATGTATTTTTTTCTTCAAAAGAAAGTTCAGGATACTGATGTAAATGCCTTCTGATTTGAATGAGCTGTTGCTTTATTTCGGCAACATCGGATTTTATTTTCGAAGGTATTGACATAGAAAAAACTACTTTACAGCGTGTTTGAATTGGTTGATAAAACGGCTGTCGTTTTCAAAAAACATTCTCAAATCACTGATCTGATATTTCAACATGGCAATACGCTCAAGTCCCATTCCAAAAGCAAAACCAGAATGTGTTTCTGGATCAATATTCAGATTTTTAAGGACTTGCGGATCAACCATTCCACAACCCATAATCTCTAACCAACCCGTTCCTTTGGTAATTTTATAATCGGCTTCGGTTTCCAATCCCCAATAGACATCCACCTCGGCACTTGGCTCGGTAAATGGAAAATAAGATGGACGGAGACGAATTTTACTGTCTTTGCCGAAAAAAGCTCGAACAAAATAGAGAATCGTCTGTTTCAGATCAGCAAAAGAAACGTCCTTATCAATGTATAAACCTTCAATTTGATGGAAAATACAATGCGCTCTTGCCGAAATAGCTTCGTTTCTAAACACGCGACCTGGAGAAATGGTTCGGATAGGTAATTCCTGACGCTCCATGTGTCGAATTTGCACAGAAGATGTATGTGTTCTCAACATCCAATCTGGATTGGTTTGCACAAAAAACGTATCCTGCATATCACGTGCTGGGTGCTCTGGCGGTAAATTTAGGGCTGAGAAATTATGCCAATCGTCTTCAATTTCTGGGCCTTCGGAAATTGAAAATCCGATGCGGTTAAAAATCTCAATAATTTCATTTCTTACAATAGAAATTGGGTGGCGTGAACCTAATTTTTTATCATAACCTGGCAAGGTAAAATCAACATCAGTTGAACTTGATTCTGACTCAGATTCAAACTCAGATTTCAACTTATCATGCGCTTCATGAGCCAGCTGTTTTAACTGATTGATGTGCTGTCCGAATTCTTTCTTAAGCTCGCTTGGTACGTCTTTAAACGCTCTAAAAAGCGCATTTACTTTACCTTTTTTTGCACCAAGATATTCTATTCTGAAGTCTTCAATTTCCTCTTTTGTAGACGCTTTGAAGGCTTTAATTTCTTTAACTAATTTATCTATCTGCTCTCTCATAACTTCTTTTCAATCAAATGAATATGATTATTTTCTCAATCATTTAGTTTAAAAAACTAAGTGCTTTTTCCACTTTTTCTGAAGAACCAACAATAAATGGAATCCGTTGATGAATATCTGTCGGATCAATATCTAAAACCGACTGATTTCCATCAGAAGACAAGCCGCCTGCAAGTTCGGCAATGAGTGCAATTGGGCTACATTCATACAATAGTCTTAGTTTCCCTTCGGGTTTGTCTTGAGTTCCCGGATAAAGAAAAATGCCACCTTTCAACATATTTCGATGAAAATCGGCAACTAAAGAGCCAATAAATCGACCTGTATGACTACGTTTTCCATCAGTTTGCAATTGCTTACAATGGTTGATATAGTCGATATAACCGCTGTCATAAAGTCCGAAATTTCCTTCATTAATGGAATAGATAACACCATTTTTCGGGATGCTAATTTTAGGATGCGACATACAAAATTCGCCTAAATTGGTGTCAAGCGTAAAGCCATTTACCTCATTACCAGAAGTAAACACCAACATCGTTGACGAGCCATAAATCACATAACCCGCACAAGCTTGCTCTTTTCCTTTTCTTAAAAATTCGCTAGTCTCAACTTTTCCTGATTTAGTACGTTTAAAAATCGAAAAAATAGTTCCCACAGGAATATTCACATCAATATTTGATGATCCATCCAAAGGATCAAAAGCGATAAGATATTTCGCCTCTTTTCGGTCTTCAAAACAAAGTATATCGTCCTGTTCTTCGGAAGCCAAAGCCGCAATTTGTCCACTTACATGCATGGCTTTAATGAATTGCTCATCGGCAAATACGTCGAGTTTTTGCTGATCTTCGCCTTGCACATTGGTGTTTCCAGCTTGTCCGAGTAAATCATTTAGACCAGCGGCGTTAATCTCACGATGGATAATTTTGGAAGCCAAACTTATGGCGGTCAAAAGGCTCGAGAAGGCTTGTTTTTCTTCCTGATTTTGATGTTCTATGTTTGAAACAAATTCGTTTAATGTAAGCATATTTTTTGCTTTTATTTAGATTAATACACCAACCACGGCTGCTGTAAACAGACAGGCTAAAGTGCCTCCTATCAAGGCTCTTAGGCCTAATTTGGATAATGTTGTTTTTTGGTTTGGAGCTAAAATACTAATGCCTCCAATTTGGATACCGATGGATGCAAAATTGGCAAATCCACATAAAATATAGGTGGCCAAAACGATGGAACGTTCATGGGAAAACGTAGAAACGGCCTTCATTTCGCCTAAGGTTTTGTAGGCATAAAATTCATTCAAAATCACTTTTTCGCCCAACAATTGACCAACCAAAAGAGAATCTTCCCACGGCACGCCAACCAGCCAAGCAATAGGTGCACCAAGATAGCCTAAAATCATTTCAAAACTCAAAGCATCAAAACTTGTGTACTCATACACCAAAGGATTGATATACAAATAATGGCCAACGATGTCTTCTAAAATGTAATTCCCCATAGCCATCAACGACGTGAATACCAACAACATAGCACCTACATTTACGGCAAGTTTTACGCCATCGGTTGTGCCGTTACTTACGGCTTCTAAGGCATTTGAGGCAGCTTGTTCGTTGGATACTTCAAGCTTGTCGTCAAAGGTTTCGGTTTCTGGAACTAAAATTTTGGCAGCTACAATGGCAGCTGGCGCCGACATGATGGATGCGATCAATAAATGTTTGGCAAAAAAGATGGCTTGTTCTTGTACGCCTCCGCCCAAAAACTCGATGAATGCCGCCATTACACCACCGGCGATGGTTGCCATTCCGCCCGTCATCAAACACATCACTTCCGATTCGGTCATTTTGCCAATAAAAGGTTTGACCAAAAATGGAGATTCCGTCTGACCTAAAAATATATTTCCGGCCGAAGACAAACTTTCTGCACCAGAAAGTCCCATACTGCGCTTCATAATCCAAGCTAAAACAAAGACAACTTTTTGTAAAATACCCCAATAATACATCAGGGATGATAGAGCAGAGAAAAAGATAATGGTGGGCAAGACTTTGACGCAAAAATTGATTAGACCACTCTCTATTTTATTGGTAATGAATGATTTAAAAAGAAAATCAGTTCCAGCATTTGTAAAATCAATAATATGGACAAAGAAGGAACTCAGGAGTTGAAATCCTTGCTCGATGAATCCAACTTTGAGAACCAAAAGTGCAAAAATAAATTGCATCCCCAAGCCCTTAGCCACTAGTTTCCAATTCACTTTTTTTCGGTTTACGCTAAAGGCGTAAGCAATGGCAAGGAGTACAAAAATTCCTAAAATACCACGAATAGCGTGCATGCTTGAAGAAGACGCTTCATCTTTTAGTTGTAGAAAATCGCTACGTTTCTGAAACTTGTAGGTCAGGCCGCCTTCTTTGAGCTTCAAGGTTTTGCCAACCTGAACCAAATCGTAGGTTCGGACGGTGTCTTTTGGACTTAAATAACTGAAAATAATTTTATTATCCTCTACTTTCCATTGGCCCGAGGTCTTGAGTTGTTTTGATTCTAAGCCGTAAAAAAATTCTGCTTTTTTGCTATCGATAATCAAAAAATCGGTTTCGGTATTGACCGAAAAAACAAGCTCTGCCGTCGAATCGTTTGTAATACTCAAAAAAGACCATGTACCGTTTAGTTCGGTAAGTGATTCGGCATGAGCAAATTGAAGGCAAAACAAAGCCAAAACACTGTAAACTAATCGGAGTTTTGATCTCAAAAGTAGATTCATTTTTTCTTTTTATTTTCGATATAATCTCGAAGTTCGGCTGCTTTTTCGTAATCTTCGTTTTCTAAAGCAATGGTTTTAAACGATTCGAGTTCTTCGATACTAAACTGATCGTATTGATGTTCATCCAAATCGATATTTAAAAATGTGGCATCGTTTTGTTTTTCGTCAGACTCCTGTTCGCCTAGCTCTTCAAAATCAGCATCAGCTAAAAACTTAACTAATTCATTGAGTTTGTCATCTACTTGTTTTGGAAGATCTTTCTTAATTTCTAACTCGGCTTGTTCTTCGTCTTCGGATAAAATGGCATTAACATCACTCAGAATATGCTCAAAAGTGTAGATCGCCACTTTGGCTCTTACGGCCAGAGCAACAGCGTCGGAGGTTCGAGAGTCAACCTCAATTTGTCTTCCATTATTGTTCAAAACAAGTTTCGAGAAAAAAATATTATCTTTATAATCATAAATCACAACTTCCTGAACCTGAATAAGATGTAAATCCAAAATGGTCATCATCAAATCATGAGTCAAGGGTCTTGGCGTCATCATATCGGCATCTATAGCAATGGCGATAGACTGTGCTTCAAACGAGCCTATAACAATAGGTAATTTCCGATTCCCTTCGTGTTCTTTGAGAATCAAGGCGTAAGCAACATTTTTGGATTTGCTCGACGTGAGTGACTCTATATAAAGTGGGATTTTTTTCATGTTTGAATAGAAATAGAAACGTCTGCCTAATCCAAGGTTTAGGCAGAACTTTTTCTGTCAAATTCGCTAAAGCTAGCTATCAGCCATTTGATTTATAAGCCTTTATAGACTCGGTTAGTTTTGGTATGACTTCAAACGCATCACCAACAATTCCATAATCAGCAGCTTTAAAGAAAGGGGCTTCTGGATCGGTGTTGATAACCACAATGTTTTTCGATGAAGCTACACCTGCAAGGTGTTGAATCGCTCCAGAAATCCCGACAGCAATGTACAATTCAGGATTAATTGCAAGTCCGGTTTGTCCAACGTGTTCATGGTGCGGACGCCAACCCATGTCGGCAACAGGTTTAGAACAAGCGGTTCCGGCGCCTAAGGCTTTCGCCAAATCTTCTAACATCGACCAGTGTTCTGGGCCTTTTAATCCTCGACCTCCAGAAACTACCAATTCAGCTTCTGGCAAAGGAATTTCTCCGCTAGCTTGTTCAATTTTTATTGATTTTAGCTTGCTTTCGACCGCTTGTGCTGATTTTTGTTCAACTTGTGCTGTCTTTTGGTTTTCTTTTACTCCAAACGCATTTGGCATCAAAGTCAAAACTTGTTTTTCTGCTGCGGTACTGTAATGCACAATGGCTTTGTTAGAAAACGCTTTACGTTTTACTTTGAGCGGAGACAAGCTCGAAGGCAAATCAATAGCGTTGCTGATAATCGCTGCATGTTGCTTTACGGCAACTTGTGGCGCAATCATTTTCCCGTTGTTGGAGTTCGAGATGATGATGGTATTACTTTGCGCAGCTTCGGCTTCTTGATTGATGATTGCAGCATGGTTTTGAGCATCGAAAGTCGATTGACCATTGCTGATGTTTATAATGTTGTCGGCGCCATATTGGGCAAGAACATCAAGGTTTTCAGTTGCATTTACCGTGATGGCAACACAGGTAGTTTGCGCTTGTTCTGCCACTTTTGAGGCGTAACTTACGGCTTCGAAAGATGCTTTCTTAAACGCACCATTCCAATGTTCTACATAGACTAATACTGACATGTTTTTGTGGTTTAAGGTTATATTACTTTTGCTTCTTCGTGAAGTGATTTTACTAAATCGTCGATTTGATTGACATCGAAAAGTTTACAAGCTGCTTTGGCGCTCGGGCTTTCAAATTGCTCAACAGAAACCGATGGTTCTCCCTGAGCATCAACGACTTCTAATTGTTTTTTTCTAGCCATCATAATACCTCTCATCGAAGGAATACGAAGATCTTTTTCTTCCACCAAACCTTTTTGACCAGCCAAAACAACTGGAGCAACTGCCGAAAGCTGTTCTTTTCCGCCGTCAATTTCTCGTGTCAACGTGAGGTTCGTTCCATCAACATCCAAACCAATACAGGCATTTACGAAAGGATAATCTAAATGAGCGGCAACCAATCCTGGCACCAATCCACCATTATAATCAATTGATTCTTTACCCATCAAAACCAAATCGTAAGCATTTGATTCTAAATAGCTTGTAATAGCTTTTGCTACCGATTGTGCATCTCCAGCGTCGTGATTCAGACGAACGGCATTGTCGGCTCCAATAGCTAAAGCTTTTCTAAGCGTAGGCTCGGTGCTGGCATTACCCACGTGCAACACAGTTACCTGTCCGCCCTGTTGTTCTTTGAGCATCAAAGCACGTGTTAAACAAAATTCATCATAAGGATTAATGACAAAGGTTAAACCATTGTCTTCCAATGCGGTATTATCGTTTTTGAACGATATTTTTGAGGTTGTATCTGGCACATGGCTGATACAGACTAAAATTTTCATTGTCTTTCTGCTTTTCGTTCACCGAAATGAACTGTTTTCGAGGCACAAAAATAGAACATTTCATCGAGATTTTGGCCTGTTGTTGGGAATAATGTATTGTGTTAGTTTTGGTGGTTTTTTGACTTGATTAATTTGTTATATTTTTGTGATGTGCAACATCTAAAAAAAGCCCTGAATTTCATTAGGAACATTTTTAAACAGAAGAAATTCTAAAGTTTTCTTGCGGGCACTAAATATAAAGTTGTAGTTTTCGATATTTGATAACATTTACTCCAAAAGACGATGTTGGTGCCTCAAACGCTCCCACTCCAAACGACTCAAACTAAGCTCAAAAGCTAAACTATCGACATCAACAGAAACGGGAGCATTTGGTTTAATGACTTCAATCCGAATGCCTTTTATTTTTTTGAACTCTTTGAACAGTCTCGAAGCGATTCGGAACGCCAGATGTTCTATCAAATCTGCTCGGATAGCCATTTCTTTTGTTAAGACATCAACAACTTCGGCATAATTTACTGTTTCCGACAAGACATCAGAACGACAAGCTTCTGTGGCTTCCACGTCGAGCTTCAAGTTGAGTTCAAAACCAGCTCCCGAACGCTGTTCTTCGGGCAAAACGCCGTGGTAAGCGTAGCTTCTAAAGCCATTAATTTGGATCGTTTGTTTCATAAATAAATCAGTTTAATCGGATTTTCCGATGCCTAAAACAGAAAATCGGTAAGTTTTGTTCGGACAAGAATTAATCAAAGCCGTAAGGCTCGCTCGGGTCGTGATAACGTCATCAACAACAACAAAATGCGTAAAATCAGGAAAAGACTTTGTCCATTCAAAAGCTCCTTTCATGTTTTCTAGACGCTCTTTTTTGTTCATTTTGGTTTGCGAACTTGTATTTTTTATTCGTCTAACTGCTTTATTTTCAATAGCTATCGAGGTCATACCCGAAATACCTTTGGCAATATAATAGCTCTGGTTGTAGCCACGCTCATTCTTTTTTTTGGGATGCAAAGGCATCGGCAAAAGATAGTTTGCGTCTACCAAACATTTTATATTATTAGCTTCCAAACCTAAGAGACGTCCAAAATAAATACCAATTTTAGATTTATGGTTGTATTTTAGCTGATGGATGGCTTTCTGCAAAACCGATTGTTTTCTGAAGTAGAAAAGCGTTGCCGCAAATTGGAGCTCCAAACCATCGTCAACAAAACGGCGATACAGAAGATTGTACGGCTCCGAAAAGTAACGCGTTCTGGGCAAATCGCTATAACAAGAAAAGCAAAACAAGGCCTGGCGATGATCGATAACTTGCTGACAAGCCAAACAATAGGTCGGGAAAAAAAATTGAACAACAGAGTCTACAAACGCCTTTATCATTTGCCTTTATCAGTTATTAATACTCTGAAAATAACGCTCCACTGCGTTTTGGTAATACGGACTCAATTTAATGGGTTTCTGATAAAGCAGTTCCGATTGTTTCTGTTTTTCTTCAATGTATTTTTTCCAGATTTCCGAATCTTCTCGCTGATGTTGTTTAGCCGCTTTGGCTTGTCGTTTTTTGTCCTGCTCTTGTTCTCGTTCAGCTTTTTCGGCTCGGATTAACTGTTGCATGATCTCTTTTTGTCGATGTAAAGTTTCAGATGTTACCGACTGATTTACAATGTCTTTCTCAATTTCCTTCATCTTTTCGATGGCTTTTTGGAGTCCAGACTTTCCTGTTCCCTGTTCCATCGATTCCGAGATTTGTTCCAATTGCCTTCGGATGGCTTCTTGTTTGGCAACCGTTTGCATTATTTGTTTGGCATTCCCAGCTTTTCCTGCCTGTCCAGCCGTATTTGATGACGGCTCTCCGCCTTGACCTGGCTGGCCTTGAGTTCCACCTTTTCCGCCTTCGCCTTGCTCGCCATTTTTTCCATTTTTGCCAGCTTTTCCTTTTTCTCCAGCCTGCTCACCACCTTCCTGTTCGCCACCATCTTGCTTGCCTTCGTTCAATAAATCTTGTTGCAAAGACTTAAGCTGATCTTTCATTTGCTCTTGCAAACTTTTCATCTGCTGCATCGACGGCTCTTCTCCAGAACCACTCGGACTGCCGTCGCCTCCAGGTTTCGAGCACGAACCTTCTCCTTTCATACTCGAGCCGCCAGCCTGCTTTTGCATCTGATCCAACACTTGACTCAGAAAAAGCGCTAAATTGTTGGCCGCCGTCATGGCGTCTTGACCATTTTTTGTGGCATTTGGCACTTGCCGTTCCGCCATCGCTACAATACTTCTACTCAATCCCCGATCCAAGTTTCCCAATTCTTTAATCACCGTTTGCTCCACCTGAACTTGCCGTTTGCTCAATGCAAACAAAGAATCGGCAATCAATTGCGATTTGTTTTTGATGTCGTTTTGAGCTTTCATCAAACGCAAATAATTCGGATCGTTTTCCTCCAAAGTTGGCAATTCTAAAACCAATTGCTCTTCTTCAAAACTCAAATCAATCAAGTTTTCGAGAATTTGCTGCAAGGCTTCCATGTCTTCTTTTGCCGCTTCTTCTTCAAGTTTTTCTTTCTGACTCTGCATTTGCATCGCCAAACTTTCTAACTCTTCTCCAGATTTTTCTTGTGATTTTTGAGCTTCTTTTTTCTGTTTTGAATCCAATTCGCTTTTGGCTTTTTCCATTTCTTTGCCAATTTCTTCTTCTTTAGCTTTGGTATCTTCCAGCTCAAAGGGTTTTTCCAAAGACTCATTCAAGTCTTTCATGTCCTCCAATCGATCTTTCATGTCCTCAAATTCCTCATTGAGTTTTTCCTGATCTTCAGCTAATTGTTTTTGAGTTTCCTCATCTTTTTTAGAACTTTCTTTTGTTTTTTCGGCTAAATCTTTTTGCTTTTCTGCCAACTCAAACAAATCATCAATATTATCTTGCATTTTCTTTTCGAGCTGAAATTGCTTCAACAACTCTAAACTTCTATCCAACTCTTTTTCGAGATTGAAATTATTTTGTTTGATGTCTTCTAGCTTTTTCTGGAGTTCTTTTTTATCCAAATTCTCCATCAATTTTTCCATCTCTTCAAACAAAGCTCTGGTTTCTTCGTCCAACAACTCTTCCAAAAGCTCTTCAATCTGTTTTTGCTTTTCGAGTTGCTCGTCATCTTCAACAAATTCAGACGTTTCTTCCATCATCTGTTGATGTTGTTTTTGGAGTTTTTCGATGCTTTGCTCCACCTGCTTTTGCTTCTCTAGCAAAGCTTTTATCTGCTCTTTGTCTTCCCACGTTAGCTCTTCTTTTTGCAATAAATCTGCCTGCAATTTTTTCAGTTCATCTTTGATGGCTTTCGATTCTTTAAAGGCGTCTTCTAGTTTGTTTTGAAGGTTTTGATTAGACGCCTCCATGTCTTCTTCCAGCTCTTCGGCTGATGGTAATTTATGCTCAAAAACGCTTGATTTCACTTTTTTAGAGCCATTAACTCCGTCATTATCAGCTAATTCAAAATAATATTCCCATTCATCGCCAGCATTCAGAGCCAAAGCCTCAACATCCAACAAATAATGAAACACTTGTTGTTTATGGTTCGGATTGTAGCTTACGGGCAAGCGCAAAAGCGAATCTCCAACCTGAACCACACAATGTAAATACGAAAAGCCGTAATCGTCGGACATGGTTCCTTTCAGGAAAATTTGTCGCAATCTGCCTTCTTGTTCTTCTGGTTTCTCGAGTTTTAGTTTCGGGTATTGATCTTTCAACACCTCCAATTCAAATTCTAAAACATCTCCAGTTTTCACTTTGGCATTAGACACTTGCAGGCTGTATTTTTCTTTGTTTAAGATGGTTTTATCAAAACTAAATTGTGTCGATTTTGGTTCTAAAACATAGGTACTATCAGCAATATCAAAAGCTAACACATCGCCGTGTTTGGTTTCTATTTGCCAACGTAGTTTACTGCCTTCTGGAACTATTAAATCACCCTGATTGTCGAATTTTTCAGCTGGTTTTTGAGTGTATTTAGGATAGGTTGCCAAAATCTGAAAGGACTTAATTTCTGGAAAAGGCAGGACTTCTAGCTGGTAGGTTTTGGAACTAAACTGAGCTGTTTTTAACCTAAACTCAAGATCTGATTTTAGGTTTGTAAAGGTGTATTCAAATTGATTTTGACCTAGATGTTGCATCGAAATCCAGGTGTCGGACAATAAAATATCTAAATTATCGCTGTGATAATCGCCTTTTAGTTCCACTTTTAGTCGGTATGGTTTGGCGCTATGTGCTTTTAGGTTGTCATTAAGAATCACAAAATCAAAAGGAGCTTCGGGTAAAAATTCCTCCGAATAGCGCACAATACGCTCCGAACCTTGACTCATCCATTGGCTATTGCCCGACAGCCAAAAGCCTAAAACAATCAGAGCTGGCACCAAAAAATAAGGCAGATATTTTACATTGTCTTTAAAACTAACCGCTCTCTTAAAATCAAAGGTTTTGATTTGAGCCATTTTTTGATCTATACTCGCCATCAACAATTCTTGATCTTCGGTATTGGCTTGTGCTTTTAGATCTAAAACATTTCGGATTTTGTCTTGAATGTCTTCAAAATGCTCGCCCAAAAACTGCGCTGCAAAGTTGTAATCTTTTCTGTTTTTGAGTCTAAAAAGTTGATAAGCTGGCTGAATGATGAACTTCCAAAAAATAAGCATCGACACCAAAACCACAGCATAAAACACAACTTGGCGAGCCAAAGAGCTCATACCAATAACATATTCGGAACTTGACGCCAGCAAAAACACCGCCAACCAAAGTGCCAGCGTATAAATCAATCCCCGAATTAAGGTATTGAGGTAGAAGCGTCTCAAAAATTGATTGAGCTTCTGAATAAGTAAATCGAACCCGTTTTGCATAACGTGTTTGTGAATGATTAGTTTCATGTTTCAAGCAACTAATTTAGCAAATAAAAAACTGAAAAGAAAATCCGATAGAATTTTCGTAAGCAATTTATAGCCAGATAATTAGTCATAAATATTATTGCCAATAGTACGTTTTCAATGTTCAAATGTTCATTGATTTTGCTGAACTCTTTAGTCTTTCAGTTTTCTTTTTGCATCTAAAAATGTTGTCTCGCTTTCTTTTTTTAGAGATTTAACGATGTCTATTTTGTCTAATATTTCTCTTTGTTCCCTAACAGTATCAATGAGTATTTTAAGTCTATTCTTTTTAGTTATATCATTCTTTATTAATGTAGAGTTTAAACTTTCAAGATTTGATAATATTGCTAATTCGTTGATACTTGCCATATCTCTTATGTTTTCGCCATTCAAAACCTGGATAGGGTTTAATTCTCTCCATTGTTTAGCTGTACAACCGAATAATGCTATGTTTAATAAATCTGCTTCATCTGCATATTCTAACCATTCTTTAGCTGCGCTATATCTTGTTTTAGGCATTATATGCTTTTTTACAGCATCAGTATGGATTTTGTAATTAGTTTTACTTAAAATTCTTCTGACATTCCATTCTAATCCATACTTATCAGTTTCAATTTCTTTGAGTCTTTGGTACTCTTTTATTATATGAAGCTTGAATATAGGACTAATTGCAGAGCCAAATTCAAAAGCGATATCTCTATGTGCATAAGTTCCGCCATATCTTCCTTTTACTGAAAACATACCTTTGGCATTTGTAGATTCAACCCAATTAGAAACGCTCATTGTAAAAGTCGGAAGTCCTGCTTCTTTTCTAAAGTGGTCAAATTCGACCACTTTAAAATCTTTGTTGTATAAAGATTCCCAAGTGCCTAAAAATTCGATAGTTGACCTATTTCTAATCCAGTTTTTTATAACGTCAGCAGCTCTACTGTCATCATCCTTACTTCCAGCCATATCTGTAAGGCTTATGTAATCCTCCTCATTGAAAGAAGTTATATTTATTTTTGTACCCTCAACAGTAATGCTGTTTCTTTTAGCCATTTATAATGTTTTAACAATTTTTCAAAGATAAAATAAATCTCAGACTTTATTACAATTATAAAACGTCGACAAAATGAAAGTTTTTAGAGAAAAAGCTTCTTGAATTGACGTTTCTGAAGTATTATTGGCAACAACAAAGATATTCATAAATCGGTGCCAAAACATGGAATACAGGCTAAAATTTACAAACAAAAAAAGAGGCTATCTTTTTAGGATAGCCTCTTGAATATAAGGTAAAGAACTTGTGT
>JBMYYR010000046.1:2976-14600 GCA_049609625.1 Flavobacteriales bacterium | reverse complement strand
CATCAAAAACAGCTAAGAATTTAATAAAATACAATTTCAATACAATTATTCAAATTAAAAAACCTCAACAAATTGAATAACAATAAGTTGAGGTTTTTAATTGTGGAGTCGGAGGGAATCGAACCCTCGTCCAAACGAGTCGTCTCCATGCTTTCTACATGCTTATTCTGCGATTGGTTTTCGATGAGTAGCAGACCGCAGACCGCCAACTAATCACTTAGTTTCTAAAATTTTCGAGCTTTGTCCGAAACATCCAAGGCCTTAACTCATAGGTATGGTGACTCAGATTCAGAAACTTATGAGTATAGTTTCTGTGAGCCATCTAGCCTCCGTTACTATAACAGATGTAGCTTGAAATCAATCATTCAGACTGATTAAGCAGCTAGAGAGTAGTTATTCTCTCCATATAAAAGGTTTGAAAAATGAGATTTACGAGCTGTTGTTCAGCGCTCGGCATGCTTACATTTTGAAGTCCACGCTGTCAATGCCAGTCGACCCCAATGTGATTTGCAAAAATACAGATGATTTTTTGAATACGAATAGAAAAGCTACCGAAAATGACCTATAAAAGTAGAGAAAGACTGCCGATTAAGGCACTCGGTTTTGCATCGGTTTCATACTTCACTCCATTGATGGTGATGCCAGAGGTCATGGATTCGATACTTGCCGCGTATCTGACATCAACAATAAATTTTGAAATTTTGACACCAGCACCAACCTGAAAACCAAGAGTTGTGTCTTCATAATTAGTCTCAATTTCGGCTGCTGTGCCCTTAAAACTTAAATCATTTGATAGGTTTAGAGACAGCGTAGGCCCAGCCATTACATCCAAAAAACCTGCAAATCTGAGCCCAACCATAATAGGAAGGTCTGCTCGCCAGCTTTGGTCTTCAATCAAAATACCTTGAATGGCCTGATCTTGATCTGTCAAAGTAAATGTTGAAGTGGTGTTTACAAAACTTGGATCGAGTTCAAAAATCATTTTTTTCCCTTCTGGAGCAATGCGCAGGATGGCACCAATATGAAAACCTAACTCTTTATCTCCGTTTTTGATGTCATCTAATGATTTGTCGTAATGTTTGATGTCAAAATTTGTAGATAAGACACCCGTGCGAATCCCAATATCAATTTGAGCTGAAAGGCACTGGTAGAGAAAGCAACTTAGAATTAAAATTTTGATTTTCATTAGGTATAGGTTTTTAGACAGCGGGTTTAGGAAAGTCGTTTACGGGGTCAAAATTATAAATTTAGACTTACATTATGTTTAAAAAAAATTTAAAATTAGATTTCAATCAGGTTTTTTTTATACTTCTTTTGGGTAATCTGCTCAATTTTCAGTCTTTTAGCTTATCGAATTTGTTTACCTTCGCCAAATTAAAAAAATCTATCAAATATATGATTCTCAACAGCTCAAAAATCAGTTACACGAAAACAGATGAGGCACCAGCATTGGCAACCTACTCGTTTTTACCCATTGTAAAAGCCTTTACGTCTACCGCAAATATCGACATCGAAACCAAAGATATTTCTTTGGCAGCTCGAATTTTAGCTCAATTTTCTGATCAACTATCAGCTGAGCAAAACGTAGATGATGCTTTAGCCGAATTGGGTGATTTGGCAAAAAAAGCAGAAGCAAACATCATTAAATTACCTAATATTTCGGCGTCGATTCCTCAATTGAAAGCCGCTATTGCTGAGCTTCAAGCTAAAGGATTTGCCTTGCCAAACTATCCTGATGAGCCAGAAAATGAAAAAGAAGAAGAGATTAAAAGCCGATACGATCGAATAAAAGGATCGGCGGTAAACCCGGTGTTGAGAGAAGGAAACTCAGACCGAAGAGCACCAAAAGCTGTCAAAAATTACGCCCGTAAAAATCCACACAGCATGGGTGCATGGACCTCAGATTCACAGTCGCACGTAGCGAGCATGGCCAGCGGAGATTTTTATGCTAGCGAAAAATCGACGACTTTAGATAGAGCTTGTTCGGTTCGAATTGTTCATCGAGCTGCGGACGGCACAGAAACTGAACTAAAATCGGCATTTCCTTTATTGAAAGGCGAAGTTATTGACACTTCTTTTTTAAGTGTATCAAAACTTAAAGTATTCATAAAGAATGAATTAGAAGACGCTAAAGCAAAAGGCCTTTTGTTTTCTTTACACATGAAAGCAACGATGATGAAAGTGTCGGATCCAATTATTTTTGGAGCTGTTGTTGAGGTATTTTTGAATGATTTGATTGAAAAACACAGCGCAACCTTCGAAGAACTTGGTGTGGAATTTAATAATGGTATCGGAAATTTAGAGCGTTTACTTTCCGAACTACCAGCCGAAAAAGCAAATGAAATTAAAGCCGATTTAGAGCAAGTGTTTGCTCATCAGGCTGATGTTGCGATGGTAAATTCCGACAAAGGCATTACCAATTTACATGTGCCAAGTGATGTCATTATCGATGCGTCGATGCCAGCGATGATTCGAACATCTGGTAAAATGTGGAACAAAAACGGTGATTTACAGGATACTAAAGCTGTGATTCCGGACAGATGTTATTCTGGTGTTTATAAAGCGACTATCGATTTTTGTAAACAGCATGGCGCTTTCGATCCCGTAACGATGGGCTCGGTGTCGAATGTTGGTTTGATGGCTCAAAAAGCTGAAGAATACGGATCGCACGACAAGACTTTCCAGATTGAACATTCAGGTTCGGTTTTGGTTATTGATGAAACGAACACGGTTTTGCTGGAGCAAAAACTCGAAAAAGGAGATATTTTTAGAATGTGTCAGGTGAAAGATGCGCCGATTCAAGATTGGATCAATTTAGCGGTTCGCCGAGCAAAAGCGACTCAAGTTCCTGCTGTTTTTTGGTTGGATGAAGGGCGTGCACACGATGCCGAATTAATCAAAAAAGTGAAGTTATACTTACCAAACATCGATACAGAAGGGGCTGATTTGAAAATCATGTCGCCTGTAGATGCTGCTAACTTTTCTATGGAAAGAATAGTTAAAGGTTTAGACACGGTTTCGGTTACAGGAAATGTGTTAAGAGATTATCTTACAGATCTTTACCCGATTTTAGAAGTGGGGACTTCGGCTAAAATGCTGTCGATTGTTCCTCTGATGAACGGCGGTGGATTGTTTGAAACTGGAGCTGGTGGATCGGCACCAAAGCATGTACAGCAGTTCAATAAAGAAGGTTACTTGCGTTGGGATTCTTTAGGTGAGTTTTTGGCTTTGGCGGTTTCTTTAGAGCATTTGGCAGAACGAGATTCTAACACTAAAGCACAAATTTTGGCTGACACTTTGGATGATGCCAATGTGAAATTTTTGGAAGAGGATAAATCTCCAGCCAGAAAACTTGGCGAGATTGACAACAGAGGCTCACATTTTTATTTAGCCTTGTATTGGGCAGAAGCTTTGGCGAATCAAACACAGGATGAAGCTTTGAAAACTCAATTTTCTACCATACATCAAGCTTTAGCTCAAAACGAAGCTAAAATTGTGAACGAATTGGCTTCAGCTCAAGGTCAAGCAGTTGATTTGGATGGTTACTATTTGATTGATAATCAAAAAGCTGAAAAAGCCATGCGACCAAGCGAAACCTTTAATGATATTTTGGATCGCTTGTAACACTTGTGGTAGGTAAAATTATTCTAAATCAAAGAAAAAAATTAAAACCATAAACATCAATGTCAATAAATCACGTACGTTTAAAAGATTATATTTACCGAAACACAGACGGCAATATTCGCTCCAGGGCAAACTCGATCGTTGTAAAAGACTATACATTTTCTGACAGTGGCGATACTGTAAAAGCCACCGTTAAGGGCTCAAAACTATACGAGGTTCATTTTTATGGACTAGAATCTGGAATGATTTCTAGCTCATGTACCTGCCCGTATGATTGGGGTGCTGTGTGTAAACACGAAGTGGCGGCGGCACGAGAAATAGATTTGTATATCAGCAACGGCTCGCCAAAGCCAACTACTGCAAAGGTTTTGAAAAACAATACTAATGGCGTGTACTCGTTTAGTGTCAAGGATGTAAAAGATTACAACAAAAAGGAGTTCTTAAAACATTCGGCATCTCATATTTTTAGTCAAGGGAATGAGGATTATGTTGATCGAGCTTATGTGAAAAATGACACCTTACACTTAGATATTAGAGGAGATTATTGGCAGAACGGCTCTACTAAACTGACCAAAGTTAATTTTGTAGACAATACCGTCCAACTTAGAAGTAATTGTATTTGTAAAAAAGAGCGCTTATGCAAGCATTTGTCTTCTGCCCTTCTCTATATTCATCACCATCTAGATTATCTTTTGCAGAGCAATGAAGACAAAGAAAACAGCAAAGAAAAACTACTAAACGACTATGGTTTTAGCTTAAAAAACGATCGATACAAAACCTATTTTAAATTTGAAGAAAGCTTTCTTGGCCTTCGTTTAATTCATTTGCAAGAAGGCATAATTAAGAAATTTGAGCATTCTGATATAAGTTATTTTGCCGATGATTTGGCGTCGGAAGAAAACAAATTTGGAAACAAACTGCCATTTGTACATCGGCAAGACAAAACCGCCAAAAATAGAGGTATTGCTTTCGCATTCCGATTTTATTCTATAGAAGACGAGATGGAAGAAGCATCGTCAATTTATGCCAATGTTATAACAGGAAATCTAAACAAAGACCGAACACGTTTATCTACCAAAATAGATCGTTTAGAAATTGATGACTATCTGCTCGAAAAATCAACATACAGCCAAAAAGAACAAAATCTTATAGAAGAAGCGTATGTTTTGGAAGAAACGCATGTCGATCACCTGATTTCGACTACGGCAAACCTAAAAAACTACGTCCACAGTAAGCTAAAATCCTTAGTACCAAAGCTGAAAGGCCAAATTGTTTATAAATGGGATTATAGTTATTTTAATGTTTCCAAAAAAGATCTGACACCGATAAATTTACACAGCGAAAGTGCAGATTTGGAGTTTACGGTGAACGAAGAAACAGATTTTTTCACGGTGGAAGTCAATATCATTATTAACGGGAGACGGCAGACCTTAAAAAATGCAAGGATAGGCAAGAATTACTTTTTTATAAAACAAGAAAATGATTACTATTTGAATAAGAATATTTATTTGTGTAAGACAATTCAATTCTTTAAAAATCAGCCTATTATAAGAGTTCCGAAAGAAGATTTTGAAACCTTTAAACATAAAATTCTAGACCCTTTAGAGGATCAATACCACATTGATTATAAATCAAAACCTAAAACACCAAAGTCAAAACAACGCCAAGCCGACAGCATCAAAAAACAAGTCTTTTTGTCTGAATACGAAGACTTTATCCTCCTAAAGCCAGTGGTGGAATACGACAAAAAACCCGTTTCAATTTTTAGCAAAAAAGAAGTCAAGCTTGATGACAACAAAGTGCTTATAAGAGATTTAAACATCGAAAAAGAATTAGAAAACGAGATTCGTAATGCCCACCCCAATTTTGAACATCAACAAGACGATTTTTTCTATTTAACTCAGGATGAATTTGTTGATAATACTTGGTTTTTGGATGCTTTAGAAGCTTTGGAGGCCAAAACTATTGATGTGTTTGGATTTAAAGACCTAAAAACCAGCTACAACCAACACAAACCCTCTATTTCGATCAACGTTAGTTCCGACATCGACTGGTTTGATGTGCAAATAGAAGTAGCTTTTGGCGAGCAAGTACTTAGCCTCAAAGACCTGAAAAAGAACATTATAGCTAAAGATCAATACATCCAACTCAAAGACAGTACGATTGGTATTTTACCCCAAGAGTGGATGGAAAAATATACCCATTTATTCAGGTCGGGAGAAGTCAAAAAAGATCGTATTGGTGTTTCCAAATATCAATTTTCGGTCATCGACACCTTGTATGAAGAGCTGGAAAATGAGAACAATCTGTTTGACGACCATCTGGAAATCAAAAAAAAATTAAGAAACTTTGAAACTGTAGCCGAAGTGGCTAAGCCAAGAGGGCTAAAAGCAACCTTGCGCGACTACCAAAAAGAAGGTTTAAAATGGCTCAATTTTTTGGATGATTTCAATTTGGGTGGCTGTTTGGCAGACGATATGGGTCTGGGAAAAACCTTGCAAATTATTTCGTTTATAAAACACCTAAAAACAAAGCGAAAAGAGAAAGTACCGCATTTAATCATCGTGCCAACCTCATTGATTTTCAATTGGCAAGAAGAAGTTAATAAATTTTGTCCGAGCTTAAAAATCAAAGTTCTAACAGGCATCAACAGAACCAAAAATAGTTCCGATTTTGAGAAATTTGACATCATTTTGAGTACCTATGGTATTGTGATGAATGATATTGATTATCTGAAAGAATATGTGTTTAATTACATTATTTTGGATGAATCTCAGGCGATAAAAAATCCCGTTTCTAAGCGTTTCAAATCGGTTAGGTTGCTAAAAGCCAAAAACCGTTTGGTGCTAACAGGAACACCTATCGAAAATAACACCTTTGACCTATATGCTCAAATGACTTTTGTAAATCCAGGCTTATTGGGTGGAATGCAACAGTTTAAAAATCAGTACTCTAACGCCATCGATAAAAATAAAGACAAAGATGCCGCCGCAGAGCTGAAGACTTTGATAGATCCGTTTTTGCTCAGGCGAACCAAAGAGCAAGTAGCCACTGAATTGCCTCCAAAAACCGAGCAATTTTTGTATTGCACCATGAAAGATGAGCAAAGAAAAGTGTATGAAGCCTACAAAAACAAATACAAGAATTACTTATTAGGAAAAATTGAAGACGACGGCTTGGGCAAATCCAAAATGTATGTTTTGGAAGGTCTAACGAAACTCCGTCAGATTTGCGATTCGCCAAGTTTGTTGAATGATGAGGACAGTTACACCGATCAATCCATAAAAATAGATGAGCTTGTTCGGCACATTACCGAAAAAACAAACCAACATAAAATCCTGATTTTTTCGCAATTTGTTAAGATGCTCGGCTTGATAAAAAACCGATTAAACGACCTGAATATCAATTATGAATATTTAGATGGTCGCACAAAAAATCGACAACAAAAAGTAGATAATTTTCAGACCAACGACGATGTTAGAGTGTTTCTCATCAGTCTAAAAGCAGGCGGAACGGGACTAAACCTAACGGCTGCCGATTATGTTTATGTTGTAGACCCGTGGTGGAATCCGGCTGTGGAGGCTCAAGCTATTGATCGATGCTACCGCATTGGCCAAAAGAAAAACGTCACGGCTTTCAAAATGATTTGTAAAGACACCATCGAGGAGAAAATTGTAACACATCAACAAAGTAAAAAACAGCTTTCGGATGATCTAATACAAACCGAAGATAGTTTCGTGAAATCCTTGACCAAAGAAAGCGTAGCCGCTTTGTTTGATTAAATTTATGACCACAAAACGCATAGTCGTTCAGTTTTCAAGCTTATTTTGTATCGACTATGAGGTATTTACCTACTTGTTCGATCGGCATTTAATACCACTATATATTAGATTGTTACGACCTTTGCGCAACATGTAATTTATGATGTTTTCGGAAACATCGCCAGCTCAACAAGTTCGAAAAAAACACCTTTACTGTAAATGATTTCCAAAATCACTTAAGGTTGGAAAACAAAAATCGAACGAATAATTAGTTTCGGGGCTTATAAAAACTGTTTTCATGGTTTTGTTTTGTCCAAATTGCATGTCACTAATAGAATCTCCGACGATAATCGACTTTTCGAATACAATTCCAGGAAAATCAGCTTTTGCCAAATCAGCCATTCCCGAATTTGGTTTTCGGTACTTACTTTGCTCCGAGGCTAATTGAGGTGCAAAATAAACTCGATCTATTCTTCCTCCTGCTTTTTCAATTTCATAAATCATGTGTTTATGAATGTTTTCGAGTGCATTTTCTTGCAGAATTCCTTTTCCGACGCATTGTTGGTTGGTAACAATAATAATGTTTCCAAACGTGTTAGAAAATCGTGCTATTGCTTCTTTTGCTCCGTCAATGAACTGAAAATCGTCTATAGATGTGATGTAGCCATCTACATTTCTAACGTTAATAACGCCGTCTCTATCTAAAAACAATGTCCAAGAGGTATCGTAGACGTCAAACTCGTATGTTTTAAACTCCTGTTGTGCTTTTTCATAGTCAGAAGGAACGCCGATGTCTAAAAAATAACCTTCAGAGACAAAAGAACCAAAAGACATACTGTTGTATTTTGTTTCAAGAAAACCTGATTCAAAAGAGAATGCTTTGGGCCAGTCTAAAGTCAACAATTTCGATTTGTCAATCAAATACAAGCCACCATTTATCAAGCCTTTTTTAGTTTGTTTTTTTTCTTCGAAACCTATTATTTTTCCTTCGGAATTTATATTTACGATACCATATCGATCAAAATTTTCCATAGGCTTTAAAGCCATATAAAAATCGGCTCCTGCCTGCTCAAATGCATTGTAATATTGATTTAAATCAACATCAAACATGGTGTCTCCATTACAGATAAGTACCTGATTAGTTACTGTTTGTTTTAATGACTGAACAATAGCACCTCCAGTTCCAAGAGGTTGATCTTCATGAACATAAATCAATGAAATATCTTTGAATTGATTTCCAAAATAATCCACAATTGTTTCTGAAAGGTAACCAACAGCCAGATAGACTTTTTTTATCCCAAAGCGGGATAAATAACCCAATTGATAGGCTAAAAATGGAATGTTGTTGATGGGCGCCATCGACTTGGGAAGTGCCTTAACTTTTGACCTCAAGCGTGTTCCGAGACCACCCGCAAGAATAATAGCTTCCGTTAACATCCTTCGGCAAATAAAGCGTCTTCTACAAGTTCGCAGATAATATGACCAATCAGAATATGGCATTCCTGAATTCGTGGTGTATCGGTAGAGGGAATGTTGATTAAATAATCTGAAAGTGTCTTCATTTTTCCTCCGCTTTCACCTGTAAAGCTTACTGTTATCATACCTTGCTTTTGAGCTTGTTCTAAGGCTCTTACAACATTTTCTGAATTTCCAGAAGTCGAAATGCCGATCAAAACATCTCCTTTTCTTCCTTTAGCCTTCACTATGCGTGCATACACTTCATCATAGGAATAATCGTTACCAACAGCCGTTAAATAGGACGTGTTGACATGAAGTGCTTCGGCGTTTAACGGATCTCTATCAAAATAAAATCGACCAGAAAATTCGGCTGCTAAATGCTGTGCATCAGCCGCAGAACCTCCGTTACCACAAAAAAGCACTTTGCCATCCGCTTTAAAACAGTTAACAATTTCTGTTTTAATTTGTTCAATAGTTTTCAAAAGTTCGGTGTTTTCTAGCACCTGTTTTTTGGTATTTATTGAGTTTTGAATAATGTTTTTTATCTTCATTCGCTTACAGTCCAAGTTGTTAATCCTTGATTTGTTAATTGATAATTATAGACGTGTCCGCCAAAGGAATTTAGAGCTTTTATAACCTTATAACGTGTGTCATTTCCACAATAAAAAATCATAAAACCACCTCCTCCAGCGCCAGAAATTTTTCCACCAGTGGCTCCAGCTTCCACTGCTTTTGAGTAAATTGAATCTAAAAATGCATTGGTAATACCATCAGCCATTTTCTTTTTGTTTTCCCAACTAACACTCAGTATATCTCCAATAGATTTCAATTCAGCTCTTAGCAAAGCTTCTTTCATTAAAAACGCTTGTTTTTTCACTTCATGCATAGCGCCAACATGTTTCTCTGATTTATTTTTGGCATTTCCGGCTTGTGTTTCGATGATTTTGGATGATTCTCGACTT
This sequence comes from Flavobacteriales bacterium, assembly GCA_049609625.1. Taxonomy (GTDB): domain Bacteria; phylum Bacteroidota; class Bacteroidia; order Flavobacteriales; family CAJXXR01; genus JBMYYR01. Next base: position 4,795 of record JBMYYR010000046.1, on the reverse strand, counting down.
GTTTTAGTGTAATATAAAAGCAAATTAAACTCGAGTTCATCTACAATACCTTGTTTTATTCTTAAGGGATTCACAATAACTTTATCACCATAAAACTCCATAAAATTAACACCACCAAATGTTGCCGCATATTGATCTTGTTTTCCTCCTGCCATCTTTAAATCAACACGTTCGATGTCATAAGCCAATTGAGCAATGTCATATTCGCCCAAAGGAAGCTTCAACCATTCTACAAAAGCTCCTAAAATAGAAACAACCAATGTGGATGAAGTTCCTAAGCCAGAGCCTGAAGATACATCCATGTTTGTTACCATTTCGAAAGCTAATTTGGTTTTCGAAAACTGGCTAACAATTCTATTGTAGGTTCCTTTTTGTAGATCCAACAAACCATCTATTGGTAGTGTTTCGCTTGAGTCGTATATCAGTTCTTCATCACGATCTGCAGCTCGGATAATAATTTTCCCATCGGTTCTGGGAGTGATTGTTGTGGTAGCAAATAAATTGACAGTAGCGTTTAAAATGGCACCACCAAATTCATCGGAATACGGACTTACATCTGTTCCTCCACCTGCCAATCCCATTCTAAAAGGGGCTTTACTTCTATATTTCATCATACACGTCTTCTATGGTATCAATCATTTTACTCCAACTGTATTTTTTCTTTTCACTTTCCATATTTTGCTCAAAAGTCTCTTGTTTGTTTTGTTCAAAAAAATCGACTAAAGCGTCTGCAATAGCTTTTGGTTTAGGTTCTACCGCGTATCCTACCACATTGTGAGGAATAATTTCTGCAAGCCCACCTACATTTGTAACCAACATAGGTTTTTCGAAATGATAGGCTATTTGCGTCACTCCGCTTTGTGTTGCCGTTTTGTATGGTTGCGCAATGATGTTGGAAGCACAAAAATAATGTTTCACGGTGTCATTTGGTATAAAATCATTTCGCATTACGATATCTTGCTCTAAACCTAGAGCTTTGATTTGTTCAAAATATTGATTTCCATCATTATAAAATTCTCCAGCAACAATTAATTTTAATTTCATTGTTCTAAATCTAGAATCAGAAAATGCATCAATCAAAAGGTCTAAGCCTTTATAATCTCTGATAAAGCCAAAAAATAAAATATACTGATAATCAGGACTCAAACCTATAGCCTCTAAGGCTTCAGTTCTATTTATAGATGCTCCAAAATTATCAAAAATAGGATGCGGACTAAAACGTTTAGGTTTCGTGCTATCAAATGAGTTTAAATCTTCCAAAACACGTTTGCTCATCGCTACAAAACCATCAACTGCTCCAACAAAATAGTTTGAAAGTAGACGGTCGCCAAGGCGTTTTTCATGAGGAATAATATTGTCTATAATGGTAATAACTTTTGTCTTCTTGTTTCGTTTTACAATACGGGCAATCGTACCAAAGCATGGCCCCATAAATGGAATCCAAAACTTAAACAATAAGAGGTCTGGAGCTTCTTTTTTGATTCGCCTTCCTACTTTTATCCAATTTATTGGATTGATGGAATTTACTTCTTCAACAATATCAATATCAGCTGGTTTTTCGGATGATGAATATTGGGTTTTTCCTGGAAACAAAATATTCGGATATTGAAGTGTAAACGTAGATAAAACAACATCGCAACCCTGTGATTTATACTCCCTTACCAACCTTTCATTATATGAAGCTAAACCTCCCCTAAATGGATGTCCTACACCCAGTAGAACAATCTTTTTTTTATTTTCCAAAATAATGTATCGATTAGGTGTTAGCTGGTTTCAAACAGCTTTTGATACCCAAAGCCAACATCAACAAAATAATCAG
>JBMYYR010000046.1:0-2878 GCA_049609625.1 Flavobacteriales bacterium | reverse complement strand
GAAAACTGATGATGTTTATCCAATTTCCTGCGGAATACATAGAAGGCTCAAACTTAAATTCGACCGTATAGTCTCCAGCTGGCAACTTGAGTGCTCTTAACAAATAATTGGCTCTCAAATGATCTACTTTTTTGCCATCAACGTAAGCGTTCCATCCATCTTCGTAATAAATTTCTGAAAACACAGCCAGACCTTCACTTTGGTTATTGACCTGATATTGCAAGTGATTGGCTTTGTAATCAGTCAAACGGATCTGATTGTTTGTAGTCGAAAAGGTAGTTTTACCTAATTGATTTTCAAAGTCTTTGTGAACAACAGCTTCCTGTTTTGGATTGATGTTTTTGAACTCTAAAATCTCATCATTATCAGACTCTACAAGCTTTACGGTTGAAACATACCAAGCGTTTCCGAGCGCATGTGGGTTTTTGAAAACCAACTTTCCACCTTGTAAATAATATTTGGTGTTGAGCATATTTAAGGTTTTCATTTGCTCTGGATTTGAAGAAATCAGTTTAAATTCATCCGAAATATAGAAGTCAATCATATCCTGATAGCGGCGCAATTTTGCCGGACTGTAACCTCCTGATGATTTATGGAAATAGGATGTTATCGAGCTATTGAACGGATTGTCGAGGTTCAAAACACGGTAATTGGTATGTGTATTCAACGTCGAAAACATCAAACTTTCTTTGTCTTGTTTGGTCAATCTTCTGCCTTCTTCTTTTTTGAATGCTTTAGATTTTTCATCTACAATAGTTTGAATGTCAGGATTTTGACTGCTTTCAAGTTGATAAATACTCAAATCTCCTGCTGAAGCTAAAATAGTGTGATTTAAAGGTGTTTTCTTAACCCAATGCACATACTTTCCCTTCTCTTTTTCGTTGTTCAAGAATTTTTTATCGAGCATCCAAAGGTTAATACTCATCAGTAGTCCCAAACCTAAGACCAACCAATTGGCTTTGAGTTTGTCTTTCCAGAATCCATAAATCAAAGCTAAAGCCAAAAGCATAAATCCAGCCGATTGTAAGGAATCGGAACGGAAAACTGATTTTCTAAAGTCAACCAAACTATCTAAAAGAGCATTAAGTTGCGGATTACCTTGAGCAGATTGTGCGTACTCTTGTTGGCTCAGAAAATCGAAACCGAAAGGCATAAAAGCCAAAAGACCAACCACAGCTATGATTGCCAATCCTGCCGTTAACACCTTTTTTTGTTGGGTTTTTCTGAACTCTTCATCAAACAAACAGGCTTTGATAAACAAAATAGCCATCAAAGGCAAAGTCAGATTGAGCACAACCAAAAAGGAAGAAACGGTTCTGAATTTATTGTAAAGCGGCATGTAGTCGATAAACAAGTCCGTAAACCACATCATATTTTTTCCCCAGGACAGCATCAAAGCCAAAACCGTTGGAATAAGCAAAGCCCATTTGAGTGGTTTTTTAACCGTCAGGACATAAAGTAAAGCCAAAAAGACAACAATAGCACCAATATAGTTTGGCCCGCTGGTAAAGGGTTGATTCCCCCAATAGCCTTTAAACAATTGACCTCGAGATTGTTGATAAAGCTGAGCTGCAGTTTGAAAATTCGACGGCTCATGTTCTTTTAAATAATCGAAAAAAGCTGAGGTGAGGTGTCGGCTATTTCCTTTGGCGTTGGGCACCAAAAGGTTGTAGCTTTCGCCGATGCCATAACTCCATTGCGTGATGTAATCTTTTTTTAGACCCGATTTGGTAACGTTTTTGCCCACTGGACTTCCGTTGGGATTGACCGACACAATGGCCGGTCCTCGCATGGTGTGTGTTGCAAAATCTTTGGTCAGGTAAATGTTGGCAAAATTACTACTGATTGCCAAGATGGCACCAATAACTAATAAACCCATTTTCTTTCCAAAAGCAGGTAAAACCTTATTTTTTGAGGCTTTTATCGCCTCGGCAATACAAATTGAAGCTAAAACAAAAGCAAAGTAATAGGTCATTTGGATGTGGTTACAAAACAACTGGTAACCCATCGCTAGGGCAAACAAACCAGCATACAACATCAGGTGTTTTTGGGCTCTAAAAAACATAATCAAACTCGCCAAAACAAAAGGAATAGTCGCAATAGCGTGCATTTTAGTGTTGTGCCCAGCCTCAATAATCAAAATATTATAGGTGGATAAACCATACAGCAAAGCGCCAAAAAAGGCTAAAAGTAGAGGCGTTTTCAAACTCCGAAGTAAAGTGAAAAAAGCCACAAAAGCCATAAACAACATAAACGCATAGCCTGAGAATACAAGTCTGACTAGGTCTCGGATATAGACATAGCCCGTTTGATAGGCTGTTGAAGTCTGGTAACTCGGCATACCGCCAAACATGGCATTGGACCAAAGTGGTTCTTCGTTATATTCTTTTCGGAAATCAGCAATTTCTTTCGACATCCCTTTGTGACTGGTAATATCGCCTTGATTTAATTGATAAGCATCAAAGGTTGGGAGAAAATAAAGAGAAGCTATGAGCGCAAAAGCGAAAATAACCAATAGGTAGGGCAACCAAGGTTTTGATGTAGTCATAATAGTGGTCTAAATTTGTATTGCCCAGCAAAGTAAAGCATTTTTTGGAGCTGATGCCCATATTTGATTGTCAATTTTGTTAGTTTAATTTGAAAATCTGCTATCATAAATTAAAAAATGCGAACACCTTACGCCTTTTTAATAAATTGGTGAACTTGATATAAAAATCGCAAATTGTTACTAAATTTGCTAAAAACAGGTCAAATCCTTTTTTATAAAACTCAACTTTCGCACCCCACCAAAATCATCCAACATCTTGATAACCAACCATTTGACTATTATCGAAAAATCTAAAATCTTCGATATTTTGTATTAATTTGATTGTAATTT
>JBMYYR010000045.1:0-14786 GCA_049609625.1 Flavobacteriales bacterium | reverse complement strand
CTTATTGGTCGGTAGTCTATTGATGTTACTCGGGACTATTGTTGGTATAAAGTTTTGGTATAATAGCATCGTTTTTCAAGAGCTTGCATCCAGTGGAACCGTTATGTTTTCGGCTCTTCCTATTATTTTAGGATTCCAATTTTTACTATTTAGTCTAAATTACGATGTCCAAAATGTACCACGCATTTCTCTTCAAAAACGAATCGAAGGTTCTTTAGATTCCTAAAATAGTTCTTTGAGCTTTACATCTTCGGAAATGGAAATCGAACAATCGACTCTGTCTTAATATTAAGACAGTCAAGTAAATAGCGCTCAGAGTCTTGTCCTAAATTACAAAGCAAATCCAGCGCACTTAAATCGGGGATAAAAGTTTGTCTTTCGTTGAAGACTTGGAAATAGGGTTTTAGATCTAAATGAGCTAAAGTATCTTTTTTTGGATGAATTTGCATCCTAAAATCTGCTTCCAAATCTAAGTTTGAATGATAGGTTTTTGTCAATTGAAAGCTCAAATCGAGCTTCATTTTCTGAATCAGGAACTGAAAAATTTCTTGATTGAAATCAAATAAAAACCGATGTTTTTTTGAATAAATATGTTCAATATCTGATTTTATGTATTGAAAAAAAGCGGAAGATTGATAAGCTGCCGTCATGCTTCTGAGGTGCTGATCTCGCCAATTTTCATCATAATTCAGCTCAATATCCTTAATCTTGGTTTTGGTTTTCGATTTTTTTTGAACAGGAGCTGTTAGCTGAATCAAGCCATTACTACCAACCAATCGACAACGGTTTCGGTAAGATTGTTTAACAAAATGTTCGTGTTGTTCAATTTCAATTTGGCTCTTGTGTTCCAATACACTCAAAAAATATGAAATTGGAGGAAAAAAAGCGGTACTAAAAACGGCCATGAGGTTTGCTTTACGTTTACTCGATGTACGTTGTTTTACGAACTTCTGTGAATAATTTTCGAGTTCAATGCCAACAAAAGCGACTTAAATGCTTCATTTATCGACATCAGTTCAACCTTCGAGTTTGCTTCCGAAAATAAGGCTTCGAGTTTAGCCTGAATCTGTGTTTTGATGTCATACTTATTAAACATTTCAGTAACCAAAGCCACTTTTTCGACACCCCTTTCCGCTTCGTTTGCGTATAGTTTCAAAAGTTTGGCTTTGTCGTCGGCGTTCGCTTGTTCTAAGGCCAAAAGGTAAAGTGCTGTTTTTTTATTTGATAAAATATCTCCTGCCTGTTGCTTTCCAATCTCCTCATTTCCAAAGACATCCAAATAATCATCTCGAAGTTGAAACGCTAAACCTATCGATGTGCCATAGCTTTCAATTAAGCTCAACTCTTTGGCATCTGCGCCAGAAAACATAGCACCTAATTGCATGGATGAAGAAAGTAAAACCGCCGTTTTTAAGCGAATCATTTCCAAATAATCTGAAAGCGCAACTTCTGTTTTGGTTTCATAATCCATATCCAATTGTTGACCTTCACAAACCCATTGAGCAGTGTTGCTAAACAAAGTCATTAGTGGTTTTAGATCTTGCGTTTCCAGCTTCAAAAGCTCCTGATAGGCCAAAATCAGCATGCTGTCGCCCGACAAAATGGCGGTATTGACATCCCATTTGTGATGAACCGTTTGGCTTCCTCTTCGCAAAGGGGCTTCGTCCATAATATCGTCATGAACAAGAGTGAAATTATGGAAAATTTCGATAGCAAAAGCTAAGGGTAAGGCGGATTGAGATTGGCTTCCATAGGCTTCTGCAAACACCAAAGCCATTACCGGACGAATGCGTTTTCCGCCCAAAGCCATGATGTAGTCTATGGGTTCGTAAAGATGTTTTGGCTCTTTGGTAAACTGATTTGCCTTGAGGTAAGTTTCGAATGTACTTAGGTAATAATCGAGTGTTTTTTCCATGACATTCTATTCTTTTTTTCTGATTTTCAGTTTATTAAAATCAATATCTTCTTCTTCATCCCAGGTTTCAAAGTAGGGTTCTTTCAAAATTCGTTTCGACATCACCGAATCTAAAGACATTAACAAGGTCGGAAGTAAAATCAGGTTTGCCAACATCGCAATTAGTAGGGCGATGGATACCAGCATTCCTAAAGCTACTGTGCCTCCAAAGCTGGAAGCCATAAAAATACTGAACCCGAAAAAGAGGACGATGGAGGTGTAAATCATCGACACGCCCGTTTCGCGTACGGCGGCAATAATGGCCGATTTCAAATTCCATCGTTTTGTGCCGAGTTCTTGTCTGTATTTTGCCAAAAAGTGGATGGTGTCATCGATAGATATTCCGAAAGCAATGCTAAATACTAAAACGGTTGAAGGCTTGATGACAATACCAAAGAAACCCATAATTCCGGCCGTTACCAGCAAGGGTAATAGGTTTGGCAGTAAGGATACTAAGACCATTCGCCAGGACTTAAACATAAAGGCCATCAGGATTGAAATAATCAGAATAGCCAGGCTTAGACTTTGGTATAGGTTGTGAATTAGATATTCTGTCCCTTTGTAAAATATTACTGTTGAACCTGTTAGGGTTAGTTTTGATTTGGCTGGGTTGAAAATCTCATTAAATTCATTTCGGATTTTTGTTTTGATTTCTTCCATACGATCGGCACCAACATCTTTCACTAGCATTGAAATTCTGGCGGTCTGAAAGGTAGAATCGGACAAAATTTCGGGTTTAAACATCTTTTGATCGGTATGACTTTCTTCAAACGCTTTTGATGAATTTTTTAAGCTAGATAGAATCCAATTTTTTTCTAATTTATTTGGTAAAGCATAAAATTTCGGATCGCCTTTAAAATACGCTTGTTTTGTGAATTTCAATAAATTAACTAGAGATACCGAAGAACTTATGTCAGGAATGGATTCCAGTTTTTTCTGAAGTTTCTCCATTCGTTTTAAATTGGACAATTTCAAAACACCTTGAGGTTTTTTGGTGTCAATCAGGATTTCAAAAGGCAAAACACCTTTCATTTCTTGCTCCACAAAGTGCATATCCAAATACAACTGCGCGTCTTTTGGGATGTCGTCGGTGAGTGTTCCGCTGGTTTTAATTTTTGAAATACCATACAAACTTATTGCAAGCACGGCGCCGAAGGTAATATAAATCGACGTTTTTCTAAATTGAACAATCCGAACCATCCAAGCAATAATAGAGTTCATCCAGCGGCGTTTGAGGTGCCGAAGATGTTTCGCTTTTGGTGGTTTTAGTCCCGTATAAACCGATGGTATAATGATGAGCGAAAGCACAAATACCATAATGATATTAATGAAAGCAACAATACCGAACTCTACCAAAATCTGGCTTCCCGTTAAGATAAACGTTCCAAAACCAGCGGCTGTGGTAAGGTTGGTCATCAAAGACGCTTTACCTACTTTCTCAATCACGCGGTTGAGCGACAGAATTTTCTGGCCATGGCGTTCGTATTCGTAATGGTATTTATTGAGCAGAAAAACACAATTCGGAATCCCGATAACGATGATGAGTGGCGGAATCATGGCGGTCAGAATGGTAATATTGTAACCCAAAACGCCCATGGTTCCCATGCTCCAAATTACACCTATACCGACCACAAGTATGGAAAAAAATGTGGCGGTTAGCGATCGGAAAAACAAAAACATAATAAGAGCCGTAACCAAGAGGGCTAAACCAATAAAAAAGCCAATTTCTTCTTTGACTTTTATCGAATTTATGGTTCGGATGTAGGGCATCCCTGTAATGTGGACATCTATTCCAGATGTTTGTTCAAACGTATTGATTAGTTTGTCAATGTGTAGGGTAAGGGCTTCTCTGCTTTTGTTTTCTAGCACTTCGGTCTTCACGTTTATGGCCGTCAGACTAAGGCCTGTCGTGAGGTCAAAAAGTAAACCATCATAAAACGGATGCTGTTGCAAATGCTTAAGATAGACGTCGAGTTCGGCTTGATTTTGAATGGTTTCGCCTTCTCCAATAGGTTCAAAATCAAATTGATCTTCGGACTTGTCGTAAGTCAATTTGGGTAGGTTATGAAGGGATATGACACCGGTAACGCCGTCTTGATTTTCCAGTTGTTCCATCAAATGTATCCAACGTTTGAAGTTGGCGTATTCGAATAATTTTTTATTTTTTATCCCTAAAACAATGGCGTTGCTATTGGTCTCAAAATGGGATTCAAATTGCTGAAAATCAATGGCTGCCGAGTCGGCTTCGGGAATAGGAGAGGAGAATTTGTAGCTTGGCTCTAAACCTTTGGACATATAAGCCATATAAGCCGTCAGGACAGCAATAACTGTCAAAAGAATGAGTCTATAACGGATAATAATGCGGGCAATGGTATTCCACATAAGGGCTATTCTATGGTTTTGAATAAGTTACTGGGTTCAGGTTTAGTTTATAGAGTTTTTTTAAACCCAAAAAATCTGCACGAAAGTAAGAACATTTAGTGGTTTTTATCTGATTTTTTTAGAATAAATCAGATAAAAATCACGTTTGCAAATATTTTTATAACAAGCTGTTTAATGTATAATTTCAATCACTTCGTTTAGATAAATGTCTTTTTCTAAAGATGTCAGCCATTTTTTATTCACTTTTATAAGTGTAGAATCAGACTGAATTTCGGGAAGATCGACTTTAAGATTTTCTACAACCAATGGTTTTCTGTTGGCTTTGATGAGCTCTGAAAGTACATCTTTGTTTTTGTCATCTTCTTCTCGTTCGGCAGTATATTTATTGAGTTCTAAAGGCACTTTAGTATCATCTTTGTTGGCCTTAAATTCCAAAGCTTTATTGTCAATGTATTCAAAAACAGGATCTTTTTCTAAGCGTTTTGTAATCTGTTTTAATTCTTTTTCGATATTAAAATCAGCGTTTACTTTTGTGTAATTCAATTGTTCTATCTGATCCCAATCTAGGGCATAGTCTCGTTCTCGTTCTCCAATATCGAGGTAAGAGTATTTGTTTTTCAGCACAATGTCTGATTCTACACCTTTTATCTGGGTAGCTCCACCGTTGATTCTGTAGAATTTTTCTACCGTTAGTTTCAGTGCGCCCAATGGTTTCAAATTGGCATAGGTCGGCGAAACAATCCGATCCAAATCAATCATACGTTGTACTGTTCCTTTTCCAAAACTTTGTTCTGAGCCCACAATGAGAGCTCGTCCGTAGTCTTGCAAGGCCGCAGCCAATATTTCCGACGCCGACGCCGATCCGTGATTTATCATCACTACAATGGGCCCATCCCAAACGATTCCTTTTTCAGTATCAGCCAATACTCTCGATTTTTTATCGTAGCTTTTTACTTGAACAACAGGCCCTTTGTCGATAAACAAACCTACAATCTTAACGACATCCGATAGCGATCCGCCGCCATTGTTTCTCAGGTCAATAACCAAAGATTTCATACCAGCTTCTTTTAGTTTTATAACTTCTTTGCGCATATCTTTTGAGGAGCTTCGGCCTTCTCGATCCGAAAAATCGGCATAAAATCGGGGGAGTTTAATGTAACCTATCTTTTCATTTTGGTTAATCATCGTCGATTTGGCGTAAGTTTCTTTGTTGATAACGACGTCGCGGACAATCGGAATTTCTTTAATTGAGCCGTCAATTTTTCTCACCGTCAGTCGAACTTCAGTTCCTTTTGGTCCTCTGATATGGCGGATAGCTTCTCTGAGCAACAAATCTTCTAAGTCTGTTGGTTCTTTTTCTGCTTCGGCGGCTTTCAGGATGATGTCGCCAACTTCTAAATCGCCTTGAAGAAAACATGGCGATCCAGGTACCAGCATGCTTACTTTTATTTCGCCATCTTTTTGTTGGAGTTGGGCGCCGATGCCTTCTAGTTTTCCGGACATCGAAATGTTGAAATCTTCATTAGTTTTTGGCGCCATATAAACCGTATGAGGGTCGGCAACTTCTAGCAAAGCATTAATGTAGGTCTCAAATTGGTCTTCGTCTTTAATTTTGGACAAACGACTAAACCAGTCATCCATATTTTTAAGAACCGATTCCCGAACACTTTGCTCTAATGCTTCTGGTGTTTGTTGTTCTTCTTTGTCTTTTTTCGCATTCGATTTTGTCTTTGAGTATAGTTTCGATAAGCATGAAAATTTTAAATACGAAGCCCATCGGTGTTTCAATTCTTCTTCCGAAGCTGCAAATGTCCGACTATCTCGATCGGTTTCGTAATATTCATCGCTGCTAAAGTCCATCGGCTCAGCCAAAATAGCTTTGTAATAGCCTTGCGCAATCGATCGACGTCTCTTTAAGACAGCTTGTGCCGCCGTATAAAAATCTATTCGTCGGCTTCTGATCAAATCGTCTATTTCTAACTCAAAAGCGCGTAAATAATCAACATCTGATTTTAAGAAAAATTGTTTGCCATAATCTAAGGTTTCAATGTATTCTTCAAAGGCTTGTTTAGAAAACGTATCATCTAGTTTTGGTGGATGGTAATGACGTTGTTTGAGTCCTTGAAAAACGAGTTCTTGGACTAGAATTTTTTTGTCTTTATCGGAGCCTAAAAGGGATGAACTGCACGTCATGCTAAGTGCAAATGCAGCTCCACAAATTAATAGAATGAGAAATTTATGGTGTTTCATAGAAAAAATATTAATCGAAGATTTGGTGTTGTTTCAGGTGCTTTGTTCTAAAGCAAATCAAATCTAAACCAAATATGGTTAGCTTTTTTGCTTTTCACAATATTTAGCACTAAACAAAGGGTATTCTCCGTTGTTTGCTTCCTTATCTGCTCTTTTTTATCTGTCTATTTTGCGTAGTTTACAGCTCGAGTTTCTCTAATTACTGTAACTTTTACCTGCCCTGGGTAGGACATTTCGCTCTGGATTTTTTGCGAAATTTCAAACGACAAGCTTTTGGCTTTTTCGTCGCTTACTTTTTCAGATTCTACAACTACTCGTAGTTCTCTTCCGGCCTGAATAGCGTACGAATTTAATACACCTGGCATTTCTGCACCCACAGATTCGAGTTCTTTGATCCGTTTGATGTATGATTCTACAATTTCTCTTCTGGCTCCAGGTCTGGCTCCAGATATAGAATCGCAAATTTGAACTATTGGCGAGTAGATTGAGGTCATTTCTATTTCGTCATGATGTGCGCCAATGGCATTGCATACGATACTTTTTTCGCCATGTTTTTCGGCCAATTCCATTCCCAAAATAGCGTGGGGAAGTTCAGGTTGGTCTTCCGATACTTTTCCAATATCATGCAAAAGTCCTGCGCGTTTGGCAATTTTTGGGTTCAGACCTAATTCTGAGGCCATTATGGCGCAAAGATTGGCTACTTCTCTGGAGTGTTGCAGTAGGTTCTGCCCATAAGACGAGCGATATTTCATTCGCCCAACCATTCGGGTTAGAGCAGGGTTTAGGCCATGAATACTCAAATCGATAGCGGTTCGTTTACCTATCTCAACAATTTCTTCTTCAATCTGTTTTCTGGTTTTGGCAACCACTTCTTCAATACGTGCGGGGTGAATACGTCCGTCAGTTACGAGTTTATGAAGTGCCATTCGAGCGACTTCTCTCCGTACCGAATCAAAGCAAGACAGGACAATAGCGCCAGGAGTGTCGTCTACAATAATTTCTACGCCAGTTGCAGATTCTAGAGCTCGGATATTTCGACCTTCTCGACCAATAATTCGACCTTTAATAGCATCACTCTCGATATTGAATACCGAAACGGCATTTTCTATGGTTTGTTCCGATGCGACGCGCTGAATGGTTTGAACGACAAGTTTTCTAGCTTCTTTGGTGGCCGATGTGCTTGCTTCTTCCATCACTTCTTGGTGGTAGGCCATGGCTTCGGTTTTGGCTTCTCCTTTTAGCGCTTCTACGAGTTGTGTTTTCGCTTCTTCTTTAGATAGACTCGAAATAGTTTCGAGGGCTTTAATTTGTTTCTCTTGGGCCGATTCTAGTTCTTTTTCTTTCTTCTCTATAAGTTCTAGTTGTCGTTCTAAATTGAGCCGAAGCGCTTCGGTGTCTTTATGGCGCTTTTTTGAGGCTTCAACCTTGGCATTGAGTTTCAATTCTTTTTCTTTGACCTTTTTTTCTAGGTCGCTCATTTTTCGGTTGCGCTGACTTATGTTTTTGTCGTGATTGGCTTTTAGGGCTAAAAACTTTTCCTTTGCTGCCAATCCTTTTTCCTTGCGAATACGCTCGGCTTCTTGTTCTGCTTGTTGTATAATGTCTTTATTTTTGTCAACAATATTTTTTTTCAAAAGACTCGAAGCTATAGCATAACCTATAATTAATCCTACTACTGTGCCTATTAGGCCTATCGATATAATCTCCATTTTTTTTCTTTTTTTTCGGCTCAATAAAAAAACCGCATTAGTTGTTTGAAGTTTTAAACTCCTCTATGGTCAGGGATAGATCCTCTAAGCTACTTCAAACGTCCACTGACACCCTTTCGAGACCTTGCGGCTGAGGCTTGCTTTCGGTAGTTTAAGCTAAATCTAAAAAATTAAACTGTTGAGTTTAAATACTTGATTGACAAACTAATGCGGAGATTTTAAGTTTCTAGTTCATCTAGAAACTTGTCCATTTCTTCGATTTGTGCTTTCAGTTCATAGCCTTGCCTGAGTTCTATATCTTTAAGTATTTCCAACTGTCCTGCAAGTCGGATACAGCACATGGCCAAAGCATCTTGCTTATCTTTCATGGCGTATTTTTTCTCTATTTGCTTAAGTTGTGTTTCAATCAGCTTTACTCCGCGTCGCATGGCTTCTTCGTTGTCCTTGCTAATATGCATCGGGTAAGAACGGCTAGCTACGCTGAATTTAACTTTTGATTGTTGACTCATTGATATTATTTACTCAAGTGATGAATACACTTATCTAGTCCTTTTATTAATTCGTTTATCTTGTGCTTTACCTTCACTGGGTTTTCTCCAGATTGGGCAATGCTTTTTGTTACTCTCAGTTTTTCGTATTTCAATTCTAAGATTTTATGTTCTTCTTTCAAGGCTTTCAAATGCTCGTTTAAGCCTTCTATCTGCTTTGATTTTCGTTCTAGTTTGGCTTCCATGATCTGAAATGTAGCAGTAAAAGACTCTAAACGCTTTTTCAAAAGTTTAATCTGAGTTATGATAACAGACATAAGTCTAGCTTTTGATAATAAATTTAGTTTTCTAAATGCTAATCATTCAAATACTTGGATGCAGTTCTTGGACTTCAAACTAATGCCGATGTGATAAAAACGTAGTTCGTCGAATCAAAAATACATACAAATATAAGCGTATATCCTCAAAAACTTTACACTTTTTAGAACAAGTTTGGTTTAATAGTTCAAAAAAATGACTCTATGTTGAAAAGGTGTGGCTAAAATTTGGTTCATTATTTACACGTCTTATCTAAAACGGCATCAAGTTACCCATAGTTTTCAACATAGAGCCAAAAAAAATATAGACACAAAAAAAGCCGCCTGAGCAATCAGGCGGCTTTCTATTGTTAAAATTCTACACTAATTACTTAGCGATAGAAAGTTTTGTTTGGTATGCTTTTCCAGACTTAGTGTCTTGAATTTTCACTTGGTAGATACCATCAGCTAAGTGAGAAAGATCTAAGTTGTTCTCGGCTAATTCCGAGAAGTTTTCTGAATAAACAACCTGTCCTATTGCGTTGTATACTTCTACATTGTAAGTAGATATTGAAGCATCAACAGAAAGATTTACCAATCCATTACTTGGGTTAGGATAAATATCAATCATTCCAGCTTCAATTTCTTCAAGACCGATACAATCAATTAACTCAATAGAATAAATAGATTCAGAATTGTCCTGAGCTGTAACCGTGATAAAGGCTGTCGATCCATATCCTGTCCAGCTAGCTTCTACATCTGAAGAGGTAGACTCTTGTAGTGTATAGGTTAGTGTTGGGATGAAATTTTCAAACGCACTATCACACATGTGTACTTGATAGTTGAAGACTAATGGATCAAACCCTAACAAGCTTCCTGTTTGGTGTAGTAAACCAAAGTCAACCTCTAAGGTTGCTAACAAACTGTTGTCGTTTGCTGCTTCCACTTCCCAGTTGATAGTATAAACCAATTCGGTTGTTCCATCTTCTGCCGTAACAGTAAGTGTTGTTGGTACTACACCTGCTGTTCCTGTTGCTTCAACTACTGTTGCGTTCGCATCAGATGTTGTGTAGGTAACTGCCGGAAGTGCTGCTCCAAACGGAATAGTCTCGGTATATTCATACGTCGTAGAAGAGAATCCAGTTATTGTTGTTCCATCCAAAGAGATGTCTGTCAATAAGGCATCCGTACTTTGGAAGTGCTGCACGTTAACAGTGTATAATGTTGTTGTTACACCATCTTCTGCTACAACAGTCAGCGTTACCGAACCTGGTACTGCCATTGGTTGATCTTCCGAGTAGGTAATAGTACCATTTCCATCTGTCAATTGTCCGAATACACCAACGGTTGTTAAGTTGACGTCTACGTATACGGTATAATCATAAGTTAAAGGTGTAAATCCTGGAACCTGATCAGATCCAACAAAAATCATATCTAAAGTAGATACTGTTGCTGGGTCTTCTTCCATGAAGATAACCGTGTAGGTATTTTGCACACTTACATCTTGAGCAGTTACTACAACAAAAGCAGTGTCTGTAAGTGGTGCTTCTGCTTGCTCAATAGTAGCTGTCGATAAATTAGATGTTAATACTGTATCAACCACTGGGATTGCAGAACCGTAAGGCAATACTACAGTATACTCAAAGTCATTCGACAAGAATCCTGGAACAGTTACTCCGTCGATAGTTAAATCATCAAGAGTTGCAATTTGCTCTGCTGGTCCTTCGTAGAACGTTACCGTATACGTGGCGTTGTAGTTTGTGTCTTCTGCTACTACATATACTGTAGCGGCATCAGCCAAAGTTGGCGCCTGTGTAATGGTAAGCGACTCATAGTATGGTGCGTTTGCTGTTGCTCCAACTACTGGTACGGCAGTTGATCCAAATGGTACTTCTACTGAGTAGCTAAACACGGCAGGATCGAATCCTGGTACTGTTACACCATTCGTCGTTAAGTCCATCAATGAGGCATCAGTGTATGGCACGTGCTCAAATACATTGAAGTTGTCCATTCCAAATCCTTCGGCTGTATTACTAAAGCTTGTTTGGAATCTGAATCTGAACTTCACATTTGACTCTCCAGTTAAGTTTGGAAGTAAGTCTGAGAAGTTAGTCCATTCAGTTGTATTTGTTGGCATAGTAGTTCCTCCAAAGTTACCACCAATCCATGTTGCTCCTCCATCAGTTGAAGTTTGGAAACGTACACTGTGAGTAAATGAAGTCCAAATGAAGTCAAAGTTTACTTCAACATCTTCGGTATAAGTACTGAAATCAAAACATGGCGAAACTAAAAATGACGTTTCATTTAAGTTCATATTCGCATCAAGTTTAGTTACCCAAGCATCTCCATCAGCTGTAGCTGAAATCAATGGCGTGGTTGGCGTTCCGTGCTCCCAAGAAGAAGCAACTCCTAAGTCAAGTTCAGAAGTCCAACCTCCTGGGCCAGCTTCAAAGTCTTGATTAACCTCAGTGTATTGTCCGATACTTTGTAGTTCAAGTGCTAATGAGTCATTATCTGCATTTTCATCATCAGCATAGATGATAGCAAACTCAAAGGTAAAGACACCAGGAGTTGACATATCAATGATTGGTAAAGCAATCAATGAGTCTGAACCTGAAGCCATATCAGAAATAGTGGTTAATGTATTCCAACCTGTACCGTTTAATTGGTAGTTGATGGATACATTTGATGCCGCAGTAATGTCTACCAATCCATAGTTTTGGATTAATAAATAACCTTGCTCTGAGGCTGACATTCCACAAGCTTCATCGATACCACTAACAGCAAGTGCTCCTAAGTCGTAATCATCACATTCTTCAACTGTAAAGAACTCTTCAGCTTCTAGTTGATTCGCGTTAAAATTACTCGGTGGGGTTGTTACTTCGTTTCCTCCGTTGTTAGCAATTACAATTCCTCCACACTGTGATAAAGAATACGTACCACCGTTCCATCCATCACCGTAACTATCCCAAGCTTCGATATGGTAGGTTCCACCTGTGTAGAAACAAACGTCATAGGTATACGTTGAGTAGTTAGAATACTCTCCATCAGAAGGAAGAGAAGATGTGTGTTCGAGTACTACTAAACCAGAAACCGAGTCTGAGATTGCCCAGAATGGCTCTGTTGCGTAGTTACCAGTATTTACAGTAAATACACCTAATTGATCTCCTAAGTTAGTTACAGAAATCATGTTAGTATCATTTGCTGTATTCACTGTGTCTCCAGCTAAAGATACTGCCACGTAAAGTGTTGTATCAAAGGCAGTTTGGAAATCAAAGCTTGTAGCCAATGTATACTCACCAGATGTATTACCTGCAATAGTATCAGAATAGGTTCCATCTAAAGTATAAGTAGACCCATCAAAGCTATAATATACATCAAAGTTAGTCGCGTCTTGACCACCATTGTTGTTTATGCTTATGGTTGCTATTTCAGCTCCTGTAAGCATACAGCCTTGAGAGGTTGGCGATACAAAGTTACTTACTTCGATGTCGTTAGCAATAAGAGTTGTAAAGACGAAAGGGTCAGACCACGTCGTATCACAGTCTGCTTTTACCGCCACAGCATAGGTTGTGTTTGGTGTTAAGCCTGTGAATGTGTATGGATGAGCTGTTGCAGCATCTGTTGCTGTACCTGTAAAGGCATCTCCGTTGGTAATGTTTACAAGTTCTAATCCCCAAGCCGAAGTTGTTGATAAGTTTGTCCAGTTGATAGAAGCTGTAACATCTAAGATGTTTTCGCCGCTAACAGCAATTGGTGTAGCACAATCTGGGAAAGGTACCCATTCCCAATTATCGATATACACATAGTCAAACGTTCCTTCCATAACCGCTCTGAAAGCTACTCGAGCACCTTGGAACATTGGTTCTTGAGATGGTACAAATGCAAATTGTTGGTAAGAATTTGTTAAAGCAAACTCTTCAACCATAACAAAAGAAGACGCATCTGATTCATCAGTTACATAACCTATTTGAACCGACTGGTTTCCGAATGAAGTTCTTGAGTAGAACGTCATGTAATAGTCAGGAATAGAATCTAGTTCTGGTGTGATGGCAATTAATTCAGCTGCTGCATCATTAGAGTTATAGAATCGTAATGATTTTGTTCCTTCATAAGCATTAAACGAAGAATTAATAACCTGAGCGGTAGCAAAGGTATTTGCTGCTTCTACAATGTTATCCCAACAAATTGGCATTTCATTTGTGTATGGTTCAAATCCTTCAAAGGTTTCAGCGATAGGAGCACATTTTGTTTGGAATGAATAATCTCCTTCTGACCAAGCGCTTAAGATTTCAACACAATTGGTTAGCATATAAATGTCATAAGATGAAGAATGATCTAAACCATCTATCATAAATGAGGTTGTTGTAACTGTGTCTGTAGCTACACCTGTTGGAATATCTCCAGCTGTTGTATTAACAACTTCGACAAACCATTCTGTATCCAAAGTATCAGCAGGAGTAAGAGTTGCCCAAACTGCATCAAGAGAGGTTGAATCGACTACTACATCTGTTGGTGCAAAACAGTTAGGTATTTTCTCCCAAACCCAGTTGTCAAGATGTAAGTAACGGAATGTTCCATTAAATTCTGCTCTCATAGCAATTTTTGACCCAGTAAATGAAGGATAATCTGATGGCGCAAACGAATGCTTAACATAAGCATTAGTCATATCATATTCTTCTAACATTTCAAATGTTGAACCATCAGCTTCATCAGTAACATAACCAACTTGTAGTGTGTTCCCTGTAATTGTTGTTGTTACTTTAGCGTAGAAAGTCATCCAGAAATCTGCTATTGAGTCTAATTCTGGAGTAATTGCTACAAGATTAGTTACAGTCATGTCACTAGAAGAAGAGTTATAAAATCTTAACGATTTACTACCTTCATAAGCATTAAATGAAGAGTTTAATGTCTGTACTGTAGCAAACGTAGATGTTGCTTCAACAATGTTATTCCAACAAATTGGCATGGTGTTCGTATACGGCTCAAAACCTTCAAACGACGTTCCTATCATCGCACATTCTGTTTGGAATCCAAACGTATTTGTAAAATCTAAAGTATCGTTAGTACAAAGTGTCGAGAATTGAACGGTGTAGTTAGTTGCTGCATCAAGACCTGAGAATGTTGTTGGTTGAGTAGTAATATTTCCAGTGGTTGTATCATCTGTACTGGTGTTAATCAACATATAATCCCAAGATTGAGATTGATCAGCAAGATCAATAAAAGAAATTGTTGCCGAACTTGTAGTTATAACATCTAAAGCAATGTTTAATGCGTTATTACAATCTGGTGCAGGCACTGCTCTAATTTCGTCAATAAATAAATCTGGTCCATAGCCTGTATTAGCATCAAACTTGAATTGAATTATACCTCCGTACGATTCAAGCGGCAAAGCAATTTGTTCAGTAACAAATGACCCTGGCGTTGTTGCTCCTCCATCGTCTCCTGTATGTAAGTCAGCACCTGTCTTACTCCATACTTGACTCCATGTTGTTCCACCATCAATTGTATAACTAATAGTAAGATTATCATTCACATAAGACGATGATGATAATTGATCTCTAGACCAATCAAATTCAAATAGTCCACCTGCTGCATCTACGTTAATTTCAGCAGTTGTAAAGGTTACAGTACCTGAGCTAAAACTCCAAAATGGGGCTTCAATAATACCTGAAGAACCATACGATTGTCAATTATAAAATGTTCC
>JBMYYR010000044.1:0-14929 GCA_049609625.1 Flavobacteriales bacterium | reverse complement strand
TCAAAAAAAACACAAATCTAAATGTTCAATTTCCTGATAATGAATTAAATAATCAGCTAGTCGTTTATAACGGTTATAAACGTTTAACGGAAAAAATCTGATAAATCAAATCGTGCGTTTCTTCTTAAAATCATTAAGATTGAAACTAAGATGGATAGAAGAAATTGGCCCAGAAGGATGGTAGGCTGAGCGGGCGTATCTGAGGTTGAATTTTGAGATTTTCATGGCGAATCCCCACGAAATACCTGTGGTTTTTTCAAAATCTTTGACCGAAAGTTCTTGGCGTCTGCCGAAATCGTAGCCAAAGTTGAAATGGAAATGCTCCGAGAATAGCAATTCGGCACCAACGCTAATGTGCCGCATCACTTTGTTGGTAAAGCTTGGTGTTTCTATGGTGGTTTCGTTTTCTAAACTATTGATATTAATGAATTTAGGATCGTTTTCGTAGTTTAGAATCGGGTCCTGAATTTGCTCCAAACTTATCATCCAACGCAAAGGCATGTGTTCAAAGCGGTTACTGACCGACATCTGTATTTCGAGCGGAGAGGCATACGTGGTGTTTTCTGAAAATTTGGAAAGTACAAAACCTGCATTTCGAACTAAAACACTAGCTAATACACGTTCGTTTTTGGAGGTATAAACTCCTGAAAAATCCATATAAAATCCTGTAGATGAGTAATCTCCAAGATCAGAAAAAATAAATTTGGGTTGAACACCTATTTGCAAAAGTTCATTTAGTTTTTTGGAAGCTCCGGCCTGAAAAATTAAATCTCTGGGTGTAAATTCACCTTCCACAACACCATTTTCTAAAGTCCGTTTCATGTCGCCATAGCTGGCTTGCTGGATGGAATAGCTCTGTTGAATTTCTAATTTAGAATTCCAACGCGAGTATGACAATTGATTGAGCTGAATGGAAGCTGGATAAGTGGTGTGGTCGTAACTAAACCGATTGTACATCTCTTTGTTGAGCAAAGCCGGATTCCAAAGCGCTTTTCCTACTCCTGCATCCCAAGCCAGCATCGCATTGCCACCAAGGGCTATGCTTCGGGCATCAAAATTTTGATTGAGTACAGCGAAAGAAGTTCCTCCAGTTTGAGCAAAACTCAAAACCGAAAAACAAAAAAAGAAAGCAAAAAAATGATTTTTCATAAACAAAAAAGCTGTTGGATTAAGCTTAGAACTTCTTTAGAAACGTAATTTTAGTGGGCTTATTGTCGCTGATGGGAAATTAGATTGATTTTTCTAAACCTAAAAAAGCAGAAACAGCTTGTTTGGCTTGAGTTTCAAACTCAGCTTTGGAAGCCAAATTGGGTTTGTACACCTGTACATCGCCCTCAATTTCTCCTGCCAAAACGGCTTTTTTCAGTTTATTAATATGGATGGCTTTTAGTCCGTTTTCATGGTCTAAATACACATTCCATCGGTTAAAAAAATCAACATTCAACACTTGCCCAATCGATTGAACAGCACGCACACTAGAATCTATGGAACAGCCAGAAGCTTGTTGTTCGTCTTTTTCAGAAAATAAAACAAGTAGCTGATTATGAATAAGTTGAAACGAACTATTTAAAGGAGAACCATGAACCGCCCAGTTTTCGCAAAGCGTTTTTGCCTGACTTTCTAAAACAGAAATTTCATCCGAATCTAAAGGTCTATCAGCAAAATATAGCCAAACATCCGAGGCATCGGAAAGACTAGAATAAGGTACAAACATGGCTTATAAATCTTGAGCTTGAGCAATAAGTTCGGCAATGTCGTAAACGGCAACTGCGGCTTCTTTTTCTTTGGCTTTCACACCGTCGGTCATCATGGTGTTGCAAAACGGACAGCCCGTTGCAATGATGTCGGCTTTGGTTTCTATGGCTTCCTCGGTTCGTTCTACATTGATGTCTTTGTTGCCTTTTTCTGGTTCTTTAAACATCTGAGCACCACCTGCGCCACAGCACAAACCTTTAGATCGGCAACGTTTCATTTCTTTAAGCTCGGCATCTAGTTTTGATAAAATCTGACGTGGTGCTTCGTAAACCTCATTCGCTCGACCCAAATAACAAGGATCGTGATAGGTTATTTTTTTACCTTTAAATGAACCGCCTTCAATAGAAATTTTTCCTTTATCAATCAATTCCTGAATCAATTCGGTGTGGTGAATCACTTCATAAGCACCGCCCAATTTAGGATATTCGTTTTTCAAGGTATTGAAACAATGCGGACAAGCCGTTACCACTTTTTTGATCTCGTAGGCGTTCAGAGTTTCAATGTTCATCATGGCTTGCATTTGAAACAAAAACTCATTCCCCGCACGTTTGGCAGGATCTCCAGTACAGTTTTCTTCTGTTCCCAAAACCGCAAAGCTCACTTCGGCGTGGTTTAAAATTTTAACAAATGCTTTGGTTATTTTTTTGGCTCTTTCGTCGAAACTTCCTGCGCAGCCTACCCAAAAAAGGACTTCGGGCAATTTGCCTTCGCTCGCCATTTGCGCCATTGTTGGTATCTTGATTCCGTTCATATCGTTTAAGATTCTTCAGTGTTTTGTTCAGACTGGAGTTCATCAGCCCAATTTAATCTGTCGCTTGCTGGCATTTGCCAAGGTGCGCCATTGTTTTCTATGTTATTGAACATCAGGTTCAATTCGGTTGGTGCCGCCGATTCTTCCATCACCAAATATCGACGTAAGTCAACAATGATAGACAGCGGATCGATGTTCACCGGACAAGCTTCCGTACAGGCATTACAAGATGTACAAGCCCAAAGTTCTTCTCGACTAATATAATCGTCTAAAAGTGATTTATTGTCTTGATGGTCAGCTCCATGTTTGTCGATATTAGCTCCAATTTCCTCGATTCGATCTCGAGTATCCATCATGATTTTTCGAGGAGAAAGTAATTTACCTGTCTGATTTGCAGGACATTCGGAAGTACATCGACCACATTCGGTACAGGTGTAGGCATTCATCAATTGTACCCAATTCAGGTCAGTTGCATCTTTTGCTCCAAACACGCCTGGTGTCTCTTCAGTTGCTGATTCATCGGGAGCTGCAAACGGGTCGGCATCAGGATCCATCATCATCTTAACCTCATTGGTTACGGCTTCTAAATTGTCTAATTCGCCCTTTGGTTCTAGTTTAGAATAATAGGTATTCGGAAAGGCAAAAGCAATGTGTAAGTGTTTGGAATAGATGATGTAATTGAGGAAAAAGAGGATGCCAAGAATGTGAATCCACCACGTTGTGCGTTCAATAATCATCAAACTATTGTTAGAAAAACCATCTAACATGCCAGCTAAAACATCGCTAATTGGTAAGCCATTCAAACTGAGGTAAGGCTCAATACCACGACTTGCCAAAAGCTGATCGGAAGCATTCATAATCAACAATGCCGACATCAATACAATTTCCATAATCAGAATGAGATTGGCGTCATTTTTTGGCCAACCTTCCATTTCTTTCATATTCAATCGCTTGACTTTCAGGATGTTTCTTCGGATAAAAAACAAAACACAAGCCACCAAAACTAAAAAGGCTAAAATCTCGAAAGCACCAATTAATACTTCGTAAAGTCCGCCCAAAGCGTGAAATAATCGGTGTGTTCCGAAAAGTCCATCAAGACAAATTTCGAGAACTTCGATGTTGATCAGCACAAAACCTACATAAACCAAAATATGTAGAAAGCCAGCAACGGGGCGTTTGGTCATTTTACTTTGCCCCAAAGCTACCCGAGCCATGGTTTTCCAGCGGTCTTTGGGTCTGTCAGAACGGTCGATGTCTTTTCCCAAAGAAATATTTCGACGAATACGTTTGATGTTTTTTGCAAAAAAATAAAAAGCTACGCCGAGGCATAAAGCAAAAATAAGTTGTGAAATTATAGCCATTGAAAGGTTAGTTTAATGTCGTTTTAATCTGATGATTTATTCTTGTCTTTTTTTCCGAAAACCGAGAAATGCACATAGCGTTTCGGATGTTCTCTTAGGTCGCGAAGTAAGTGTTCTAATTCTGCTCCAGATGCTGTAAAGTTTTGATAAAGTGTAGAATCCGTCATTAGTTTATGGAGGCTACCATCTTCATTTTGCATCGTTTCGATAAGCGTATTGGTGTTGAGCACCAAGGCATCAACATGGTTTGTTAGTGCATTTATTTGATTGATATTCAGCGAATCAACCTTAGAATTCATAGCACTCATAGCTTGTTTGGCTACCAAGCTGGTTTCTTGCAGATTGTTGGCAAGGGTCTGAAAGCTAGTCAAGGTTTGCTGAAGCTCCAAATTTTCGATTTTTTGATCGAGATGTTCGCCCAAACGTGTGTAAACAGCCAAAAGTGAATCGAATTTTACCATAAATGCGCCACTTTGCTCGCTCAATGGCTCGAGTTGTTTGCCTACTTTGGTAAATAATCCGTCTTGTAATTCTCCCGAAAATGGCATATCATGTTCTGCAATTTCGCTCGAATTTCCTAAATTTAGATTGATGGCCATACCGCCCATTAATCCATTTTCAATGATTTCGGCAATGGTATTTACAGGTATCGGATAGCTGTTTTCTATACTAAAATCAACCCGAACTCTTGCGTCTTCAATCAAAGCCGTATTGGTTACCTGACCAACTTTTAATCCGCTGATTAAGACCGAATTACCAACTTGTAAATTATTAATTTCTGGATAGATAGCATAATGGTTTTTGGCATTAACAAAAGGATTATTTCCCTGAAAAAACCGAATACCAAAATAAGCCGAAACGCAAACCAAAATGGTGGTAAGACCTATTATAAATTCCTTTTTAAACTTCACTATGTTTTAGTTTTGTTTTAGTTTTTGGATAATGAACAAAGGTAAGGATATATTTTTAATTGCCCTGTTATTTTCTTTAGATTGAACAGGGGCGAAGTCTATGTTTTGATGATTTTGCTATGAAAGCATGATGGAAACCTCAAAAACGAAAAACGCCATTCAGAACATAATTCTGAATGGCGTTCTATAACATTTAAACCATTGTTTAGTCGCAACGACTCGGGCTGGAGTCATGGAGAATGGTGTCGTTACCTAGGCTAACTTTAGAAAAATTATAAGCCCTCAACTCGGACATACAAGCTAAAGAGTCTAAAGTTTTGTGTGATAAATAATAAGGTTTGTTGATTTTTGTTTTTAGGTGAAAACGCGATGAAAACAAACCAATAGCATTGTCAAGATTGGTATAGTTTGGTTTGTCTTGCGTGATGCCATCATTGGAAAATAAGAACGATTCGTAAATAGTCAACTCATTAGAAGCTGCCCAGATATCAATATCAACACTTTTGCTAATAATCTGATTATCAGCATTTTTCTCCATATTGATGAACTGTCGTTTGATATTGCTTTCGCTTTTGCCTAATGCGTTTTTTATTTTCGCAACTAGCTCGGTAAACGAAACTGTCGTGCTAACGGTTGTTGCACTTTTGGTCGGGATGTCGTTGTAGAGATTAACGCTAAACGAAACGGTGTCAATAGTGTTGGTTGTCAAATTTTCTTCGCTAAAATAAAAATTCAAATCCGCAGTTTCTCTTCCTGATTGTTTACTTGCGCGCCTCCAAGCCAAAGAAAAAGGCTTGGGTGTGTTTAGTGAGCCTACCCAAAAGTGCAAAGCGTCATCGGCATTTGCTGGATGATTTAAATTTGGCTCTAGCTTAAATGGTTCTTTATTTGTTATAATTTCCTCATCTCCGAAATGTTTCTCAACTCTGATACTAAACGTATTGGGATTTTCTGGATTTTTATAAAGTCCATCATGATGAATTTTATAATATTTCTGTTTCGGACCAGGGAAGGGGCCGTCCTTTTTGTCTTCAGCTATAATAGGTGTAGCCTCTATCGAACTGACTAAGTTATTGCCGCTAAATTCATCCAAATACACCGTAATTTCATCATCAGTATAATATAAATCATCAAAACTAAGATCGGCTGGTTCTTTCTGCACCGTTTTCAAAACTCTGACGTAATGATCAGATTCTACCGGATTTAACAAACCGTAAACATAGGTCAAATCGCTATTTTCGCTGTAGATTTCGAGGTCGTTATCACAAGACCAAAGAAGGCTGGCGAGAGTAAATAAAGCAATGATTTTTTTCATAAAAAGAGAATAAATATGGTGCAGATTTTTTTGCGCTTACAAATATATAAATTTTTATAGCTTTGTGTTCTTCAATTAAAGCCTAAATTAGCTGTGCGCTTGTTTTTTAACAGAGCTTAGGGTGGATGGATTTTTCTTGAAAGTATAATCATAAACAAAACAACATTTATAACTATATGTCAGTAGCCAAAAAAGAGTTTAAAAAAGTAACCACCAACGTCGTTCAGGAAATGAAGGCTCAGGGAGAAAAAATCAGTATGCTTACGGCTTACGATTATACGATGGCAAAAATTATTGACCACGCCAATATTGATGTCATTTTGGTTGGCGATTCGGCATCGAATGTTATGGCGGGCCACGAAACCACTTTGCCGATGACTTTAGATCACATGATTTACCATGCCTCTAGCGTTGTTCGGGCGGTCAGTCGGGCTTTGGTGGTGGTCGATTTGCCTTTTGGTTCTTATCAGGGAAATTCAAAAGAAGCCTTGCAGTCTGCCATCAGAATTATGAAAGAGTCTGGTGCTCATGCGGTTAAGCTTGAAGGTGGGCTAGAAATTGCAGAATCTGTCAAACGTATTCTGTCGGCAGGAATTCCTGTGATGGGCCATTTGGGACTTACGCCACAATCTATTTATAAATTCGGGACCTACACCGTGCGTGCCAAAGAAGAGGCCGAAGCTAACAAACTAAAAGAAGATGCGCTTTTGCTCCAAGAACTAGGTTGTTTTTCTGTGGTTTTTGAGAAAATTCCAGCCAAACTAGCTACAGAAGTTACGGCTTCTTTAGACATCCCGACCATCGGTATAGGCGCAGGAAGTGGGGTAGATGGTCAGGTGTTGGTAAGTCATGATTTGTTTGGAATGACCCATGAATTTAATCCACGTTTTTTGAGACGTTATCTTAATTTATATGATGATATGACAGGCGCCGTAAAACGCTATGTTGATGATATAAAGTCTTTAGATTTTCCGAATGAGAAGGAGCAATATTAGCGTAATTTATCTTTGTAAAAAAAATGTAAGATGAAGTGAATCAAATAAATAAGTCTTTCATTTTAGTTTAAATGATAAGAAAACCTCAACTCACTCTACTGTGGAATTTATAGCTTGAGTTTAAGCTATAAAATTATTTATTTCTAAAAAAGTGCATCAAAAAATTGACATCCACACCCACCAAAACCAAGCTGGTTTTTCAATAAAACAATGGGCTTCTGAAGCTGATAATTCACAACCGTTTTCGGTGGCCGTCCATCCGTGGGAAGCCCATTTAGGTTTTGATGAAGTGTTGATGACAGAAAGAGCAAAGCATCCAAATTGTGTGGCGATTGGCGAAACGGGTTTAGATAAATTAAAAGGTGATTTAGAAGCTCAGAAAAAAAGCTTTCTTTGGCATATTCGGCTTGCCAAAACGCTAAAAAAACCCTTAATTTTGCATTGCGTAAAAGCCTTCGAAGACTGTTTAGCTTGTTTGGCTCAAGAACATTTTTCTGGAGGCGTCTTGTTTCACGGCTTTTCAAAACATCCTGAATTGGCAAAACAGTTGCTCAGAAAAGGCTATTTTTTGAGTTTAGGAAAAGGGTTTTTAACAAAGCAAACCTTTGATGATTTAATCATTGAAACTGAATTAAAACACTTGTTTTTTGAAACCGACAACGACACAACATACTCATTAGATGATTTATACAAAAAATCAGCCCATCTTTTACCAAACAAAAATATTGAAGAACTGGTTTATAAAAACTATCAAAATTGGCTAAACAAATGACAGATAATTCTTGGCTAGAACGCATGGAGCTCATCACGGGCGAAAAGGCGATGAAAAAGCTAAACAAAGCTCACGTGATGGTGGTTGGTTTGGGTGGTGTTGGCTCGTTTGCTGCCGAATGTATTGCTCGCGCTGGTGTTGGAAAAATGACCATTATTGATGGCGATGTGGTTGACCCAACGAATAGAAATCGACAGTTATGCGCATTGAAATCTACCGAAGGCCTGCCGAAAGTTAAGTATATGGCTGAGCGTTTGTTGGACATCAACCCTGAACTAGAACTTGTAGTTATTGAAGAATTTTTAAGTCCCGAACGTGCTTACGAACTTGTTGATCCTGAGATGGATTATGTGATGGATTGCATTGATTCGGTGAGTCCAAAAATTAATTTATTGCTTGCTTGCAAACACAAAAAAGTAAAAGTGGTTAGCAGTATGGGTGCTGGCGGAAAGGTTGATCCAACAGCTTTGAAAGTTACTGATATTTCTAAAACCTACCACTGTAAGCTCTCAAAACAAATCCGAAAAAGACTAAAAAAACGCCAAGTTGACAAAGGCATCAAAGTGGTATTCTCGACCGAGCAAAACATTAAATCTTCACTCAAAATGACCGATGGAAAAGGCTTTAAAAAATCCTTTTATGGCACCATGAGTTATATGCCTGCACTTTTTGGATGTACGGCAAGCGCTGTGGTTATTAAGCATTTGACTAAGCGGAAGGTTTAGATTTGACAACTGCTATCAACACCTTCAGGTTTTAAAAACCTGAAGGTGTGAAAGCACGAATATTTCAAAAAAACGCTTATTTCGATGGCAATGCAGTTGTTTTTTCAACTTGCTAAGCTAAAATTCGACTTGTTTTCTCTCAATTACACTATCTTATCTCTTTTTCCATACAATAGAATGGGTATATTCTTTGGGGAAAATTAAGCTCTCCTCGGATAAGATAATTTCGACGTTTATAAAACGTTATCACCTTCTCGTTCTGACTGTAAGCGTCTAACCTCACTGAGGTATACTTATTATATTCTGCAAAGTGTTCCGCAAAGTCCATCAACTGTTTTCCAAAAGCTTGTTTTTGATGTTTCGGATCAACAACAAGCCTGTGAATAACCAAAGCTTTTGATTGGTCAAACTCCCAATCAACTAACTTGTATTCAGGCTCTTGTTCTTCGCTTATATGGATTGCTCCAATGAGTTGGTTGTTGTATTTCAATACATAGAGAAAACCATTTCTTAAATCATTCTCAATAATTGAACGTTTCGGATAATCATCTGTCCATTGATGAATGCCTTTCTTATCTAAGGCACTTTTTGCATCTACATAAATCTGAACTAATTCTTCTAAATCAGATAATTGACCCTTTTCTATTTTTAACTGATGCGCCCTAGCTTGCTCTAATTCAGTATCATAGATTATTAATCCTTGATTTTGGCTATCAAGTTGTTCTATTAATTTTCCAGTTTTACTCCATACGGCACTCTCGCCAGAGCTCATAAAGGTATCGCAATAACCAACGCTGTTTGACATCAAAATGGGTATATTAAACTGATTTGCAACTTTAGGAAAGTGTTTATAGGCTTTTTTAATTCCATTTTTTGATTTGGCAACACTGGCTATATAAATATCAGCTCCCCTCTGACAAGCTTCTGAAATGTGTTGATTTTGTAAAGTTTCATAGCAAATCCCTAAGGCAACCTTTAGGCCTTTTATATTTAAAATCATTTGTTTCTTTCCTGCCACAAAGTATGGTAGTTCATCAGAATGAAGCAATTGTTTAGAATAGTAAGTTCTTTTTGCATTTGGCTGAAAAATTAACATGCTAATACAGAGCTCATTACTCTCTTTTGTTGGCATCCCAATTCCGATAGTTATTCCTTTCTTATCTGATAACACCTGAAACGGATCAAAAATTTTATTTTCTAAAGAAGTTGCAAATTTAGATGCCAATTCGGGTTCGTAAGCGGTAACTGATAATTCTGGGAAAATAATTAAGTCAGCATCTAAATGGATGGCAGACTTAACCTGTTCCAAGTGTTTTTGGATGTTGTTATGAATGTCTTCTTTTACAGATTCTAGTTGTGCAACACAGATTTTCATGTTATGCAAAGGTAATACTAATTAAAACAAATCAGAATACATTCTATCAATCTGATTTCCAACATGATATGCCGAGTAAAGCTCTGCTTTAGATTTAATATATTCCACATCAAAATGCTCAAAATTGGCTTTGATGTCGATTAAAGCTTTGGCTAAGGCCTGATTATCTTTGATTGGCACACAAATCCCAGAATCTTGATTGACAAAGGTATCCGAAACACCATTTTTGGCACAAACCACAGGAAGTCCGTTGGCAAAAGCCTCCAAAACCACCATGCCAAAGGTTTCTGAAAGACTATTGAGCACCAAAACATGGGCTTGCGGCAATAAATCGTAAACTTGATCGTGATTGGCAGCACCCAAGAATTTGATTTCAGAACAAGATTTAGCTTGAGCTTTTAATTTTTGTTCATCAACACCAGAACCAACAATCCAAAGTTCGGCATCTAAACCCGATTGTTGAGCTAAACTAAAGGCAGAATTAAGTCCAGAAATGTTTTTGATATCATCTCTTAAATCTGAAATATGAATGAACGTAAACTGGTCGTTTTTTGGAGATTTTGTTTTGTTTTCAGGTCGGATGACGTTTGGAATGACACAGGTTTTGGCTTTTGGCTGAATGCGGTTTAAGGCTTTGGCTAAAGCCGAACTCACACAGGCAATGTCTTCTGGTTTGTTGAGTAAACATCGAGCAAAGACTCTATAAAGCCAAGGTTTTGAATCCCATTTGTTTTTATCTAAAAGTAAAGACCAATGTTCGGAATGGACAAGTTTTGCTTTGCTAAACATCGAAAATAAATAGGCAAAACCCATGTTTCTACCCAAAACATGACTGTGAATAATACTGCTTTTTTTAGCTTCTGGAAAAGCAAATTTCAAATATAAAAAAGCCTGAATAAACAGATTATACAGCAAATGAGAAGGCATATATTCAATCTGAATATACGTTCTATTTTCAACAATTGACTTTAAAACTCGCCAGCGTTTGTTGAGTGTGTTGTTTTTGGACAAGCTAAAAATACAGTGCTGATGCGCTGTATTTAAAGCTTGAATTTGAAGATCGATAAAAATACCATTTTGGGCATCGGTATGATCTGGAAACCATTTCGGAAGATGTAAAATCCGATGGGACGTCATACTAATTTAAAGCGCAGGTAAAATCCGAGAATTAACTTCTCCAAAACCAATTCGAGGGGCATCACCTTCGCACCATGCTTTCATAATAATACGATCGCCATCTTCGATAAACGTTCGTTCTTCGCCAGAAGATAATTTGATTTTTTTACTGCCTGCCCAAGAGCTTTCCAACAAAGATCCATAAGCCGATTCGTCGTTTCCAGAAATGGTTCCCGAAGCCATCATATCACCAGCGCGAACATTACAACCATTGATGGTATGGTGTGCCAATTGCTGATTCATATTCCAATACATGTGTTTATAATTGGACTGACAAAGCGTTTGAGCTTCGCTCATTTGTTCACTTTGTATTTGCACTTCTAACTTAATGTCAATGTGTTTGTTACCATTGAATTGAAGGTAAGGAAAAACCGTCGGATCTTGTGTTTCGCCAGCACAACGGAACGGTTCAAGGGCATCTAAAGTTACAATCCAAGGCGAAATGGAAGAGCCAAAGTTTTTGCCCAAAAATGGCCCAAGTGGCACATATTCCCAAGCCTGAATATCTCTTGCCGACCAGTCATTAAAAATACACATTCCAAAAATATAATCATCAGCTTCAGCTGTAGAAATCGATTCGCCCATTGGTTTTCCTTGACCTGTAACAAAAGCCATTTCTAGCTCATAATCCATTCGGATTGATGGCCCAAAACTCGGCTCGGTAGCGTCTTTTGCTTTGCGTTGTCCTTTTGGTCGATGAATATCTTGACCCGACAACACAATAGAACTTGCTCGTCCGTGATAACCTACCGGAATATGTAACCAGTTGGGAAGCAAAGCATTATTAGGATCTCTAAACATACAACCCACATTGTGAGCGTGCTGTCTTGAAGAATAAAAATCGGTATAATCGCCAACACTAACAGGTATATGCAATTGAACTTCTGAAAGTGGAGACAAAATAGCTTCGCAATGTGCTGTATTCGATTGTAAACTTGTGTTTTTAGCATCAAAAAGTTCAGCAATTCGATCGCGCACGGCTCTCCAAGTTGCTTTGTTCAAACTCAAAAAAGCATTGAGATCATCTTGAGCAAACACTTGCTCTGGTAAATCAATACCATCAAAATAAGCTAAATCTTGCAGAGCTTCGAGGTTGATGACGGTATCGCCAATACGGCTGGCACAAAACAAAGGTTTGTCGGCTTTGGAAGCCACCGAAAACGGAATGTTTTGAATAGGAAAATCGGAGTTGGTATCAACAGAAATCCATGAGGTTCTGTCGGTTTGATTTGCTTTAATTATCATGTCAAAAAATTTTATCCAAAATTAAACTATCTCATTTATTTTTTGCGAAATAAATGATTTTTTTTTGATTCTAAGTTGAATTTATGACTTGAGTTCAAGGATTGCAAAAAAGAGTAATGGACTTAGTGGTGTTGAAATGTCATAGCCAGTTATTGCTGAACACATACATTATATTTGGATTACACTTATGGATTGATTTCAGGGTTTTGTCTGGAATGATGAAGAAGTAAAGCATCAAAAAGGCAAAGCGCGGTCATGGCTTCAACAATAGGAACGGCACGCGGGAGCACACAAGGATCATGTCGGCCTTTTATTTCTAAATCAATGATATTCAAGTTTTTATCAACCGTTTTTTGATGTTGAATGACAGTAGCCGTGGGTTTGAATGCCGCTTTAAAATAAAGTGTTTCGCCATTGGAAATACCACCCTGAACACCGCCAGAATAGTTGGTTTTGGTTCTGATGTTTTCTTGTTTTTCGTCCAAAACAAAGGCATCGTTATGTTCTGAACCTTTCATAAAACTAGAAGAAAATCCTGAGCCAATTTCGAAACCTTTGCAGGCGTTTATTCCCAAAATAGCAGCACCCAATTGAGCATGAAGTTTTTGAAAAACAGGCTCGCCCAATCCGATAGGCAATTGAAGGACTTCGGTATAAATGACGCCACCCAAAGAATCGCCGTCGGCTTTAGCTTTTTGGATGTCTTTTTTAAAAAGTTTGTCGTAGTTCGAATGAGCTGCTCGACTTTGAAAACCCTCGACTAAATCCCATTCAATATTTTGATAATCAGTAAATTGCTTATCATAAATTTGACTTACGCAAGCTCGAATTTTAATACCTTTTGTGGCTAAAAATTGTTTGGCAATGGCTCCAGCAACGACTCTGCAAGCCGTTTCTCTGGCAGAAGCTCGTCCGCCACCACGAAAATCTCTGTTGCCATATTTTTTTTGGTAAGTAAAATCGGCATGAGAGGGTCGAAAAACTTCCGATAAATTACCGTAGTCTTTAGAGCGTTGATCTTTATTTTTGATTCTGAAATGTATCGGCGTTCCTGTCGTTTTGCCTTCAAAAATCCCTGATTGAAATTCCACTTGGTCGGCTTCTTTTCGGGAGGTTGTGAGTTCAGATTGTCCGGGTTTTCTTCGATCTAATTCAGCTTGAATGGCATCAAAATCGAGTTTGAAATTGGCAGGACAGCCATCAATAATACCACCGATTTCAGAACCGTGGGATTCACCATAGCTGTGGAGTTTAAAAAGAGTTCCGAAGGTGTTGTACATCAGAGTTTTAAATAAATAGCAAGATGATCCGAATAGCCATTTACATACCGTGGTCCAGCGTAAGTTCGGTTAGGTTGAAAGGTCTTATATTTGGGATGTTGAAAAAGTAAAAAGCTTTCGTAAAACACATCAAATTGCTTCGGTTTGACCTGAAAAGACGTTTTAGCATCGGAAATCAAATTTTGGCTAACCATCATCTGATCCAACATACCCCAATCGCCTTTGTAGGAGTGCGAAGCTCGTTTGGTTTGGTCGGCATTTTGGTGCATTTCCAAAGCTAAATTATAGAACTGATTCGACGCCGAAGAACCTGCATCCAAAACCTCTGTAATGCTTTTATTTGTCGGATAGTCATTAAAATCTCCCATCATAACAATTTGAGCATC
Organism: Flavobacteriales bacterium; assembly: GCA_049609625.1. Classification (GTDB taxonomy): domain Bacteria; phylum Bacteroidota; class Bacteroidia; order Flavobacteriales; family CAJXXR01; genus JBMYYR01. The sequence continues at coordinate 882 of JBMYYR010000044.1, read as the reverse complement.
AGGGTCTTCGGACTGAATTTGGTCAATTTTCTTTCTCAGTACCTTGGCTGCTGCCAAACGTTTATGTTCCGATGCCTCTTGTCCGCTTCGTCGGCTAGGCCAATGGTTTACAAAAGTGTGAAGTTTTTGATTGTCAGCCAATTGAAATTCGGTATACAAAATATCTCGAGTTGGGCGGCTGTTGCCTAAATTGACTTCCAAAGCTTCGGTGTTTAGCTTTTTGAGATAGTCTGCGCGGTATATTAAGGCAACATCAATTCCTCTTTGGTCCGGACTTTCTTGATGAGAAATAGTATAATGTCCTGATTTTAAATTCGTTTTAGAAATTAAATCTTCCAAAACATCACGGTTTTCAACTTCTGCCATACCGATAATTACAGGTAAATCGCCAGGTATTTTTTCAAAAACTTCGGTCAGCCGATTGAGCTTGGTATTATAGCGTTCGGCTGTCCATTGCAATTTGCCATTTGGCGTAAAATCATCATCAAAGGTTTTGGGGTCATCATAAATATCAAATAGATTTTCGACATTATAGAACACCACAGTATTTCCCTTGATGGACTTTAATTTATTTGTTTCAACAGTTTGATTTTCAGTGTTTTTTTCTGATTGTTCTGTTGGTTGCGCTTCGGGTTTAATGCCCGAGTCAGAATCGCAATTCCAAAATGAAAGACTGAGTCCTAAGGCTAAAAAAAAGTGTTGTGTAGACATACAATTTTAGTTTGAGTTAGAGTTTTCTAAGGCCGATGAAGAGGCTTGTTCTTGGTGTTCAAAAACAAGTTTATCATCCTTGACATCCACAAAAATAGAACAGCCTTCTTCTAGCGTTCGGTTTACCATATCTTCGGCCAGTGGATCTTCAACATATTTCTGTATGGCACG
>JBMYYR010000043.1:0-15263 GCA_049609625.1 Flavobacteriales bacterium | reverse complement strand
CCCGCGACCCCCTGCGTGACAGGCAGGTATTCTAACCAACTGAACTACCAGACCAAGTGTTATACACTTTAATACTAAAAATATGCGGTCTGGACGGGACTCGAACCCGCGACCCCCTGCGTGACAGGCAGGTATTCTAACCAACTGAACTACCAGACCAGCATTGTTTTTAATAAAGCGAGGCAAAGTTACGTTTAATTATGAGCTTAACAAGATAAATATAAGAAAATTAATATTAATTTTCTTTACGCCTCATAATCAAGTCTTTTGGTTCAGAAAATTCTTGTGTTGTATGCGAATGAGTCCATCTGCAAGGCCTATTTTGGGCACATGAATGGTATGTATTTGAGCTAAATCAAAGATTTTTAAGTAAATCGAAAGCGCTGGAACAATAACATCTGCCCGATCGGGATTCATATTAAAGCGAAATTGACGCTCTTCGTAATCTACCGAACGAATGTCTTTTGCCATATCTTTAAGCTCATCTATCTCTAAAACTTGTCCTTTTTTCTTCCCAATAAGTTTAAACGTTCTATTGATGTTGCCGCCAGAAGCGATAGACTCAATAGAGTCAATACCATTGCAATATTTTGAAATCCAATCACTTAACTTCTTCCATTCTAAAGCTCCAACGACCTTATTGAGTAGTCGAATGGTGCCCACATTAAAAGATTTGGAAGCCAGCAAGGTTTTTCCGTGAAACAAGCTCAGTTCGGTGCTTCCACCCCCAACATCCACATAGAGGTAATGTGTTTCAGGACTTAAAAGGTCTTGAATTTGAGTATTAAAAATGATTTGAGCCTCCAAACTACCTTGTATCACTTCGATATCGATGTCCGTTTGAGTTTTAATACGCTCAATGAGCTCCTTACTTTGTTTGGCGTCTCGCATCGCTGAAGTGGCACAAGCCCGATATGTACTCACTTCATGTACCTTCATCAGGTGCCGAAAAGCGGTCATGGCATCCAAAAATCGATTCTGATTGCGAGTAGAAATTTGACCCGTAGTAAAAACATCCTGACCCAAACGAATGGGCACACGAACCAAAGCATTTTTTTTAAAAAACAAGCGTTTATCATCAAAATTTGCCGTAGAAATTAACAAGCGCATAGCGTTTGACCCAATATCGATACTGGCGTATGTTCTGGATTTCATTCGTGTTATAATTTTGTTTTATAGTATTGATAGATAGCGTATTGAGACCTGATTTGTTTTTTCTTGGTTCGGATGTAGCTATTGCTTTGTTTTTTGTCCAAACGACGTGCTTTTACATTGTCTGACCACTGAATTGCCCAAAGATCATCAAGTTCTTTTCGGATGTTTTCATCATATATCGGGCAGGTTAATTCGATACGTCGGTCCAAATTTCGAGCCATCCAGTCGGCAGAAGACAAATAGTATTGCTCCTCCCCTTTGTGGTAGAAATAATACATCCGTGCATGCTCCAAATATCGATCTAAAATACTGATTGCCTTAATATTATCACTCAAACCTTTAACATGAGGAAGTAGTCGGCAAATGCCGCGAACAATCAACTGAATTTCAACACCAGCCTGGCTGGCATCGTATAATTTCCGAATCAAAGCTGTGTCGACCAAAGAGTTCATTTTCAATCGAATAAAGGCTTTTCTACCCGCTTTTGCTTCTTTAATTTCAACATTAATTAATCTAACAAGTTTATTCCGAAAATGTTTTGGAGATAAGACAATATGTTTGTGATAGTTGCTCGAAAAGCGGCCTTCTACACTATTAAAAATATCTTTAACTTCTTTGCAAATCCCTGAATGACTGGTTAATAACATGAAATCGCCATAAATTTTGGCAGTCTTTTCATTGAAATTTCCCGTTCCGATAGTCGAAAATTCTTGCTCGCCTTTGCTGGTTTTTCTTTTGATGTAACAGAGTTTGGAATGAATTTTTAAGCCCTCGAAACCATGATGCACCCGCACACCTCGCTCTCTTAAATAATTGGTCCACTGAATGTTATTATCTTCATCAAAACGCGCTTTGAGCTCAATAAGTACCGTTACTTTTTTGCCATTTCGGGCGGCATTTACCAAAGCTTTTGCCACCCTTGAATCGGCAGCCAAACGGTAAACCAAAATCTTGATTTCTTTAACTTGTGGGTCTATTGCAGCTTCTTGCAAAAGGTCAATAAAATGACTAAACCGCTGATAAGGAAAGTGCAAAAACACGTCTTTTTTAGCAAGTACTGAAAGTAAAGATTTTTGAGCTTTAAATTCAGGATGTTTTAATGCAGGAAGTGGCTTAAAATTCAATTCAGGTTTAGAAAAAGAAGGAAAGGAAATAAAGTCTTTTGCATTGTGATATCTTCCACCTGGAATGAGATGTTCGTCTTGATTAATCTTTTGACTTTGAGCCAGTTTCACTTGCAATTGCTTTGGCATATTGCCATCCAAAACGAGTCGAACGGGCAAGCCACTTTTTCGTTTTTTGAGGCCTTTTTTCATTTTTTCGAGCATACCTTCCGACACGTCATTATCTAAATCGAGTTCGGCATCTCGAGTGATTTTAAAGGCATAACAATACAATGGTGTATAAGGAATTGACTTAAAAATATAATTGAGATTAAGCCGCACGATATCATCAATAAATATCAGAGCATTTACTCCTTTTTTTGTCGATTTGATAATGTGAAAACGCTGAAAATCGGAAGGAATTTCAATGACCGCAAACTTATCTTTTTGTTTTTTTTCGGCTTCTAAACCAACCAAAAGATAAACACTATTGTCATTTAATTTTGGCATCGCTTTGAGCGAAGACACCAAAACTGGAGAAATGTCGTGTTTTATTTCGGATCGGAACAGAGTTTTTAGTTCGGTTTTTTGATCGTCGTTAAGATTTTTTTCGTCGTGCAGAATGATATTATTCTCTTTCAATTCGAGCATAATACGCTTGAAATTCTTATCAAAACGCTTTTGCAACTTAATGGTTTTCAGCTTAATATCATCCAAAATATGCTGATAGAACGTTTGCTCCTCCTTGCTTTCGCCAAATTCGATACTCCGCTTGACGGAAGCTACCCGAACCTTAAAAAACTCATCTAAATTATTTGAAAAAATTCCCAAAAACCGTAGTCGTTCAATTAATGGATTAATCGGATCTTCGGCTTCTTGCAATACGCGTTCATTGAACGACAGCCAACTTAGTTCTCTATTTAATACTTCCAATGTTAGTCTTTTTCAACTTTATTATAAGTTCTCAGATCAATCATCGTTTGACCTTCTTTCTTACCCATAGCTTTAGTTCTCAAACTATTACCATCTTTTATATAAAAAATATAAGTCGGAAAGGTATCAAATAAATTCTCGAAGGTTAAACTATCCGACTCATAAGAAACGAGTTTAAAAAAAGCTTCTTTTGTCTCGGTGTCAGAACTGGTTTCCACGGTCAGAAAGCCTTTCTCTTTCTCCATAGAAAACACCAAATGTTGTGTGTAGATAGTGTCTTCGTCAAAAAGCATAAAGCCTTGAGCTTCGTATTGACTTTTTTCAGGATTCCAATACCAGGTCTCTTCTGCCAAAAGATTATTTTTTTTACTTTGCCAAGTAGCTGAAAGCCAACTCATTTTATCTTTCATATTGGAATGACTTAGCGAACAAGCCGAAACCAAAACGAGTAAAATCGTCATCAAAACTAAAGAAAAACCTGACTTAGTAAACATAGTTTATTTATTGATTTCCAACACAATAGCAATCATATTACCGTTTCCATTTTTAGAATCGAAGGCAATAGTTTCGCCGTCAAATAAATCTGTTCCCGAAATAAGTTCAGTGCCCATAGCACGTTTTATTTTTTGTTCAAAATTCGATCCATTCGCTGCATTTATTTCCGAATTCAAAGCCTTATAATCTAGTTTTTGTTTAGAAATAATAACCGCAAACTGATCTTTTGAACCAACATCATCCGGATAAAGCGAATGATCTTTTGGAAATAATCGCGTTCCTGTAATCCCACAATAAGGTGAATGTTTTTTGGTGTAAGGAAACAAAACATAAGACGATCCATCGGTTTCTTCGCCAATAATATAGGTGTAACACTCTAAACTATTGGTGATTTCAATTTTAAAATCTGCCTGTTTGGTTAAACGTTGGCGCGAACTAAAGCCGATATCAGTTTGTTTGTCGAAAGCTAAATACTTTCCATTTGCCTGAACTTGGATTCCTAATTCACCTTTTAATCTCGTCGTTTCAACCGCTTTGGCATCTCCCATTGGGTACAAGCCATACGCTTCTTTGGTAAAATGATCGAAATCGTTATATTTTATCCAAAAAATACCTTTTTCTCCCCATTTTTCTCCCCACGAATTCATAATCTGAAAGGCGCCACCTTCCAAATAATCATCATAACCAATCACACACATCGCATGACCTCCAAAACCTCGTTGTTGGTAATCGCTTCGAGTTGGTTTCCAGACTTTTCTTCCATTCATTTGGGTCATAAAACTTCCACCAACCATCATTCCGATAACCACTGGCGCACCTTGAGACAAGTTTTGTTTTATTGCCAAAAGGTCAGTTTTATAATTATCTCCACTTTTGGTTAATCTATTGAATCCTTTGGTTTTGAACTGTTTAGCTTGTTCAATTTCTCTTCCATCTGGCTTATTAGAACATGAATTTTCATCATAAGCAAAAGCAGAATAAGGCAAAGCTCCACGATTCAACATCACATCCATCGCTTTGTGCATATACGAACCTTGGCAATTTTTTAGGGCAATCTGATTATAAACAAAAGATGGACTAAAACGTACTCTATTCGGCTCAGCACCAGTTTGTTTGGCATACAAAATAGTACGCGCCGCATAGGCAGAAGCCCAACCCACACAAGAACCTTGTTTACCTTGATTTTTTCTCGATGGCGCATAAGCCAACAAACTCACTTCTTCGGGCAATGGATTTTTGATGTTGTCTGCCAAAGCTTCAAACACTTCGGCTTTGTCATACACTTTTTCGTCCATGTTCATCCCCGTACTGAAGACTTGTTCAATCAAAGTGTTGACCGTACTATTTCCTTCGCTTTTGCTTGAATACCAGTAATATATACCAAAAGCAATCAGGGCTATTATTCCAAGTTTTGGATTTTTTTTAAATAAATTTAAAGCTAATGGCAAAACCGCGCCAAGGATGCCTCCGCCCGAACTCCTCCGAGAATTCGAATTTGAACTATGGCGTTGTTGTTGAGGACTTCTATTGCGATCTGGTCGTATTCTAATGGGCATAATTTCTCTTATTTAATTCCTAAAACGCCCAAAATTCCTCTCGAAAGGCCGCGGATAAGTTGTGTACTGAATTTATCAAACAATTTTTCGGAAGTCGATTTTCGTCGATAACCTGAACGTGAAGTTGATTTTCGAGCTCTGATTTTTCGCTCTTCGAGTTTTCGTTTTTCTTTCTCTTTTTCGAGTTCGGCTTTTCGTTCGGCCTCCTGTGCTTTTTCTATTTTTTTGGATAGGATTTCATAGGCACTTTCTCTATCTATCTCTTTTTCATAGCTTTTAGCAAGCTTAGAATCCTTAACCAAAATATTAATTTCTTTTGGTGTCAGAATATCCATCCGACTGATTGGCGCACGTAAAAGTGTGTGTGTCAACATGGTTGGCACACCTTTTTCATTCAAAGCACTTACAAAAGCCTCTCCTATTCCGAGTTCAGTAATGAGTTGATCGGTCGGATAAAATTCAGTTTCTGGATAATTTTCAACTGTTTTTTTGATACTTCGCCGGTCTTTTGCTGTAAACGCTCGAAGGGCATGTTGAATTTTTAATCCCAATTGGCTCAAAACTGCTTCGGGAACATCACTCGGATTTTGAGTACAAAAGAAAATCCCGATTCCTTTTGATCGAATAAGTTTGATGATGATTTCGATTTGATCTAAAAGCTCTTTTGAGGCTTCTTTAAAAACCAAATGAGCTTCATCGATAAACAAACACAGTTTCGGTTTGTCGCTATCGCCTTGTTCGGGAAAGGTTTCATAAATCTCAGCTAACAAACTAAGCATGAAGGTAGAAAATAACTTGGGTTTATTCTGAATATCAGTTAGGCGAATGATAGAAATTTGACCTTTTTCCTCTTTCACTCGAGCAAAATCATTGACATCAAAGGATTTTTCTCCAAAAAATAATTCGGCACCTTGCTCTTCTAAAGCGATGATTTTTCGCATAATTGCACTCACCGAACGCCCAGAAATCAAGCCATATTCGGCTTCCAAAGCTTTTTTACCTTCCGTGCTGATGTATTGCAAGGTTTTTCTGAGGTCTTTTAAATCTAATAAAGGTAAGTTTTGATCATCACAATATTTAAAAATAATAGCAATAATTCCAGATTGTGTGTCATTTAAACTCAAAATTTTGGACAACAAAACAGGGCCAAATTCCGAAACGGTCGATCTCAGCCTCAAGCCTTTTTCTTCAGAAATACTCATCAATTCTACGGGCAAACCTTCTGGTTTATAAGGTGTTCCGATGGCACCATGACGCCACACAATATGATCATTAGATTCGCCAGGCTTTGCCAATCCACTCAAATCGCCTTTAATGTCCATCAACACCGAAGGAATGCCTTTGAGCGAAAGCTGCTCGGCAATCACCTGAAGTGTTTTGGTTTTTCCTGTCCCTGTTGCTCCGGCAATCAATCCATGTCGATTGAGTGTTTTTAGGGCAATTTTAACTTGGGCAGCTTCAACGGGATTTTTATCCAACATGGCCCCTCCCAAAATGAAAAAATCACGCTTATATGTATAGGCTTGTTCAAGTTGATTTCGAAAAGAATCGAGGGGTGCTGCTGTCATATCTGGTTTATTTTATAAGGATACTGCGGTATCTGGTTCTGTTTTTTTGTGGATGTCGATTTCTGGTAAAGGATCAAGCTCTAGCTTAGGCGTTTCCCAACCATGAGCATCCAAAATCGTTTTATATTGATCTCTAACCAATTCATATTGAGGCCTCAAGTCATCAGAAATAGGTTCTGATGGTGGAAGATTTACCTTAAATGGATCGACTTGTTTTCCTTTATACCAAAAGCGGTAACACACATGATAACCTGTGGCTAAGCCTGTCTTTCCTACATAGCCAATCACCTGACCCTGAGACACTTTCTTTCCTGGTTTTATGCCTTTCGCAAATTTATTCATGTGTAAATATTGCGTGGTATATGTGGCATTATGCTTTACTTTTACATAATTTCCATTCCCCCCTTTGTATCGGGCGTGAGTTACAATACCATCCGCCGTAGAATAAATTGGAGTATTTTTCGGGGCAGCAAAGTCCGTCCCTTTGTGGGCTCGAATTTTTCCTAAAACAGGATGTCGACGGCGTTTCTGATAGCGTGATGAAATCCTCGAATATTGAACTGGAGCTTTAAGAAAAAAGTTTCTTAAATTTTTTCCTTCATCATTATAATAATCATCAAAACCCTCATTATCAAATGAAAACGCATAGAAATCATTATCAAAATGGTTGAAATTTGAAGCCAAGACTCGATCTACGCCAATAAATTCGTCTTCAACATATTTGGCAAGGTAAAGTACTTTGAACTTATCGCCTTTCTGAACGCTGAAAAAATTAATGGTCCAAGGATAAATATTATCGGCTAAAGCCAAAACCAAACGTTGGGATAGCCCAGCTTTTTCCATCGTTTGTGATAAGGAACTTTCGATAATTCCAGAAGCAAACTCTAGACGAATGTCTACAGGTTTTGATTTTTTTTCAACAAAAATACTATCTCCAAAATGATAAAAATAAACATCGGTTGCATTGGCATGATAAGCCAACACTTCTGGCGTTTTTGCCGTATCTAAAGGCTGAAATAATTTATAAGGTCGACCAACTTTTAGGTCTCTAACATCAAAAATATCTTTTGAGGCTTGAGCCAAATAATGCACTTTTTGATGACTTACCCCATTATCATTCAAGACTTTACCTAAGGTTTCGCCATACTTAAATTCATCTTCCAAAACCTGAAAAGAATCTAAGTGCATATCAAAAAATAAGCGCGACGTATCTACTGGTTCTGGAAGCTCAAGATTTAGTGTGGTTTCTGGTTTATCATCATCCGAACCAAAACAAGCACTTAGAGTCAGTGAAACAAGCACAAGCTTAGCTAAAAAACTGATATTCAATACATTATTTGTCATAAAAATGTGCATCTATCGTTTCTTTTACCCAACCTTTTCCCCAATTTTCGAGTTCTTCTTTTGTCCAAAGTTCGGGGAAGAAAATACGTTTCTGAAATCTTGGCGGTAAATATTTCATCCAATTCGTTCCTCCAGTTGCTGCCACTGGCGTGTCTTCCTGAACCAGATAGCGAACCGCAGATTTGTAATGCGCCAAAGGCCAATTGACGTTCACATAGCTATCGTACTGGCGCAAAGCTTGTTTGATATCAGCTCTGTTTTGTTCATCTCCGCTCAGTTTTTTATACTGATCCCAAATCGTTCGATTTTTATAGGTTTGGGTGTACTCCTGAAAATGATCCCAATATTTTTCTTCAAATTCAACATTGGTATAAGCTGGTTTTCCTGTATTTCTCTGGATGCCTCCAGCTCGCCAATACACATTTTGGAGTTTTTCCTCCTCCGTCATTTCTGCTGCCAAATGGCGTTTATCTTTATGGATCAGGTAATCTAATTTAGTAGAAATGAATTCAATATCACGGTATTGACTTGATTGAAAGCCACTTGCTGGCTGAAGCGTTAGTCGAAAAGTCAGAAATTGTTCACGCTCCATGCCATGCGACATCACGTCAAAGGAATTTGTCAAAGCCTGAAAATAGCGATTGACACGTGATAATTTATTCAAGAAATAATCTCCAGAAATCTGCTCTTGTTCACTAATGTGATTTAACTCTTTGAGACTCAATTTAAAATATAACTCCGTGATTTGGTGATACATAATAAAAATCGCTTCATCTTCGATGTTTGTTCTCGGGTTTTGCAAAGACAGTAAGACATCTTGATGGATATAATCCCAATAATTAAGATATTTGGCGTGATAAAGTCCTTCTAAATAAGACACCAAATCTTGTCCTGTTGAACTATATTTTTCATGAAGCTTTCCTAAAACCTCATGTAATTTCTCGTCGTTTTTCCAGTCCATTGTATTGATTTATTCAGATAAAAGTTCTCCAAAAATTGACAAATCGGGCTGAATGATAATCTCGATTCGTCTGTTTTTTGCCTTTCCAGCCTTGGTATCGTTTCCTGCAATTGGGTTAAATTCTCCACGACCCGCTGCGGTTAATCTCCTGGCTTCTAGAGCTTTGTTTTTAGTCAATTCTTTCACTACACTTGTTGCCCGCTTAACGCTCAGATCCCAATTATCTTTCAACACCGACGAACCATTAAAATCTACATTGTCGGTATGGCCTTCTATCAACACTTCCAAATCTTTTTCTTGCACCAACACTTCGGCAAGTTGTTTGATGGCCGGTTTGGCCGCACTTCCTAAATCCCATTTTCCCGACGCAAATAGCAGTGAATTATCTAACGAAATATAGAGTTTTCCATCTTTTTGCTGTACATTCATACCTCTGCCTTCAAACTGACTAAGTGCTTGACTGATTTTTGATCGTAGTTGGCTTAATTTGTTTTTTGCTGCCTGAATATTGGCTTCCAAATCAATCATTTTACGGTTTTGATCTTGGAGTTGATCAATCAGAGCGGTATTTTCTTCGATGACTTTTCGCAAAGCCGCTTCTTTAGAATCTACAGTAGTCGAATAATCGGCATTGAGCTCTTCATAGAGTCGTTTGAAATAGGCTTTTTGCTTCGTTTCAATCTCTAAATCATTACCTAAAACGGTTTCATTATACTTAGCTTCCTCAAGCTCCATGCTACAGTCTTTTGCAGAAATTTTTAGGCTAGAGAAATTCTCCTCATGAAGCTCTATTTCTTTCATTAAGTTCTGATTCTTAGACGATAAGGCTTCGTATTTTTTTGTAGATACACATGAGCTTAGTGCCAAACAAAGTACAGCACTACATCCTAATAATTTGGTCATTGGTTGGTAGTTTAATAAACATCTTAATTTGGTTGTAAAGATAACCGACTTTTCTTTATTAAAACCTACCAATTTTGTAATATTTGTTAAGTCTGACTACAAAACTTTTGATACTATCGATTTTATATTGTCCGATTTTCCCATCGAAAAGTAGTGTAAAACAGGAACTCCAAAGTCCAACAAGCCTTTAGATTGATGAATCGCCCACTCGATACCAAGCTCTTTAATCGCCTGATTGGTTTTGCATTTCATGGCTTCTACCACCAAATCGTCTGGCAAATCGACATGAAAACGATGTGGCAACATAGAAAGTTGGCGTTTGGAAGCCAAAGGTTTTAAGCCCGGAATAATAGGAATCGTAATGCCTTCTTGACGGCATTTAGTCACAAAATCAAAATATTTCTGATTGTCGAAAAACATTTGAGTAATCAAAAATTCGGCCCCAGCATCTACTTTTTGTTTCAGAAACTGAACATCAACATCTAAATTTGGAGCTTCCATGTGCTTTTCTGGGTAGGCCGCCGCGCCGATACAAAAATTGGTGGCTGATGTATTTTCGAGGTCTTTTTCTAAATATTGACCCTGATTTAACTCATTAATTTGCCCAATCAGATCTTTAGCGTGACGATGCCCACTTTCTTCTGGATGAAAATAAGGTTCAGATTTCACAGGATCACCTCTGAGTGCCAGAACGTTATCAATTTCTAAAAAATCTAGGTCAATCAGAAAGTTCTCGGTATCTTCTTTCGTAAAACCGCCACAAAGAATGTGTGGAATGGTGTCAATTTTAAATTTTGACTGCAAAGCCGCACAAATTCCAACGGTCCCAGGACGTTTCCGAACCACTTTCTTTTCGTGTAAATTATCCGCTCTTTTTTTATAAATAAATTCCTCACGATGATAGGTTACGTTTATAAAAGAAGGATTGAGGTCGCGCACGGTTTCTATGGTTTGATGCACCGACTTAATATGTTGACCTTTGAGCGGTGGCAGGACTTCGAGGCTGAAAAGCGTAGATTTTGATTTAGCTATATGTTCGGTAACTTTCATGTTTTAAATGGATTTGAGTGCTGGGCGTAAGAAACGCTCAGCTTTAGTTTTTGAAATTTGTTTTCGCTCGCCATACGAATCAAGCTGATCTCGATCTATTTTTCCGAGTGCAAAATAACGGCTTTCTGGCAAAGAGAAATAATAACCAGAAACAGAAGCTGCTGGCGTCATTGCCATATTTTCTGTTAAGGAAACACCAATGTTTTTTTCAACATTTAGGAGTTCAAAAATAGTTTCTTTTTCAAGATGATCGGGACAAGCTGGGTAGCCTGGCGCTGGTCGAATACCTTTATATTTCTCTTTGATGATGTCGCTTGCTTCCAAAGCTTCGTCAGGGGCATACGCCCAATATTCTGTTCTGATTTTATGATGTAAAAACTCGGCAAAAGCCTCAGCTAATCTATCGGCAACAGCCAAATGCAAAATCGACTGATAGTCATCACCTTGTGTTTTATATTCTTGAGCTTTTTCTTCAAAATATGTTCCTGCACTGACACAAAAACAACCTATATAATCGGATTTTTCTTCCGAAATATAATCTGAAAGCGCATAATAATTAGCTTCAGGATTTGACTTTTCTTTTTGCTGACGTAAGGTGTGAAAGGTAGCTAAATGCTCACTTCTATTTTCATCTTTAAACAACTGAATATCATCGCCTTTAGATTGAGCTGGGAAAATGCCCCAAACGCCATGAATACCAATAGATCGATTCAACTCCAGACGCTTTAATAAGGTTTGAGCATCATCAAAAACGCTTTTGGCAGCCTCGTTTTTCAAGATTTTTGGGTATTGACCTTTAATGTCCCAAGTCCAAAAAAACGGCGACCAATCAATAAAAGGTAATAATTGAGAAATCAGTACATTTTTTTCCAAATGAACTCCTTTCAATCTCGGTTTCGGAGGTTGATAGTCTGACTGAATTTGATAGCGATGTTTTCTCGCAAAATCGATTGAAACCATAGCTGTTTCATCACTTTTATTACGGTAACCTGCTCTCAATTTTTTATAACTTTCTTTGATAGAACGTTGACTTTCTTCTGGTTTTGAAAGTAAATCGTTGACAATGGTTACCGCTTTCGAAGCGTCGGTAATATAAACAACTGTCGAAGCATATTCTGGATCAATCTTAACTGCCGTATGTGTTGGCGAAGTCGTTGCACCACCAATCAAAAGTGGAATATTAAGTCCATGTCGTTTCATTTCTTTGGCAACAAAAACCATTTCATCCAAACTTGGTGTAATCAAACCACTCAAACCAATGGCATCAACCTTTTGTTTTTTAGCTTCGGCAATGATTTTTTCTGCCGAAACCATTATTCCTAAATCAATAACCTCATAATTATTACAAGCCAAAACAACCGAAACAATGTTTTTTCCAATGTCATGAACATCGCCTTTCACGGTTGCCATCAGAATTTTACCTGCACCTCTCGCCTCTTTATCTTTGGAAGCTTCGAGAAAGGGTTCGAGGTAAGCAACAGCTTTTTTCATTACTCGTGCGGATTTTACCACCTGAGGTAAAAACATTTTACCTGCGCCAAATAGTTCACCAACTTTTCGCATACCATCCATCAAAGGCCCTTCAATGATGTGTAAAGGTTTATCAAAATTTGGTCGGATTTCCTCCACATCTTCAACAATATATTTGTCGATTCCTTTGACCAAAGCATGTGTAATCCGTTCGTTTACGGGGAATAATCGCCAAGCATCAATTTCTTTTTCTGTTTTTTCTTTTTGATCTACCGATTGTGCCATTTCCAACAAGTGTTCTTCGGCTTCTGGAAACCGATTGAACAAAACATCTTCAACCGCTTTTCTGAGCTCTTCTGGCACTTCGTCATAAACTTCCAATAAGTTTGGATTAACAATTCCCATCGACAATCCATGCTGAATAGCATGGTATAAAAAACAAGCGTGAATGGCTTCTCTAATTCTGTTATTGCCTCTAAATGAGAACGATACATTACTTACACCTCCGCAAACCTGAACATGAGGTAAGTTAGCTCTAATCCACTCGCAAGCCAACATAAAATCTAAAGCCGAACGTTTATGCTCTTCCATTCCTGTGGCAACAGGAAAAATATTGGGGTCAAAAATCAGATCTTCGGCAGGAAAATCGATGGTCATCAAGAGCTTGTATGAACGTGCACAAATTTCTTTTCTGCGCTCAAGTGTGTCAGCCTGTCCGTCTTCATCAAAAGCCATAACCACCACCGCTGCTCCAAACTTTTTAATGTAATTGGCTTGTTCTAAAAACTCCTTTTCGCCATTTTTTAATGAAATCGAATTGACAACGCATTTACCTTGCGCACATTTTAGACCAGCACAAATAATGTCCCATTTTGAACTGTCAATCATCAAAGGAACACGCGAAATATCGGGCTCAGCAGCCAAAAGCAATAGGAATTTTTCCATGCTTGCTTTGCCATCAATCAAGCCATCATCCATATTGATGTCCAAAATTTGAGCGCCACCTTCTACCTGACTTCGAGCTACTTCTAAAGCTTCTTCAAATTGATTGGTTTTAATGAGTCTCAGAAATCGTTTTGAACCTGAAACATTTGTTCGCTCGCCGACGTTTACAAAATTAGCTTGCGAACCAATTTTAAACGACTCTAAACCTGAAAGTTGTAATGTTTTAGTTGACATAATTACTCATTTTTCTTGGTGAATAATTCTGAGCTAAATCTGCCATAGCTTGGATGTGATCTGGGCTCGTGCCACAGCATCCACCCAAAATATTAACTGCATTTTGTTCTAAAAAAGGCTCTAATTGTCTACGCATATCTTCTGGAGATTGATCATAAGCTCCAAATTCATTTGGTAAACCAGCATTCGGGTGAGCAGAAACGCCACCTTCAAACAAATCACTTAATTTAAGAATATGCGACAACATTTGGCTTGCGCCTAAAGCACAATTAAGTCCGATACTCAAAGGCTGGGCATGTTTTACCGAAACCAAAAAAGCTTCAAGAGTTTGCCCCGAAAGCAAACGACCACTGGCATCCGTAATCGTTCCACTAATCATAATGGGCCATTTGGCTTGTCGTTTTTCAAACACAGACTGAGCAGCCAGCAAAGCCGCTTTGGCGTTGAGTGTATCAAAAATAGTTTCTATCAGCAGAATATCAGCGCCGCCATCTAGCAAACCTTCTATTTGTTGGGTATAAGCTTGTTCGAGTTCATCGAAGCTCACGTTTCTAAAGCCCGGTCGATTAACATCTGGCGATAAACTTGCCGTTCGATTGGTTGGCCCGATAGAACCCGCTACAAATCGAGGTTTATCAGGGTTTTTCTGAGTGTATTCATCACAGACTTGACGTGCAATTTTTGCACCTTCTACATTGAGTTCCTTGGCAATATCTTCCAAATCATAATCGCTCATACTAATAGTTGTAGACGAAAAGGTATTGGTTTCGATGATATCTGCTCCCGCATCAAGATAGGCGCGGTGAATATCCGCAATAAGTTCTGGTTTGCTGATGTTTAGCAAATCGTTATTGCCTTTTACATCTAAGTGGTGATTTGTAAATCGTGTGCCTCTAAAATCCGATTCTTCAAGCTTTGAGCGTTGAATCATCGTACCCATCGCGCCATCTAAAATCAGAATATGTTGAGCTAAAGCTTCCTGTAAACTTTTCATAAAATAAAATTTTAATGTATACAGGAAAAATGTTCGGAACGAGACATTTCGTTGAGTTATCTATCCAAAATTGGTAGAATGTAGCACCTTCTTTCTTTGAGATCAAAAGGGTTGCTAAGGCTTCTCTGGGTCTAATCCCTTCACCTTTCCTGATAACGTTTACGACAAATATATATCTTTTTTTGTTTGGTTCTTATATTTTTTTTGAAAAATTAGTTTGATGTGTTTTAAGTAGGTAAACTCAACTAAGCCTTAGAGTCATCCTCACGAAAGCGGGGATGACTTAAAAAGGAAAAGCTAAGCATCCTAACTACTGATTATTCTGCTGAATATACTTAATCACTTTGTTAATTAAATGCACTCTGTCCTTTCCTCTTACGTTGTGTTTGTGTTCTGGATAGGCAAAATAATCGACCTCGACACCTTCTTGAACACATTTTCTAACAAACTCTAAAGAATGTTGCCAAAGCACCACATCATCTGCTGTGCCGTGGATAAGCAAAAGTGGATCTTGAAGTTTAGATACTTGTTGGTTCCAATTGTTGTTTGCAA
>JBMYYR010000042.1:0-16097 GCA_049609625.1 Flavobacteriales bacterium | reverse complement strand
CAATGCTTCCTGTATACTCACCAATCAAACGTAAGACGTTTTGGGCTTTTTGCGCCACGCCTATATTTGTAGATTGACTCAAACGTGTCATATCCTCTTTTTCGCTGTCTGACAGTCTTAACCAGTTTCGTCCACTAGTTTTGTTATTAAATGATGTATTCAGTCTTATCATAGAACATTTATATATAGGGCATTATAACAATTTATTTTATCAGAGTAAAGTGCCCTGATTTGGCTAATTTAACTTTTTTTTAGACTTTTTCTTTGTTTTTGTGGAAAATAAGTCCAAAAAAAAAGGAAAATTCAAGCTTGAATTTTCCTTTTTTTTGCGTTCAATCATTAAACTTAATCTAATCTATCGGCGTTTTCGTTTTCGATAATTCTGCCATGGAATGGTGGGTAATCTGTCGTGAAAAACCTTGTCCAGTTACCGACTCTTTGGAAATATCGAAAAGATTCGACAACAAAATTAAACATGCCTTCTGGGTATTTTTTTGTGAACAATATTGCCCAAAATGCAATAAAATTTACAATGATTACTCCAATTAATCTGAAATATATAACAACTAGGTGTGGAATAAGCATAATGACTCCAAATATCATTCTGATGAGCAGCGTTCTTCTTTTTACTATTGGTTTGTAAGGCATGTCGAAATAGACTTCTTCGCTGCGTTCGCTTAATGAAAACGAGGGATATTCTTCTCGTAAATTATAGTAAGTAGCAACCACCCTCATGCCGTAGTTTGTGTAGTCTACAAAGAAGTCGTGTGCTGATTTTGGAAACGATCGGGTAAACAAAATGGAAAAAAAGGTATAGACACCATAAAACATAGCGCCAATAGAGTAGACTAATACCACAAAATAATGAGGGATTAAAATATAAGCCCAGCCCAATAATGTTCTTAGTAAAAGTTGAGCTCTTGAGTAGCTTTCTTGACGATTGATTGTGTAATTCATAGTATGTTTTGTTTAAAATTTTTGCTGAAATTAAATGAATTAAATGAGTTCACAAAATAATATCAGAAAAAACGCATTTCATTTTTGGTATAAGTCAAGCTTTTAGCTTAGTTTCTCTAAAGCCGTCTTCAATTTTTTGTTCAATGATTTTGAGGATGAAACTAAAGGTAAACGAACGGTGTTGGAAGCAATGATACCTCGTTGTTTTAGTACCTGTTTGATGCCAACGGGATTGCCTTCTTCAAAAATCAGATTCATCATCTGATATTGAGCATAATGCAGAGCTAAAGCTTTCTTTTTCTTTCCTTTACGAGCAAAATGAACCATGTCGGAAAATAATTTTGGTGCGGCCATAGCCTGAACCGAAATCACGCCATCGCCCCCCATCAAGGTCATGGCGCAAGTGAGGGCGTCGTCGCCAGAAAGGACTACAAAGTCTTTGGTTTTGTTTTGGATGATTTCCATGGCCTGATTCAAGTCGCCCGAAGCCTCTTTTACCGCACAAATATTTGTGTGTGTTTTGGCTAGTTTCAGAACCGTAGAAGGGAGGATATTTGATGAGGTTCGGCTCGGTACATTATAGACAATCACAGGTAGATTGGACGCTTTGGCAATGGCCGAAAAGTGCTGATACATACCGTCTTGCGATGGTCTGTTGTAATAGGGGCAGACCGACAAAATAGCATCTACACCAGTGGGGCAAGTTTTGACGGCTTTTACAACTTCGGCAGTATTGTTGCCGCCGATGCCTAAAACGATCGGCAGACAGCCTGCGTTTGTTTTCTGAACTTCGGCCAAAACCGCTTGTTTTTCTTTCGGACTCAATACTGCAGATTCGCCAGTAGTGCCCATCACAACAAGGTAGTCTATGCCGCCATTGATGCAATCTTTAACTAAGGTTTTGAGGCTCAGAAAATCTACAGAACCATCTGTCTTGAAGGGGGTTACGATGGCAACTCCAGTGCCTTTTAGGTTAACTTTTTTCATATTTAATACGATTTAAGCTGTTTTTTTTGCTTTCTTTTTCTTGTAGTATGACCAGCCTTGGAACAAGCCGAGCAATATCAAGAAATGAATCAGGTAGGATTGTGCTTCGCCTTTGCCATGGATCACTTTAAACATCCTATTCCATTGAATATCACCAAAATAATCTTTGCTAAAGAAAGTAAAAACTGGTTTGCCGACAATATTAGTTTCGGGCACAAAGCCCCAAGCTCTCGAATCTAAAGAGTTGTGGCGGTTGTCTCCCATCATCCAATAATAATCGTAGGTAAAGGTATATTCCGAAATTGGTTTTCCGTTCAATAGGGCCTGATGGTCTTGCCAAATTAAGTCTTGCTTGCCTTCGTATTCGTTGATGGCTTGCTGATAGAGATCAAAATTTTGTTTTGTCATCGCTATAGTCATGCCACGAGCCGGAATGGTAATGGGTCCATAATTATCCCAATCCCAGCCTGTTTCCACACCTTGAGGGTATAAATGTGAGTTGGAAACAGGTGCTAATTTAATGTCTAAAAAGTCTGCGCGTTGTTCTATCGCCGCTTTAGATTTCTCATTGAGATGCATGAAATAGAAATAGCCTGTTGTTTTTTTGGCAGCACCCAAAAATCTAACATCTCCAATGCCTTGGTCAAAAAATGTTCTATAAATTTCTTTGTTTTGTTGTTCCGGAATCACGAGGTCGGGTTCGGTATAGCGGGACAATTTGACGGTGTATTTGTACTGAATTTCTGATCGATCAGGTAGTTCGAGTGGTTTTTGATTGACAAAAACGTCTCTATCTCGAACTTCCAAAACATCGCCAGCAATACCCAAACAACGTTTAACATAATGTGTTTTTTTGTCAAACGGCATGGTGTCGTAGAGTTTGTCAACGGGATAGTTAAACACCACAATATCATTATTTTTCACTTTGGTGTAGCCTTCCATTCTATGATAGCCAAGTTGCACCACTTCGCTATAGGGCTTGGTGTTGGTGGTAAACAAAAGAGTGTTGTGCATAAAAGGTAGTGCGACAGGTGTATTGGGCACTACGGGGCCATAGTTCAATTTGGAAACCAACAAATAATCTCCAACCTTCATGGAGCCTTCCATAGACGAGGTGGGTATTGTAAATGGTTGAATGACAAAGGTATGTATCAGAGTTGCGCCAATTATGGCAAAAAGTATGGCATTAAAAAGTTCTTTGAAAAATCCTGGCTGTTTGTTGTTTTTTTCTTCTTCGGAAGGGCGATAACAAGGCCAGTTGATGTTTCGCCAATAAAAAATATCGGCAATGGCCAAAAGTCCAAAATACAACCAACTGAATCCAATAAGGTAGCATAAAAGCGTGTATCCCAGACAGATTGCTATAAATTTGATGTGCTTATTCATTTCTAAAAAATTTTAAGCAAAAATACATTTATTTAAAGATAGCAAAAGCCAATTTGGGTTAATTTAAACCAAACTGAGTCATTATACCTCAGTCATCAGAGCCTAAGTTGAATTATAACCTTAGGCGCTGTGTAAGGTTCGGGAGCGTATGCAGGGCGCGGAGTATTGACCTTAATAAGCTTTTCGAAAAACTTTTGACCTCTCAAAAACGGTTTCTAAAATTTCTTTTTCTACAGTATTGAGCTCTAAACCACGGCGTTCCATTACTTTTTCGGCAACTTCAAACACTTTGTTGAGTTTGTATTCGCTGTAGCCAGAAGCACCGCCCCAACTGAAAGAAGGAACAAAATTTCTTGGAAAACCAGCTCCGAAAATGTTAGCCGAAACCCCAATCACAGTCCCAGTATTGAACATCGTATTGATGCCGCATTTGGAATGATCGCCCATAATAAGTCCGCAAAATTGTAAATCTGTGGATGGATAACGCTGTGTGGCATAGTCCCAAAGTCGGACGTCGGCGTAGTTGTTTTTGAGGTTGGAATTGTTGGAATCTGCCCCGATATTACACCATTCGCCCAACACCGAATTGCCCAAAAATCCATCGTGGCCTTTGTTGGAATAGCCTAAAATAACCGAATTATTGACTTCTCCACCAACTTTAGAATGCGGGCCAATTGTGGTTGGGCCATAGATTTTAGCTCCAAGTTTTAAGGTTGATGATTCGCAAAGTGCAAAAGGGCCTCTAACGATGGCGCCTTCCATCACTTCGGCGTTTTTCCCGATGTAAATGGGGCCAGAAGTAGCGTTTAGGATAGCGCATTCTACTTTAGCGCCTTCTTCAACGAAAATGTGCTCGGCGCCGATGATCTGGTTGGTTTCCGAAAGTTTGGCGCTGGTTCTGTTTTTGGTCAAAACTTCAAAATCAGCTTCAATTTGCTCGCCGTTGTGTTGGAAAATCTGCCATGGTCGACTGATTTGTCGGACATCAAAAGGGAAGTTTTTATTGTTTTTGGATGCAGTTTTAAATTGCTCTAAAGCCCCTCTAAACGCAATAATTTGATCGTCTTTCACGAGGCTTTCATTCAATTCTAAATTTGAAACAGCTTCAATAAGGTTGGTGTTTGGGCAAAAACTAGAGTTTATAAAATATTGATTATCAGATTCTTGATAAGGAAATTTAGCTTGAAGATAGTCAGCCGTTAGATGCGAATGGCTTTCGCTTTTGAGCTGTTGATTCCATTTTTCTGAAATTGTCAGGATCCCGATTCTGAGTTCAGAAATGGGGCGAGTATAGGTTAAAGGAAGTAATTGAGTTCTTAGGGTTTCATCATCAAAAAAGACTACATGCATGAGTTTAAAATTTTATTAAAGATTGATTGAAATAGGCGCGTTTTATCATCAAAAATTGAATGCCGAAAAGGACAACAGACAACACAATATGTACGGGTTGGGCCCAAGCTGGGAAATCGAAATTTCTAAAAATAAGTCCTACACTATAGGACAAAATTAAGCTCAAAAGACTCAATTTTATTAAAATACCGCCTTCGCCAAATATAGTTTTGATTTTCCTCCAAACCAAAGCGCATAAAATGAGAAGGGTGTAGGCTAGGGCAATATGGATGGTCAATCGATAGGAAATAAAGTCGACCCAAAGGCCGCGTTGTTGATCTGAAAAACCAATCGCAATTTGGTCAATTTCTTGTCGGATTTGTGTTCCTAAAACTAACTGAATCAGACCAATAATAAAAAATATTAAGATCAGGTTTTTGAGGTGTCTCGGTAGTTTTGGGCTTGATAATTTGGCTTGTCCATACGCTCTGTCAACCAAGGCTATCGACCAGGCAATAAGCAAAAGTGCCATGTATAAATGGATAGAAATTTTGACCGGATTGAGCACCGAATCAACGACTTTGGCTCCCAGCCAAGCCTGAAAAAGTGTGCCGAGCAAAATGAGCCAAGCTAAGGTTTTGATGGGCAGAGCTTGTTTTTTAGTATAAACAAAAATCAAAAGCAGCAAACAAAACACACCCAAAACCGCCGAACACAATCGGTTGATATATTCTGTCCACGTATGGGCAGCATTAAATTTGGCGTAATCGTGTTTGGTGTAAATTTCCCAATGTTTGGGTTCAAAGGTTTGGCTGGTTGTAAAATCGGATGTGGCCTCCCAGAGTTTTTCTTCGTGAATAATGAGTTGTCCAGCTTCAAAGGATTTTTCGGCTTTCCATGAGATTTGATCTTCCGACGTTGGCGGAATCAGATAACCAAAACATTGTGGCCAATCGGGGCAACCCATTCCCGATCCAGTGGCTCGAACAATAGAGCCTGCAAAGACCACCAAATAGAGGCTAATCAGGGTTAGGAGAGCAAATGTTCTGACGAGTTTAGGACTTTTCATACATCAAAATTTAATTGAACTAAAGACAAAATTTTGGGGCGAAGATAGGCATTACCTAGCTTAACCTAAGTCAACCTAGCTTAAAATTAGAAGGCAAACCGTTCAATTCTTTTAAAAAGATACTGTTTTTCTCGAAAAAAGATTTACTTTTAGCAGTTGAATTTGCAATTGAATTTTTAATTCAGAACCGTTTAATCTTTTTTTTATGTTGAAAAACCATTTTTCACGCTCAATTTTCAAGTTTTCTTTGTTTTGCCTTTTGGGTATTTCAAGTATTCAGGAGCTTTCTGCTCAATTTACATATCAAGTCAATCCACGTGTCCAAACGACTGGAACAGAATACATTCTGCCCTCGTCCTATAGCACTTTTGCTGTTCAGCACCAAGACTTGAAATCGATTTTGTATACCGCACCACACGAAACTACGGTTTCGGCAATCAACAGTTCGGTTCAGCTTAATTTGCCAATGCCCGACGGAAGTTTGAAGGCGTTTAAGCTTGTTGAATCTCCAATTTATGAAGCTGGATTTTCATTGATTTTTCCAGATTTGAGAACTTATGCGGTTATAGATCCTACTCATCGAGGTATAAAAGGGCGAATTGACATCAGTCCTTATGGTTTTCATGCGATGATCAAAACACCAGAAGGTTACGTGTATATAGATCCGTATACACACCAAAATACAAGTTTTGTGAAATCATATTATCGAAAAGATTACCAACCGGTCAATCAAAATGCTGAGGTGTTTTCTTGCGAAACTACAGATCCAGAATCCATACCTGCACCTAGCTTAGAGCTTCCGTCAAATCCACCACCTGTGGCTCAGTCAGGAGAAGAGCTCCGTGTGTTTCGTTTGGCTTTAGCTTGTACGGGAGAATATGCGGCTTTTCATGGCGGAACAGTAGCGCAAGCTCAGGCCGCTATGCTCACCACAATCAATAGAGTAAATGAAGTGTATGAAAATGACTTTGCTGTTCGACTAGTTCTTGTGGCAAACAACAACGTTTTGATTGAGCTAAACGCCGCCACCGATCCTTACACAAATGGAACAACGGGAACGATGATTAATGAAGCTCAAACCGAAATTACGAACGCCATTGGGCCTTCAAATTTTGACATCGGGCACCTGTTCGGAACAGATTCTGGCGGACTCGCTGGTCTTGGGGTTGTGTGTTCCAATGCGCAGAAAGCCAGAGGTGTAACTGGATCTGGCGCACCAGTAAATGATCCTTTTGATATCGATTATGTTGCTCACGAAATGGGGCATCAGTTTGGATGTCATCATACACAAAACAACACTTGTCAGCGTACAGCTTCGGCAGCTTACGAGCCAGGCTCGGCATCTACTATAATGGGTTATGCTGGTATTTGTGCACCTAATATTCAAGGTAATTCCGATCCAAATTTCCATATCCATTCTATCAATCAAGCAAAAACCTTAATCGACAATTCGGCAACCTGTTACACCACATTAGATTTCAATAATACACCGCCAGTTGTTGATGTTACTGGAATGGATGGTTTTACGATTCCCATTTCGACACCTTTTGAGCTTACCGCAAGTTCTACCGATGCCGAAGGCGATGTGGTAACTTATAGCTGGGAGCAGTTTGATTTGGGGCCTTCAACGAGCAGCTTAGCCGATTTGAACAACCCGACTGGAACGGCGCCAATATTCAGATCTTGGCCACCAACCGAAAATCCAACACGTGTTTTTCCACGCCTTCAAGACCTCGTGAACAATACCACCGTAATAGGAGAGCTATTGCCTACTTATGCACGCGATTTAAGCTTTAGAGTAAGCGCAAGAGACAATCATTTAAGTTCTGGAGGAGTTGATTATCAGGAGATTGACATTGTAGTGAGTGATGCCGGAGGCCCTTTTGCCCTAACATCGCCCAATGGCGGCGTATCTATACCCGAATACGCCTCATTTAACGTCATTTGGGAGGTCGGGCAAACCAATTTACCACCTTATAATTCGCCACAAGTTGATATATTCTTATCAACAGATGGTGGGCTAACTTACCCAATAACTTTAGCCGAAAATGAAGCCAATGATGGTTCGGCAACGGTCGAAATGCCTTTCGATATTTTGGCAGATGGTCAAACATCATTGACAACAGCACGTATCAAAGTAAAATCTGCCAACAGCATCTTTTTTGACATTTCGGATGCTAATTTTACAATCACCGAGCCCGAGCAAGACGATTTTGTACTTCAAGCCAATACCGATCTTATCCAACTGTGTTCGCCAACGCTCGACACAAGTTCAGTTAATTTGGTTCAAATTTTAGATTTTTCTTCAGACATCACCTTGTCGGCAACAAACGTACCTGGAGACGCTATCGTTTCTTTCCATAGCAACCCAAATACCGTAGGTACTTCAGTTGATTTTGACATCAATCCAGGCACCTTAACCAATGGCGCTTATAGCTTTACCATCAACGGAGATGGTGGAGGACTGACGCATAGTGTTGATATTGAGTTTTTTGTGTCGGATGGCATGCCGGTTGTAGCCACACTGATCAGTCCGGCAGATGAGGCTATCGATGTCGCACTTGGCGTAACTCACCAATGGGAAGCTCAAGACAATGTGGCTTCCTATCAAATTCAAGTCGCAACAGACTCACTTTTTACAGACATTATTAGAAACGATACCATTTATACCAATTCATGGACAGCAAATCCGGCCTACGAAAGCAATGTTGAATTATTTTGGCATCTGTTGGCTATCAATGGTTGTGGCGTGGCTGAATGGAGCGATACACTTAGTTTTACCAGCACTAATTCTGATCCCATTCTTGGCTGTACCAATCCTGATGCCGTAAACTACAATCCCGCTGCCAATATCGACGATGGTTCATGTATCGATGTCGTGGAAGGCTGTACCAACCCCGACGCCACAAACTACAATCCCGACGCCAATCAAGACGATGGCTCGTGTAGCATAGAAGGCTGTACCAACCCCAACGCTCTGAATTACAATCCGGAAGCCACAGAAGACGATGGCTCTTGTGTTATATTGGGCTGTATGGACCCCACGGCTTTTAACTACAACCCAGAAGCAACGGTTGAAGATGGCTCGTGTATAGAACTTGTGGAGGGCTGTATGGATCCTGGCTCTTTGAACTACAACGCTGAGGCGAATACCGATGACGGCAGCTGTGTCTTTACCATAGAAGGCTGTACCGACCCCACGGCATTAAACTATAATCCGGCAGCCAATCTTCACGATTTTTCTTGCGATTATGGTATTCCTGGTTGTACCGATCCATCATTTGAAAACTATAATCCGAACGCCAACGTAGACAATGGCACTTGCGATAGTTTGCTGGTCTATATGACCTACACTATTGTGAATGACTCTATTTATGAGTTTTTAATCACGCCATCGGACGACATCACACTCTTTGAAGTGAATTGGTTATTTGATGACGGCACTAGCGGACAAATAGGCAATCCTACTCAGCATTATTTTGCAGAAGACGGCAGCTACACCATCACTTCGATATCCACAACCGATTACACATCTACCTATATTTATCAAGACACGACGATAGAAGTAAACCTTAGAGGTTGTACAGATCCTTACGCTGCCAATTTCGACTATGAAGTTGTTATTGATGATGGATCTTGCGAACCGCATGTGTTTGACTGTACCAACCCCGACGCCGAAAACTACAATCCCGATGCAACCTACGATGATGGATCTTGTGTCGTGTTGGGCTGTACCGACCCTACGGCAGTAAACTACAACACCGAAGCCACTGTTGATGATGGCTCTTGTGTTGCTACCGTTTTGGGCTGTACCGACCCAGAAGCATTCAACTATAATGCCGACGCTAACGTTGATGATGGTTCTTGCGAAGCTGTGCTCGAAGGCTGTACCGACCCCTTGGCCTTCAACTACAATAGCGCCGCCAATACCGACGACGGCTCTTGTATAGAATTTATTTATGGCTGTACAGATTCGGAAGCCTTAAACTTTGATAGTGAAGCCAATACAGATGATGGTAGTTGTAATTATGACCCCAATACTTCTTCGGTTTGGGATGTTACGCCGACCTCAGAAAATCATACCATTCTAATTCCTGAAACCGCAGCCATCGACCTCAATGGTTCTGGACTAGAATCGGGCGATATTATTGGCGTGTTTTATACCACCCCGAGTGGTTCGCTCCAATGTGGAGGAAAAGTTACATGGACTGGTGCCTCGACAACCTTAAGCGCTTTCGGAAATGAATTCGGCTCGTCGGTTGGTTTTGACGACAACGACGTGTTTGCATGGAAAGTTTGGGATTCGAGTGCTGTAGAAACCTATGCTGTATCTGTAGAATATGACGCCTTGATGCCCAATACGTCTTTCTATCAAAATGATGGAATTTCATCTATTATTGGCATGTTGGTTGGTAGCTCACAAGCCATTGACATGAGCTTAGGTTGGAATTTAATCTCAACTTACATTCAGCCAACAGATCCAGAAATTTCGGCAGTAATGGCACCAATAAGTGCTGATATTGAATTGGTAAAAGACGAAACAGGGCAAGTCTACTGGCCGGAGTTTGACATCAATAATATTGGTGATTTGACAATCGGAAAAGCCTACAAAGTAAAAGCTGATGCCGACCTTGTTTGGAACGTTCAAGGGACTGCTGTTATACCTCAAAATCATAATTTGACCTTAAACCAAGGCTGGTCATATTTAGGCTATTTGAGACAAGTACCTGCGAATATTTCAGCAGTTTTGGCTTCCATTTCGGATGATATTTTCATCGTCAAAAACATCAATGGCGATGTGTATTGGCCAGGATTTAACGTCAATAATATTGGAAATATGGAACCAGGTGTAGGCTACCAAATCAATATGACCAGTGCGTCCAACTTTGCTTTTCCGAGTAATGCCATAAACCTACCGCAACTGAAATTGATGCAAAATCAGCAACAGACAACACATTACACGGCGATAGAACAGACTACAGAACACATGCATTTGGCTATTCCGGAACAGGCTTGGTTATTCGATGTAGAACTCGAAAGCGAACTTGCTGTTTATGATGAAGATGGAACCTTGCGAGGAGCTTGTGTGTATACTGGCTACCCTACAGTTCTAACCATTTTTGGCAATGAAACTGAAACTGAGCTCACGCAGCTTACGTTCAAATTGTGGACAGGTTCTGAGGAAAAAGAAGTGATTCTAGACAAAAATACAGCTTTTGCCTATCAAAAAGATGCTGCTCAGGTTGTCCAAATCCTTGCTCTAAAAACCAGTTCAGATTGGTCTATTGATGTTTTTGCTCAAGATAATCAAATCATTGTCAAAGCTCTGGAGGCTTCTGAAAATCAGAGTGTAAATATTAAAGTCTATTCTGCTTTAGGTCAGCTGGTTCACAGTGAGAACTTGAGTATCGAATCGGAAACTACAGCTCTTAATTTATCAGCTCAACAATTTGCTCAAGGTGTTTACCATGTTCGGGTCGAATCTGGAACTAAGATCAAAAACACTAAAGTTTTGGTGAACTAAAGACCTTAATATTCATCACACAAAAAGAGTTTTACGAAGCCGTAAAACTCTTTTTGTTTTCATGCCTAAAAAAGGAAGTTTATGAACAAAAATCATCTCAATATACAGATTGCTGATTTAAAACATCGGATTGATCAGCTGTCGCTAAAGCAAATAGAATTTCATAAAGAAATTACTCAGCTCAAAGCTACACTTATCCAACTCGAACAGCAATCAAAACAAGTTGTTGAGCCAAATATCGAATTTGAATCAGAACCTGTTCGTCCAATAGAAGATTTTATTGTGGAAACAGAAGCTTCGACTGAAGACATCAGAACGTCAGTTGAACCAACACCAATCAAAAAACCAAAAGAAAAAACCAATTTTGAGTCTTTTATTGGCGAAAATCTGCTGAATAAAATTGGAATTTTGATTTTAATCATCGGTTTGGGTATTGGAGTAAAATACTCGATAGACCAAGGTTGGGTAACTCCAAAACTGAGAATTGCCATGGCCTATCTAGCCGGATTTGCTTTGCTGGCTACGGCTTACAAATTGAAAGATAAAATGGCAAATTTTGCTGCTGTTTTACTCAGTGGCGCTATGGCAACACTCTATTTCACGACTTTTATGGCTTATGATTTCTATCATTTCATTCCGCTGATATTCACTTTTGTATTGATGTTGATGTTCACTGTTTTTACGGTGATTTCGGCGCTAAAGTTCAAAAAAGTGATCATTGCTCACTTAGGTTTGGTGGGCGCTTATGCTATTCCACTTTTGCTCAGCACAGGTTCGGGCAAAGTCGAAATTTTGTTTAGTTATATGTGTTTGGTGAATTTGGGCGTTATTTTTGTTTCGATAAAAAACTACTGGGAAAGCCTATTTACAGCCGCTTTTGTCTTCACGTGGTTTATCTTTTTTGCCTGGGCTTTTGATGATTTATACAAAAAAGCTTGGCTCGGATTCAGTTTTGCTTTAGTGTTCTTTTTAATGTTTCACAGCATTAAAACCTGGCAATTAGTGAGTCAGAAAAAAGCCTTACGAGCTTATGAAGTGATACTTTTCACACTCAATGGATTTATTTTTTATGGCATAGGAACTTATGTATTGAATAATGAGAATTTAGATCAATATTTAGGCTTGTTTACAGCACTTAATGCCTTTTTCTATTTTGTAAGTGCTTGGTTGATAAAACGATACAGGTCAGACTATAAGCGTCATCTTATTTTTGTCATAGGCTTTAGTTTACTCTTTCTCACGCTCGCCATTCCCATTCAGCTAGACGGACATTGGGTAACTTTAGCTTGGGCTTTAGAAGCGCTCGTTTTTCTCTACATTGCCCGAACGCAACAGGCTTTCCAAATGGAAAAAGCCTCACTTTTATTGAGTATTTTGGCTTTTGGAAGTTTGATTGAAGATTTGAATCGTCCTATTTACGGCATCGAAACCTTGTTTAGAAATCCGATTTTTATGGAAGGCGTCATCGTTGTAGCCATTTTTGGAGCTTTGGTGTATTTGAGTCAAAGAAAATGGAAACTTCAACAAACAACTTGGCTTAGTTTAGTCCAAAATTATTTTTGGCCCAGTGCTTGTTTTCTGCTTTCTTTTATGGTTTTGATGAGAGAATTTGGCTTTTGGATTGATTTCCATTTTGAAAACACCACAGAAAATGAACTTATAAACGCCACAAAACTCCAAGATCTTGACGATTATCAGATGACTAGCTTGCTTCGTCGAATTAGACATAGTGCCTCTACATTTTGGATTTTTGCCACGCTTACAGCTATTTTAGCCCTATTTCATCAATTGGTTTTTTACGTTTTCAAATCCGACAGACTCAAGCAACTTCTTATTTATTTTACACTCGGAAGCTTTGTTCTGACAATGATTGCTTTAAGCCATCTGGCACCCAATGGACTTTTGAATATCTACGAACAGGATTATAAAATGGCCTATTTCACTTCGTCTTGGACCTTTTATGCGGTATATATATTGATTGCGATCAACCTTATTTTACTTTGGCAACTTAAGAACATGCCTATTTTTAGGTCGTTTCTGGCAAAAAAACACGTGCTTTTTGATCTGATGACACATATTTTTGTGTTGTGGATGATTATTCAGGAACTTGTGCGCTGGAGTACCTTGTATAATACCGAATCTTGGTTGAGGTTGATGCTCACTTTGGTGGTGGCTGCTTACGCGATTTTACTTTTGGTGGTTGGTATCAAAAAAATGAAACCGCATTACCGCTATTTAGCTTTGGGATTGTTTGGGATTTCGCTCATCAAACTTTTCTTATACGACCTCAAATTTTTATCAGGATTAGGAAAAACCATTGTTTTTGTGCTTTTAGGTGTGTTATTACTTCTCGGCTCATTCCTTTATAATAAATTTAAAGATCAATTAAATCCTTCAAAATCAGAAGAATATGAAGATTAATTTTCTAAACACCTTGCTTTTGAGCTTGTGTTCTTTCTGGGCATCGGCTCAAACTATTGATTCTAGCAAAACGGCAGTTTACTACCCAATCACTGGTGTAGAACAAGGTTGGAATCAGCTCGAAATCCCAACAGATATTTTGTTGAAACAACATGAAGGTCATGCTATTCAGGTCTTTTATATGGATGAAACAGACAGTCTCGAAATTCCATTTCGGGTAAAAATTCATCGTTCTGGACGCCTTTATCAACAGAAAAAAAGGCTTAAACTCATTAATCCGAGTCAGAAAGGGAATCGGTATTTCTATACCTTCGAAAATGCCAAAAAAGCAGAACTCAGACAGATTAATATCGAAACACCTTTGGCTAATTTCAATTGGAAAGTCAGGCTAGAAGGTAGCGAAAACCAGAAAAACTGGAAACGTATTTTGTCTGATTATCAGATGCTTGGATTACAAACAAATCAAACTGATTATAAGTTTACGGAACTTCATTTCCGTTTGAGTAACTACCGCTATTTCAGATTAAGTTTTGAGTCTGTGGAAAATCCAAACATTCAAAACGCTTACTATTTTCATCAGAAAAAAGAACAATTAGCTGAAGCTAGTTTGGTTGATTTTCAAACCGTTGAAAGAAAAGAAGACAAAAAGAATAAATCAACACGTTGGACTTACGATTTTGGGAAAACGCAAGCCATCGATTATTTTGAGATTGAAGGAAAACACTTTAATTTTTTCAATCGACAGCTAACTTTACATCAATTTAGAGATAGCGTTGAGTTGGATGGAACTTGGCACAAACGTTTTCGTTACGCCCGTTCGCACCGATTGGTTTCAGAGCAACGCATGCCATTTCGAAGCCCAAAATCATCCATTCAATATCTGCAAATTGAAGTGGACAATCAAGATGATTTGGCTTTGGATAGTTTGTCGCTAAAAGCGTTTATACACAAAAGAACTCTAACGTTTAAAGCGCCCAAAACAGGTCGATATGAATTGTATTATGGTAATGTGTATCAATCGAATAGAAACTATAATCTTAC
Organism: Flavobacteriales bacterium; assembly: GCA_049609625.1. Lineage (GTDB taxonomy): Bacteria > Bacteroidota > Bacteroidia > Flavobacteriales > CAJXXR01 > JBMYYR01. The sequence continues at coordinate 1,383 of JBMYYR010000042.1, read as the reverse complement.
TCAAAATCAGATAGATACACTATCTTCGGTCTTTGAAGTTGGTTTAGCACAAGCTGTTCCGAAAGTCTTTTATCTTGAACAGGAAAACAAGTTAGAAACCGATACCGAAAACCTCATTCTTTGGATAGTTCTTGTAGCTGTTGTGGCACTTTTGGGTTATTTTAGTTTTAAAATGCTATCGAACTAATGGGCTTTATTTTTCCTATCATTCTACTGGTTGTTTTGATTTATTTCTTTGGAAATTATTTCAAAATGTTGGGCTGGAATAAGCCAAAAAAGAAACTCAATCCAGAATCAAAAAAACTACTCTACAAACACGTCGATTTTTATAGAAAACTATCCTTTGTAGACCAACAACACTTTCAGTACAAAGTCCAAGAATTTTTGCTGAACACCGAAATTATTGGTGTAGAAACCGAAGTTGAATTACTCGACAAGCTTCTTATTGCTTCCTCGGCAGTTATCCCGATTTTTAAGTTCAAAACGTGGCGCTATGACCTCGATGAAGTTATACTGTATCCCAGAGCCTTTAATCAGAAATTCCAGACCAACGCAGATACCGAAGGGCGACAGATTTTGGGCATGGTTGGTTATGGATTTATGGAAGGTAAAATGATGCTGTCTAAAGAAGCTTTACGACTTGGATTTAGCAATCAAACCGACAAGAAAAATACGGCAATTCACGAATTTGTTCACCTCATCGACAAAGAAGATGGCGATATAGATGGCATTCCCTCAGTACTTTTAGAAAACCAATACACCTTGCCATGGATGCGAATGGTGATGAAAAAAATAATCCAACTCCGACGAAAAAAACACAAGGATATAGACATTTATGGCGCAACAAATCAAGCCGAGTTTTTTGCGGTAATCAGCACCTATTTTTTTGAACAACCACGCTTGTTAAAACGCAAACACCCTGAACTTTATAAGTTGCTTTGTGAGATTTTTGAGCATAAGGTTTAGGTTGGTTTTATTGTTTATATTTGTGTTTCTTAATATAATACAATAGGCAGAGTTTTTTTTTGGAAATTCTGTTTGTATAGATGTTAGGTGTAATCCCTCCATAGATTCCAAGAAACTTCAGTACATTGGCTAACGTAAAAATGGAGAAGTTAGAATTGAAATTAAAAAAATATAAAATACTGATTATCATAAATATAGATTTACGTTAGTCAGAATTACCAAAAAAATCCACGAATAAAAATAACTATGAGTTTTTTAAAAAAATTGTTTGGAATAAAAAAAACAACAGGAATTAAGCCAAATACTCTAAAACCAAATAATGATTCTGGATATTTTGATTTAAAAAATTCTACAAAAATTATTTTACCGAAATTGAAATTTGGTCAACCTGAACCAAAAGAAGAAGAGGAAAATAGA
>JBMYYR010000041.1:0-16327 GCA_049609625.1 Flavobacteriales bacterium | reverse complement strand
CTTTTATGATACAGTGATGCTCAAGATTTTGATAAGGTGTAAAGCAATTGCCGTCCACTAAAATGCGGTCAAATGTTAACTTAATTTGATCTAAAGCGCGGTGCATTGCCAAAAAAGAGGCATTTAGAATATTGATGTCGTCAATTTCTTTTTCGCTCACTATGCCAACCGCCCAAGCGAGGGCTTTTTCTTCAAGTTCTTTTCGAACCAAATGTCGAGCGTTTTCGCTCATTTTTTTGGAATCGTTGAGTTGCGAGATTGCTTGTCTTGGATCGAGAATAACGGCTGCAGCTACTACTGGCCCTGCCAAACAGCCACGCCCAGCTTCATCGCAACCTACTTCTTTACCTTGTTTTTTGAAATAGGCTTTTAACATAAACACATATCTATAGACTGATTGATCCGTTTGGCGACATCGAGCCACGAAAAACGTGTATAATTTTCTTTTCCTTTTTGGATGAGTCCCGTACGGTATTTTTCATCCGAACTTAATAGATGTAAGGCTTTAGCAATTTCTTCTGTCGATTTTGGATTGACAAAGTGAGCGGCTTCGCCAGCAATTTCGGGTAAAGCACTGGTATTGGAACAGATCACAGGACAGCCAACAGCTTGAGCTTCGATAATCGGGATGCCAAAACCTTCAAAAAGAGACACAAAAGTCAAGGCCTGAGCGTGTTGCAAATAGGAAATAAGTTCCTCATCGGCTAATCTGCCCATAAAAATGACCTCGTTTTTATGTTTCATTGCTTCAAAACTGGATTGCATTTCCTGAGTCCAGTTCATTTTTTTTCCAATGATAATAAGCTCATAATCAGATGGATGATTGGTTTTGAATGTATCAAAAGCTTGAAAAAGACCTTCTAAATTTTTTCGAGGATTTAGTGCGCCATAAAACAAGAAAAAAGGTTTTTTTCGAGGATGTTTTGTTGGTTTAGCATCTAAAAAAACAGAGGAAATCCCATTGTAACATACGTCGATTTTAGTTTCGGGAACCGCCAAATGTTCGGAAATGTCTTTGACGCAAAATTGCGAAACCGTTAGCAAACGTTCGGCTTTGTGGGCAAATTTCGGAAATTTGGATCTGAAATAACGTCCTGCCCAACCTTTGACTAAGTTTTCGTTGTGAATAAAGTTAATATCATGTAAAACCGTCAATTGCTTAACATCCGTTTTGAGAGAAAGATAGCCATCGGGAGATAAAAACAACTCAATTTGGTGAGTTTTGAATAGTCTCGGTAACTGATAATCAAACCAAATGTACCACAAGATAGGGTGGCGTGTTGGTGGACCGACAACAATAGGTGTGATGTTGTTGGCAAAGACAAATTTGGGATCAAAAGCCCGATCAAAAAAGAAGAAAAACTGGTCGTTTGGTCGCAGTTTCACAAGTTCTTTTAAGCTCTCGAAACTAAACCGACCAATGCCTTCAAGTCGATTTTTTAATAACAATCTGGTATTTATTCCAATATTCACGGCGCAAAAATAAGCATTTAGTTGCGGTTTTTATTGCGTATTAAATACTAAAGTTATTGTTTTGGCGTTTCAAATGAAGAGCTCAATGTTTTGTGCTATTTTGTACTGGATTTTTAATTTATTTTTTAGGCGTTCAGCTTTCAATTTTTAGGTCGTTTTTGGTATGCAAAAGAAATTTTTAACAAACTTATTCTTTTTACTTTTTCTCAATTTTTTAATCAAGCCATTCTATATTTTAGGAATCGATGCTGAGATTATCAACCGAGTTGGAGCAGAAACTTACGGCTTATATTTTAGTTTGTTCAATTTTGCTTTTCTGTTTAATGTCTTTCTCGATTTAGGAATCAATAGTTTTAATACCAGACACATAGCTCAAAATGAGCAAGTGTTTTCAAAATATTTTTCGAATATCATTAGTCTAAAACTGGTCTTGGTTGCGGTCTATATTTTGTTTACGCTTTTGGCTGGTTTTTTATGGAATTATTCCGACGAAGCACTCAAAATGTTGTTTCTATTGTCTGTAAATCAAGGTATTGCAGCCCTGACACTTTATCTAAGGTCTAATTTGTCTGGTGCTCAGCAATTTACAAAAGACAGTCTCATTTCTGTACTCGATCGCTTTTTGATGATTCTCATCTGTTTGGTTTTGTTTTATGGCAATCTGACCGAACAACATTTTCAGATTGAATGGTTTATTTATGCCCAAACCGTTTCTTATTTTGTAACCTTTTTGTTTGCGCTGTATTGGGTTTGGAAGCGTTCAAAATTTATTCGTCCGCGCCTAAACCGATTGTTTACTTTGGCTATTTTCAAACAAAGTTTTCCTTTTGCTTTGCTCGTTTTGTTGATGACCTTCTATTACCGAAGCGATTCTGTGATGTTAGAGAAAATGTTGCCCGACGGTAGAGAACAAGCTGGTTTTTATGCTCAATCCTATCGTTTTTTTGAAGCCGGAAATATGGTTGCCTACATGTTTTCTGTGCTGCTATTTCCTATTTTTTCTAAAATGATCAAAGACAAAAGCTGCCTCAAAGGTCTGGTTGATATGTCGTTTAAACTTATTTTTTCGGGTTCGGTTATCATTGCCATTTTAACCTACCAGTTTGGTTTAGAAATTTTAGATTGGCGCTATCTTGATTTAAGTCCACAATCCGAAAACCTCTTCACGACTTTGATGCTTTGTTTTGTGTTTATTTCGAGCACCTTTGTGTTCGGAACGCTCCTTACGGCAAACGGAAACCTAAAACAACTCAACATTTTGGCTACCGTGGCGGTGTTTGTCAACATTGCTCTAAACTACATTCTTATTCCCAAATGGCAAGCCTTGGGTTCTGCCGTGGCTAGTTTGATTACTCAATTCTTAGTCTCTGTTATTCAGATTATTATGTGTGTTAAAATCTTTAAATTCAACATCAATCTAAAAACCTACAGTCAATTTTTCGTGTTTATATTGGGGACATTAATTTTGGCAAATTATGCCGATCAATTTATCGAAAACTGGCTTTGGGCTGCTCTTGTATTCTTTACGGTTGCTTTCGGTTTTGCCTTTGTTTTAGGTATGATTCCGATAAAAAAGATGGTCTATGTCATTAAAAATGATCAATAAACCGAAAAAGTTTCAGATTCTAGGTCAAAACACGGGAACACAAGCTATATTTGCAGGTTTAAAATTTGTTTAGTTATATGGAAAAGCAAAACTCTATGTTTCAATCACGTGATCTGATTATTTTTGTTTGGAAACACCGAAAAACGTTTCTTATTGTTTCTGTTGTTGCCCTGATTCTTTCGGCCATTTTTTCGGGTCCAAGTTTCATTCGTCAAAAATTCAAATCGACCGCCGTAGTGTATGCCACCACCACGCCATCTATCTCGCAAGCCCTTACGGTTGAAGACAATCCGTATCGAAAAAATGTGATGGAATTTGGATTAGAAGAAGAAACAGAGCAGCTGATTCAAGTCTTAAATTCTGATGCCATCAAAGAACAAATCATCAAAGAATTTAATCTTGGTGCGCATTATAAACTCAATCCCAAAGACGAAGCCTACGCCAAATTACTCGATTATCTATACGGAAAACACGTCTCGATAAGCAAAAATGAATATCTAGCAATAGAAATAGAAGTAACCGATTATCAGATAGATACAGCGGCAATGATTGCCAATCGTATAGTAGAATTGGGAGATAAAGTCAATAGCGATGTCAGAAAAAAACGCTCGGCGGAAGCCTATCAAATTCTTCAAAATTATTATCAAGACGTTTTGAATGAAATCGACTCGCTGAACACCTACGCCAAGCCGATGTTTGAAGAAGGCTATACCTCTCTGGAGCTGCAAGCCGAACGCCTGACCGAGCAATATGGAATTGCCCTTAGAAACAATAATTTGGCAGGAGCAAAACGCCTCAAAGCCGACATGAAAGCACTTGGACAACAAGCACCAGTTTGGTTTTTTATTGAACAAAAAATCGAAAATCTTCACGAATCTTTAGAAGTTACCCGCGTACAACTAGCCAACATGAAGCTTGATAACCAATACAATATGGCGTCTAGCTTTGTGATAAACAAAGCCCTTCCGGCACTCAAAAAAAGCTACCCCATTCGCTGGCTTATTGTTTTGGCAAGCCTAATATTGAGTTTAGTAAGCACTCTACTTGTCCTGTATTTCAACAAAGCCATCAAGGAACTCAAAGCCGAACTTTAGCTTGAAAACCGTGCTTCAAAACATATTAAAAGCTTTCCAAAAGCAACTCCCTTTGCTTTTGGCGATTTTTCTTACGTTTTTGATTGTTTATTTCATCAAACAAAACAAAGAACACTACGCCTTGCTGCTTCCCGTGGCCTTGTGTGGTCTCTATTGGTATATCTTTCGGGTCGATTTGCTGTTTTTGTTTTTGGCCTTTAGTGTGCCGCTTTCCACAAGTTTAGAAATGTTGGGCTTTCACAACGCTTTGGGTGTCGAATTGTTTCTGCCTTCCGAAGCCGTTTTGATTGCACTACTGGCTTTTGCAAGCTACAAACTCCTGTTCTATTTCGATGTCTTTAAGCCACTTTTGAGTCATCCTATTTTTATTGGTATCAGCATCTATTTGTTCACGATATTTTTTACGAGCATCACGAGCGAAATGCCGATTGTTTCCTTCAAATTCTTTCTCTCACGACTTTGGCTAATGCTGCCGCCATTAATTTTAGGCTATCTGTTTTTCAAACAAACCAACCTGAATTATCATAAATTTATTTTACTGCTTTCAACAAGTGCCGCTTTGGTTGTTTTGTATACCATTAGTCGTTTTGTTTTGGAAGGTATGGAGCTGCATGCTGCCCATTTTGTCATGCAACCATTCTACAAGGATCATACGGTTTATGGTGCTTCAATTACTCTAATTGCTTTTCTATCAGTCTTTAATATCTTTAATGTAAAGCTAAATCCAATCACCAGATTGTATTTTCTGATGCTGACACTAATCTTAATAGCAGGTATTATTTTCTCATTTACCCGAGCAGCTTGGCTAAGTATTCTATGCGCACTTGTGGTTTATGCTATCATGAAACTAAGAATTTCATTTCGGTTTTTATTCATTTCAACCGCAACAGTTCTTCTTGTTTTAGTTAGTTTTTGGACAGAAATTTATTTTGCGCTCAACAAAAATTCTCAAGATTCATCCGCAAATTTTAGCGAACACGTCAGCTCAGTTTCAAATATTTCTACCGACGCTTCCAATCTCGAACGCCTTAATCGATGGTTTTGCGCCATCGAGCTCTGGGAAGAACGCCCAGTAGTAGGCTGGGGTCCAGGCACCTACCAGTTTCAATATTCGGCACATCAAAAATCGTATACACGCTCGCTCATTTCTACCAATACCGGAAATCGCGGAAACGCCCACAGCGAATTTTTAGGTACTCTATCCGAATCAGGATGGCTTGGATTGGCCGGATTGCTGACTTTTCTCATCATCACCCTAAGCTATGGCATCAAACTGTATCACCAACTGGAATCCAAAGAAGAGCAACACATTGTGATGGGCATTTTATTGGCCATCATCAGTTATTTTATTCATGGTTTATTGAATAATTATTTGGACACCGACAAATGCGCTGTACCACTATGGATTGGCGTCAGTATGCTGATTGTTATCGGGAGCCGACACAAAAAGCGTAACTCATTAAACTAAAAACCAATGCATTACACCGATCAAGAACTCCATCAGCTCGCCATGACCACTGTAGGAAAAGTGTTGGAAAAGAAAGGTTTTGAGTTTTTGGCTATCGAAAGTGGCTTGAAGAAAAATCCGCAATTTGTTTGTCATATCAACAAACAATTGGCTTTTGTTTTGGTCAAACACGTTTGCTATCCCGACGACCCAGAAACCTACGACACCATTTGGATGGAAGCCATGAAACTCCACGCCAAAAGCAAATCTGCCGAACTCTACTTTTGTGGCGTTGGTTTCGGAAATGATGATGATTTGAGCTTGTCGCCAAAAAAATCATCTAATTTATTGGTTAAATTTTCAGGCAAAATACAAAAAATTGAATAAAGTTTGTAAACTCAAATCCGTTAAACTTATTCCCGCTTTTAATACTTTTTTTTCAAAACCCAACACGTTAAAGCAAACAAGAATGATGACGACTTCCACAACATAAAATACACCATAGGAGGACTGACGCTTGGTCTCCACAACACCATTGCAGTAAAAAAAATAGTTTTGAATATGGGTCTACTCTTGAGCCATAGCTTAGATCCCAACTTCAGTTTAGCTATCGGATTTATACTCCCAAAACGCCTAGATTGACCTGAGTTTAAACTCCAAAAACTTGTCGAAATCCGTGAGTTCTGATCCATCTAAACACATTCAAGCAGAAAAATAGCTGTGGAAAAAATAAAAAACAACATGACGAAACAACACATACATTTAATTGCCATTGGCGGATCGGCGATGCACAATTTAGCCCTAGAACTCAAAGCCTTAGGTCATGAAGTAACAGGTTCTGATGATCAAATTTTTGAACCTTCTCGAAGCCGTTTAAACGCTCAAGGTTTGCTACCCAAAACGATGGGTTGGTCTGCCAGCCGGATACATTCTGGACTAGATGTGGTTATTTTGGGCATGCACGCCAAGCCCGACAACCCAGAGCTTTTGGCCGCTCAAACTTTGGGTTTAACTATTCAATCCTATCCCGAATTTATCTATTCAACTTGCCAAAACAAAACCAGAGTAGTGATTGGCGGAAGCCACGGAAAAACAACAACAACCTCAATGATTCTGCATTGCATTGAACAATGTTCTGGCCTTCAAAACGTTGATTATATGGTTGGAGCTCAGCTGAAAAATTTTGATCGAATGGTAAGCTTATCTTCTGAAGCTCAACTAATTGTGCTGGAAGGAGATGAATACCTATCTTCGCCTATCGATCGTAGGTCAAAGTTTTTGTGGTATAAACCTCAAATCGCTGTTTTGACTGGCATTGCCTGGGATCACATCAACGTCTTCCCAACTTTTGATTCGTATTTGGAGACCTTCAAAGCATTTGTGCTGAGTATAGAGCCTGGAGGAGTTCTGTTCTATAATCAAGATGATGTTGTACTTTCTGATTTGGTAAATTCCATCGAACACGATATACAAAAAGTGGCTTATACGACAGCAAAACACCATATCAAAAACGGACAAACTTTTTTGGAGTTTCAACATCAGGCCTTAGCCATAAAATTCTTTGGCGCGCATAATTTAATGAATTTTCAGGCTGCCAATTTGGTTCTTCAAGCACTTGGTTATCAGGAAGAAAAGATTGTAAAATCCATCCAAAATTTTGAGGGTGCAGACAAACGTTTGAGCTTGATTCATCAATCAGAACATCGCTTAGTTTATCGAGATTTTGCCCACTCACCATCCAAAGTAAAAGCTTGCGTAGAAGCAGTAAAAACACAATTTAAAGATGCAGATTTGCATGTTGTTTTGGAGCTTCATACCTACAGTAGCTTGTCCAAATCGTTCTTGCCAAACTACAAGTCTTGTTTTGATGGCATCCCCTCGCCTATTCTTTTTTATAGTCCAAAAGCATTAGAAATCAAACAAATGGAAGCTTTAGATGCTGATTATATTCGTCAAGCATTCCAATGTGATGACTTAGCGATTTATAGCCAAAAAGAAGATTTAGAACAAGCCTTAAAACATCGAAAATCAAATCAAACCAAACCAAGCGTATTTCTATTTATGAGTTCGGGTCAGTTTGCTGGTTTAGATTTGTTATCTTTCAACTAAGAAAATCAAACAAGAATTTACACTAAATAGGCCTCCATATTCTATCCGAAACGCCTTTATGAATAAAACTATTTTATGACTACACTAGACAATAATATATACATTTTTTTCTGACAACTTATTAGACCAGTATCCCTAACTCACTGTATCACAATTAATAAACACCCATTAAACATTGTAATTTAGTGTTTAAAAAACCGCAATTCCTTTCCGCAATCCACTACTCTAAATCATGACAAAAGCCAATCGATTCTATAAACTTCTTCTCTGCCTTTTTCTAGATGCTATGGGCTATCTCAGCTACCTTGTTCCATTTATTGGCGAAGGTTTTGATGTGCTGTGGGCGCCCGTTTCTTCAGCCATTCTGTTTTATATGTTTGGCAAAAAAGAAGGTGGCATTGCCGCTATTATTAACCTTATCGAAGAATCTAGTCTAGGTTTTGATTTTATTCCTACCTTTACCCTGACTTGGATTTACACCACATACATTAAAAAATAACATCCGATGGAATTGAAATTTCACAAATATCAAGGCACTGGAAATGACTTTATTATACTCGACAACAGAGCCAACAACGTTAAACTAAACAAGGCGCAAATTCAATTTTTGTGCGACCGAAAATTTGGCGTTGGCTCAGATGGATTAATGATCCTTGAAAACGACGACAAACTGGCTTTTCGCATGGTGTATTATAATTCGGACGGAAAAGAAAGTACAATGTGTGGCAATGGCGGACGATGTTTAGCCGCATTTGCTCACGAATTAGGTTGTATTGATTTTAAAGGAAAATTTGCTGCCATAGATGGCGATCATGAAGTATTGTTTGAAGGCAAAAAAGTTTGTGTCAAAATGAAAGACGTTTTGGAACACGAACAACTTGACGAACAATATTTTTTAGATACAGGCTCGCCTCATTTGGTTTGCTTTGTCCCTGATTTTAACCACCTTGACATTATAACAGATGCTCATAAAATAAGATATAGCGAACGCTTTAAGCACGAAGGTGTCAATGTCAATTTTTTGATGAAAGACCCCGAAGAAAAAAATACATTTTGGATAAGAACCTACGAAAGAGGCGTAGAAGACGAGACCTTGTCTTGTGGCACAGGCGCTACTGCCTCTGCCATAGCAGCGTTTTTGGCTGGCCACACCAGCAACACCCACGTTAAGCTAAAAACACGTGGTGGAGACCTAAGCGTTAGTTTCGATTATAAGCAGAAAAGTTTCACAAACGTTTGGCTAAAAGGGCCTGCCAACTTTGTGTTTGAAGGCACAATAGACCTTTAATCAATGAGCTTATGATTCGCTTTGATCAATATATATTGAGGGCTTTGGAGCCAGATGATTTAGAAAACCTATATCAATCTGAAAATGAGACTTCTAGCTATATGAATCACGAACAATTTTTTTCGAGATTTACCTTAGAAAACTACATCCAGCATGCACATCTAAGCTTGCGAGAAGCGAAGCAATTTCGGTTTGCCATTGCTCAAAAAAAACACCAAAAAACGGCTATCGGATTTTTAGATTTGGTAGACTACTGCCCTATTCATCACCGTGTTGAACTTGGTATTTGGATGTCTAAAACACATCAAAAACGGGGCATTGCCACACAAGCTATCCAGGCTGTTTTGCCCTATTTGAAAACACACTTCGAGCTCCATCAAGTCTATGCTTATGTTGAAAACAGCAATGCTATTAGCCGACACTTATTTTCTCAATTAGGCTTTGAAACCTGCGGTGTTTTAAAAGATTGGAGGCGTATCGGATCGGCGTGGGAATCGGTCATTTTATTTCAAAAAATGCTCTAAATGACAACTTTCTTTAGGTTTCTGATGCTTTTTTTACTCATTTCTTGTGATAAGTCGGAATTGACGGTCAACAAAAAAACAGCTCCAGCTCAACAACATTTTAGTCCAAAAGCTCATTATATTGGCATGGATCAATGTCGGCTTTGCCATGGCGACAAACACGAAACCTTTATCCACACTGGCATGGGCTTGTCTTTCGACGAGGCTAAAAAATCGAAAAGTGCTGCTCATTTTGATGAAAATAGCACACTCTACGATCCGCATCTAAACCTGCACTATCAGCCGCATTGGCAACAGGAAAATTTGATGCTAAAAGAACTCGAAATTGACAAAAAAACTGGCGATACTACACATCTCAGAACTCAAAAGATTGATTATATTATTGGCTCAGGACAACACACCAACTCTCATCTAATCAATGAACAAGACTACGTATATCAAGCGCCGTTTACTTATTATACCCAAGACCAGCATTTAGATTTTCCGCCTGGTTTTGAGGATGGCAAAAACAGTCGGTTTTCAAGAAAAATTGGTCTAGAATGTATGTCTTGCCACAACGCTTATCCCGATATTGTTTTGGGCTCAGAAAACAAATACAACAACATTCCAAAAGGTATTGATTGCGAGCGTTGCCATGGCCCTGGGAGTGAACATTTAGCCTATATTCAATCAGACGATTATATAAAAACTAAATCTAAATCGACAGATAAAAAAACTAACTATACGACTGATTATAAGATTGTTAATCCAAAAACATTAGAAAAAGATTTGCAATTTGATTTATGCTCTCGATGTCATTTGCAAGGCAATGCGGTGCTGAAAAAAGATAAAAGTTTTTTGGATTTTCGACCTGGACAAACGCTTTCCGACGTGATGGATGTCTTTTTGCCAAAATATTCCGATTCCGACGAGCATTTTATCATGGCTTCGCATGTGGATAGACTCAAAATGAGTGCCTGTTTTCAAGGTGCTGAACTAACTTGCATCAGCTGCCATAACCCACATATAAGTGTCAAAAATACACAAAATAAGCACTTTAACACCCAATGCAAATCCTGCCATCAAGATCCTGATCATCAGATTATTGAATCAAATTCTGGCGATTGTATTTCTTGCCACATGCCCATGTCTGGCTCATCTGACATTCCTCATGTTCGGGTTACAGACCATAACATCCAAATACCCAAAACGGAACAAAAAACCACGACAAACCAAGCGCGAGAATTTTTAGATTTGTACTGCGTCAACAACCCAAACCCCGACGAACTGACTTTAATAAAAGCCTATCTGCAGCAGTTTGAACGCTTTGAGCCTTTAGCTATTTTGCTAACAAAAGCTGAGCAAAAACTGAATAAACTTGATCTAAATCTAGAAACGTTTAAACTTTGGGTGCATCTCAATTATTTAAAATCTGATGCTAACACATCTATTGAGCTTTTGGGGAAACTTACTGGCGATTGGCAAAGTAAACTCAAAACATCTTACGACAATCAAGATGCGTGGTTTTGCTACCGCTTAGCCAAAAACTATTTGGTGTTCAAAAACATCGAACAATCTAAAGTTTGGTACAGCAAAAGCCTAGAATTAGCCCCACTTATGCTTGATATTAGATTAAGCTTTGCGAAAGATCTCATTGATTTTCAACAATTTGACTTAGCCAAATCTCATTTAGAGTTTATCCAAAACGAGCAAGAAAGCTATGAAGGTTATCATACGCCTTTGGCTTATATTTTGGCTCAAAAAGGAGAATTTCAAAAGGCAAAAATCTTATACAGACAAGCCATTGCTCTAAATCCGAACGAGCTTCAGGCTCAAGTCAATTTGGCAGGGCTTTTAGTTGTAGAAGGCAAAGTAAAAGAAGCTAAGAAGTATTTAATCAACGTTTTAGAAAAAGAAAAAACACATCAAATGGCAAACATGATGTGGAATGCATTGGAAGAACGCTAAGTCATTCAATAAAAAAAATCACAAAAAAACTAAATCTAACAAGCAAAGAAGCATCTAAACCTAGAAGTATAAAAACTTCAAAAAGATAAGTCCAACAGTTCCGGCAGAAAATGTATTTTTGCTTTTATGAGAATAGATATAATTACGATACTGCCTGAGCTAATGCAAAGCCCATTACAGGCCTCCATTATGCAGCGTGCGCAAGACAAAGGCAAAGTTGAACTACATTTTCATCAACTAAGAGACTATTCCGACAAAAACTCCAGATCGGTTGACGATTACCAGTTTGGCGGCGGAGCAGGTATGGTGATTCAGTGTCAGCCTTTGGCAAAATGTATCGACAAACTCAAGAGTGAGCGCAACTACGACGACATTATTTATATGACACCAGATGGACAAACACTAGATCAAGCTCTAAGCAATCAACTATCTCTGAATGAGCATATTATGATTATTTGCGGACATTATAAAGGTATCGATCAGCGGATTAGAGATGTCTACGTTACCAAAGAAATCTCGATTGGCGATTATGTGCTAAGTGGCGGAGAATTAGCAGCTTGTGTGTTAATAGATTCAGTAGTTAGACTACTTCCTGGGGTTTTGAATGACGAAAGTTCTGCCCTAACCGACACCTTTCAAGATCAACTTTTAGCACCTCCAGTATACACCAGACCAGCGGTTTGGAATGGTCGTGCTGTGCCAGACGTGTTATTGTCGGGTCATTTAAGTAAGGTTGAAGATTGGCGACACGAACAAGCTTTGAGTAGAACAAAAGCCTTACGTCCGGACTTATACAAAAAACATGAAAACTAAATCAAATTTAGCTAAAAGAAAGGCGATAAAGTCTTGGATCTCTTACGATTGGGCAAATTCTGTTTATGCTTTAGTCATTTCTACGGCCGTATTTCCGATCTATTTTTCGGCAAACAGCCCAGAATTGATTTCCATTTTTGGTTTCGATATCAAAAATTCGGCACTCTATACGGCCGTTATGAGTTGTTCATTTATCCTTATTTCCCTTCTCTCCCCAATCCTATCATCTATCGCAGACCTTGGCGGGAAGAAAAAAAAGTTCATGAAATTCTTCAGCAACCTAGGCGCCGTTTCATGTTTAGCCATGTATTTCTTTACGCCCGAACGCTATGGCTTAGCTTTAATTTTAAGTTTTTTGGCGAGTATAGGTTTTTCGGGTAGTTTGGTGTTCTACAATGCTTATTTGCCCGAACTTGTTCCCAAAAAACTACAAGACAACGTTTCGGCAAGAGGCTTTGCTATGGGCTATCTTGGAGGTGCAATTTTACTCATAAGTATTTTGGCACTAGCACAATTTCACGACACCTTATCCATTTCCGAAAGCTACGCCTACCGACTTGGTTTTCTTTTAGTTGGTCTCTGGTGGCTGGGTTTTAGTCAATATTCTTTTCTGCATTTACCTGCCAATCCTTACAGAAAAACCATTCCAAAAAACTTGTGGAAAAATAGCACTAAAGAGCTTCGTTCGGTGTGGAAGTCTTTTCAGTCTCACCCTTTTTTAAAACCGTATTTAAAAGCCTTTTTTCTATTTAGCGCAGGCGTGCAAACCATTATTTTGACCGCAACTTTATTTGGAGGAAAAGTACTCAAACTACCATCCGAAAACCTGATTATTACCATATTACTCATTCAGTTTGTCGCCATTCCGGGCTCACATCTATTTGCTTATTTGGCAAAAAAACAGGGTAATTTCAAATCGCTTTATATTTCTACTTTTATTTGGATGCTGATTTGCTTAGGCTCGTTTTTTATAACATCAGGTCTGCAGTTTTATCTCTTTGGAGGACTTGCAGGTTTGGTTTTGGGCGGCATACAATCGGTGGCCCGAAGCACCTATTCCAAGCTATTGCCACAAACTGAAGATCATACAACTTTTTTCAGTTTTTTTGACGTCTTAGAGAAATATTCAATTGTTATCGGAACAGCTTTGGTGGCGATTATCGATCAGTTTATCGACCTAAAATACGCAAGTCTTTTGTTTGCCCTATTTTTCATCAGCGCAAGCCTTATTTTAGTTCGATTACACAACAAACAACATTCAAAATAAAACCATGTCGAAACCTCAATCCTTTGACATTATTATCGTTGGCGGAGGCTGCGTAGGCTTAGCTTCAGCTTATAAATTACAACGTTCAAAACCTGATTTGAACATCGCCATTCTCGAAAAAGAATCCGATTTGGCTTTGCATCAAACAGGAAGAAACTCGGGCGTTATTCATTCCGGATTGTATTATAAACCAGGATCTTTACGCGCAGAAAATTGCTATAAAGGCAGAAATCAGCTCGTTGAATTTTGTAAAACACATCAAGTTACTCACGATGTTTGCGGAAAAATTGTGGTTGCCACTTCTGATGAAGAAGTTGAGCGTTTGCAAGGTATTCTTGAACGCGGTATTCAAAATGGTTTACAAGGTTTGGAACTCATCGATCGAAAAACCTTCCAAAACATTGAACCTTATATTGAAGGAAAACAAGCCATTTGGGTGCCAGAAGCTGGAATTGTCGATTATCGTGGGTTGACACACAAACTCGCTGAGTTGATTCAAGACCTTAATCCAAACTCAAAAATTTTCACCAATTGTTTGGTAAAAGACTTTAATTCTGATGAGCACCAGATCAAATTTGAAACGTCTTTAGGAGATTTTGAAGCCGACTATGCTGTATTTTGCTCTGGGCTTCAGGCCGATAGAATGGCAAAAAAAGAAGGTTTAGATATTGATATTCAAACTGTTGGATTTAGAGGAGACTATTACGATTTGACTGAAAAAGGAAAGAAAAAAATCAAAAATTTGGTTTACCCCGTTCCAAATCCAGCCTTTCCATTTTTAGGTGTTCACTTTACACGAATGTTTGATGGCACAATAGAATGTGGACCAAATGCCGTATTTACTTTTAAGAGAGAAGGTTACGGAAAAACAGATTTCGATTGGAAAGACAGCAAAGAAGCCCTTTCCTATGCTGGAACTTGGAAACTCTTTGCCAAACATTGGCGTTTCGGACTGAAAGAATATCAGCGTGCGTTTTCCAAAAAACGTTTTTTAGAACAACTTCAAATCCTTTGTCCGAGTTTAGAAATGGACGACATAACTACTGGAAGATCAGGTGTTAGAGCAATTGCACTTGGCAAAGATGGAGAAATTTTTGACGATTTTAAAATCATCAATCACAAACGTTCTATTCATGTCCTGAACGCACCCTCGCCTGCCGCTACGGCTTGTTTGGCTATTGGCGATTCTATTTGCGAACAAGCCACAAATCAATTCAATTTATCAACAACTCAACCCCTTTAGTCCTTTATTATGGTATCGTTTACAGACACAAAAACTGCTTTCGAGTACAAAAGCAATAAGGCACTCAAAAAAGCACAACGTTTATTCACGCTTATAGGCATGCCACGGCTTTCAAAACTTGGAATGAAGCTCGCAAACCTTGGGCTCAAGCTGCATTTACCCATTTCTGGCTTGATAAAATCGACTGTTTTTGATCAATTTTGCGGTGGTACCGACATCGAAGATTCTCAAAAAACAATGGAGACTTTAGCTCAATATGGCGTGCATTCCCTGCTCGATTATTCGGTGGAAGGCAAAGCCAATGAAGCCGATTTCAACGCATGTGCTTCAGCTATATTAGAAACCATAAAATTAGCAAAAGATCAAAATCACATTCCTTTTGCGGTGTTCAAAGTTACAGGGCTCATACGCTTTGAGCTTTTAGAAAAAAAGAATACGAAACAAACACTAAGCAAAGCCGAAAAAATTGAGTACAACACAGGCTACAAACGTGTGGATAAGCTCTGTAAAAAAGCCTTCAATCTTAATGTTCCCATTATGATTGATGCCGAAGAAAGCTGGATTCAGGACGCGATAGACGACATCGTTGAAGATTGCATGAAAAAATACAATAAAGTGTCTGTTATTGTTTACAATACCGTGCAGCTTTATCGCCACGATCGCCTAGATTATCTAAAATCATTGCACAAACGCTCACAGGAAGAAGGCTTTTATGTCGGTCTAAAATTAGTTCGCGGTGCTTATATGGAAAAAGAACGAAATCGTGCCAAAGAAAATGACTATCTCTCTCCTATTCAACCAGATAAAGCATCTACAGATCGAGATTATGACTTGGCTTTGCGCTATTGCCTTGCGCACCATTCAGGCATTAGTATCTGTGCTGGAACGCACAACGAAACGAGTAGTTTGCTACTCACAACCTTGATGAAAGAAGCTAAAATAGACAAACAACATGTCGGGTTTTATTTTGCTCAACTTTTGGGTATGAGCGATAATATTAGCTTCAATTTGGCAAAACATGGCTATCGAGTAGTAAAATATGTGCCTTTTGGCCCAGTGAAAGACGTGATGCCTTATTTAATTCGACGCGCAGAAGAAAATACGTCAATTGCAGGGCAATCCAGTAGAGAATTGAAGCTAATAAACGAAGAAATCAAGCGTAGGTCGCTAAATTAATAGCTCATTTTCAAAACAGACATTAGGCTAAGTCCTTGATTTTTAATCTCGAAAAAAGCTTAAGCTAAGATTATGAAGAATTTCAATTTATTTTTGAATGATTGCTTTGTTAGATTCAGCTAGGGTTGTATATTTGCAACGCTTTAAAAGAAATCTAAACCTAGACTTTTTATAAAAAGCAATACGGAAAGGTGGCTGAGTGGCTGAAAGCGGCACCCTGCTAAGGTGTTATACGGGCAACTGTATCGGGGGTTCGAATCCCCCTCTTTCCGCACAAGGTTCATTGCAAAAACATGAAATCATTTTTTCGGGGTGTAGCGTAGCCCGGTTATCGCGCCTC
>JBMYYR010000040.1:0-16555 GCA_049609625.1 Flavobacteriales bacterium | reverse complement strand
ACGCTTTTTTATTCTAACTAATGCTTTTTAAGTTTTTTTTTCAAAAAGTTTTCTTGAAGTGAAAACTTAAAGCTTAGTTTGGAATCTCAATGAACGTTTTTAATGATTCCCCTATTCCAAATCGATAGTCGTTCTGAAAGGGTCGGCAAATATAAAACGCTTTTTTATTCTAACTAATGCTTTTTAAGTTTTTTTTCAAAAAGTTTTTTTGAAGTGAAAACTTAAAGCTTAGTTTGGAATCTCAATGAACGTTTGTCGCTACACTTACCATCTCTAAACAAGAGAGGCTTTGCGTTTTTGCGAGTGCAAATGTATGAGCTTTTTTATTACTCGCAAATGTTTTGGTGTTCTTTTTTTGAATTGTTTTCTTAAAATACTTTAGTTGGTTGATTTTATGACAATTAGAACTGAAAGTTTTTTGGAATAAAATTAGATTGACTTAAAAAAACACTCGACTGACGCTCGTTCAATGTCATTAAGTTAAGGATTCGTTTCACTGCGTTATTATTTTTTTCTTGTCTTTTCTCACTCCATTTCGCTACGCTTCATTACGTAAGAAAGGACAAGAAAGGTAAATTGTTTTAACTTTGTTAAACTTTAAAACTAACAAAAGATGAAACAAACCTATCATTCGAACGCTAAGACAAATGCACACTATAGAACTGAAATTAGCAACAGTAATTTACCTATTTCTGTTCTTGCAGAATAATATCAGGTATCGGCAAACACTATTATAAAGTTGAAAAAAAAGTGCATTTTGAAGATAAAAGCTCCAGACCAAACACCATAACATACGCATTAAGCGAGCTCGACCAGTAACTCAACATCTACTTTAAGAAACTGATTTGGTGGTTTTTAGATAAAATTGAAGAGGTTGCAAATCTACAAGAGCCTGAAAAAATACGGAGTGTCGTTTACCGAGCTTTTGTTAGAAATAGTGTCTTTTTGTTTCCATAGATAGAGCGACAAAAACCTTGTGAAGTCTAACAAATATCTCTAAAACAAAAAAAGCTTCCTTAGTACTAAGGAAGCTTTTTAAATCTATAGAATAACCAACATTTAATCGGCTAATAAGGTAATTTTATTTTTGCTCATTTCAATCACACCACCAGCTACTTCAAAACTTAAAGCTTCGTTGTTGGCATTGATAACATGAACTGTTCCCGACTTAAGCGTCGATACAATGGCCATGTGATCTTGGAGTAATTCAAAAGAACCACTTTCTTGCGAACCTGGCACGCGAACAGAGCTCACTTCACCTTTGAATAATTCGCTATCTGGTTTGATGATTTCTAAAAACATAATAAATCTTCTTAGTTATCTTCTTTCAACATACGTTCTCCATCCTCGATCACTTCGTCGATTCCACCTTTTAAGTTGAAGGCAGCTTCTGGATATTGATCAAGTTTTCCGTCTAAAATCATGTTGAATCCTTTGATGGTTTCTTTGATGTCTACCAAAGATCCTTTCAAACCTGTAAATTGCTCAGCAACGTGGAAGGGTTGCGATAAATAACGTTGGATTCGACGTGCGCGGTGAACCGCCATTTTGTCTTCTTCTGATAATTCATCGATACCTAAAATAGCGATGATATCTTGAAGCTCTTTATAACGTTGTAGAATTTCTTTTACACGCTCTGCACAATCGTAATGTTCTTTTCCTACGATTTCTGGAGCTAAGATTCTCGATGTAGAATCGAGTGGATCTACCGCTGGGTAAATTCCAAGCTCAGCAATCTTACGCGACAATACCGTTTTTGCATCAAGGTGAGCAAAAGTTGTTGCAGGCGCAGGGTCAGTTAAGTCATCCGCAGGTACGTAAACGGCTTGTACCGAAGTAATCGATCCGTTTTTTGTTGAGGCAATACGCTCTTGCATCGCACCCATTTCCGTAGCCAAAGTTGGTTGGTATCCAACGGCAGAAGGCATACGACCTAAAAGTGCCGACATCTCTGAACCAGCTTGTGTAAATCTAAAGATATTATCAACAAAGAAAAGAATATCCTTTGGAGCGCCTCCGTTGTCGCCTTCACCATCACGGTAATATTCGGCAAGTGTAAGTCCCGAAAGGGCTACACGAGCACGTGCTCCTGGAGATTCATTCATCTGACCGAAAACAAAGGTTGCTTTCGATTCTTTTAATTTTTCTTTTTCAACCAAAGATAGATCCCATCCACCTTTTTCCATTGAATGCAAGAAATCGTCACCGTAGTTTACAATGCCTGATTCAATCATCTCGCGAAGTAAATCATTTCCTTCACGCGTACGTTCACCAACACCAGCAAATACCGAAAGTCCACCATGTCCTTTGGCAATGTTGTTGATAAGCTCTTGGATAAGTACAGTTTTTCCAACTCCAGCTCCTCCAAAAAGACCAATCTTACCACCTTTTACATAAGGCTCAATAAGGTCGATAACTTTAATTCCTGTAAAAAGAATTTCAGAAGAAGTAGAAAGGTTTTCGAATTTTGGAGCATCACGGTGGATAGGCAAACCATTAGATTTGTCTAAGTTTCCGATACCGTCAATGGAATCTCCAACAACGTTAAAAAGTCGACCTTTGATCTCTTCTCCAATCGGCATTTTGATTGGCGAACCTGTGCTATGCACTTCTTGACCTCTTTTTAATCCATCAGTAGAATCCATCGCAACTGCACGAACGGTGTCTTGACCGATGTGTTGTTGACATTCTAAAATGACTTTCGACGAATTGGTATTGATTTCTAAAGCGTCATAAATCTTTGGTAGTTGACTTCCTTTATCGAATCTGATGTCGATAACTGGCCCAATCAATTGAACTATTTTCCCTACACTTGTAGACATATCGTACTGGTTTTTAACGTTGTAATTTGTGTTTTTAGCATTTTAATCTAACATCTAGTTTAAATGGCTAAATAAAATTTCTGCAAATTTATTCTTTTTATCTGAATTTATAATACTTGTTTTGTAATTTTCTATGAAAAAAGATAATATACTAGCAAAGACACGAGCACGCATAGAGCATGTTGTGCTAAAATGACAGAACTAGTTGTTTATAAAATGTTAGCTCAGACAGGCTATTTCTATCATAAACTAATGAATATCAAGCTCTAAAACTAAACTTATCACTATATTAACCTTTCTAATTCTAAGTACATTTTGTGTGCCATTCTGTACTTTTGCGTCTTAGAACAACAGATTGATGTCTGTTCTGATATTTTTTTAATACCTTTGGTCTGTTTTTTATCAACACAACAGTTGCTCCCAACTAGATGTAAGGTGTTGATAAACCAAATTTTTAATAATACCTATTACGACATTCCATTAATGTTCTGCCTTATTTTTTATAGCATAAAAACCTGCTAAACTTGACTTATTTTATTGAATCCTCTTTTGTTTTTTTATCTAAAACATTTATAATTATCGGGTTATGGTTAGGTAGCTTAAGGCCATTTTTGAGAACAATGCTTAGCTGATTTCAACCCATATACATCATCAAAAACCAAAAAAAAAAACATGACGACCCACGCCGAACGAAAAGCCCATTGGGAAAACATATATCAAACCAAACGTTTGGAAGACGTGAGTTGGTATCAAAAGAAGCCCGAAACCTCTTTGGCTTATTTTGAAGATGTCGATTTAGAGGCGAACATCATCGATATTGGCGGTGGCGATAGTTTTTTGGTAGACTTTTTGTTGGATTTAGGATTCAAGAACATTTCTGTTTTGGATATTTCGGAAAAGGCGATCGAAAGAGCAAAAGTAAGATTAGGAGAAAAAGCTAAAAAAATACAGTGGATTGTTTCAGATAGTGCTGATTTTCAAACAGATGAAACCTTTGATGTTTGGCATGATCGGGCTGCTTTTCATTTCCTGAATACAGAAGAAGACATCAAAAAATATAAACAAAACCTTTACCGAGCAACAACAGCTGAATCAAAAATCATTTTAGCTAGTTTTTCGGACAAAGGTCCAAAAAAATGCAGTGGCATCGAGATTACTCAATATAGCGAAACCGATTTTAGGTCGCGTTTTGAACCTGAGTTTCAATTAGTCGATAGCCAAATTGTGAGTCATCAAACGCCGTTTGATAGCTCGCAAGAATTTATTTATGCGCAGTTTCAAAAAAAAACGACGCGCTAACACAAGATTAGAACACCCTTATGAGTAAATACATTAGAAAAAAGAAATCAAAATTTAAGAAATCAAAAAAGTCGAAAAAATCATCTAGCATCCGCCAAGCCCTAGTTGATTTTTTAAAAGAAAACCCTAAACAAAATCATAGTTTAAAACAATGTTTCAAGGCCACAAAATCGTTGACAAAAGAACAAAAAGAACGGCTGGTGGACACCTTAAAGGCCTTACTGGAATCAGGTGAGATTGTGGAGAATAAATCGGGCGAATTTGCTATAAATCAAAACATTAAGAGCCTCGAAGGCACGATTGAAGTACATTCTTCTGGGCGCGCTCATTTTTTGATGGATGAAGGCGACGACATTTCCATCGGAAAAAAACATACCGGACAAGCGCTGAACAAAGATCAGGTTCGGATAGAATTTTTACGCAACGCTGAAGGCGATATTCAGAATGCGCAAGTTGTTGAGGTTTTGAAACGTTTTCGAGAAACTTATATTGGTATTTTTGAAGACAATGGAAAACATGGTTTTGTTCAAACTCAAAAAGTTGGACGAGATTTTTTCATTCGCCAAAGCAAACGCATGGGCGCAAAAGATGGCGACCGCGTTGAGGTAAAATTGTCCTTTTGGGAAAAAAGTATGAAAAACCCAAATGGCGAAATCATAAAAGTTCTCGGAAAAGCAGGAGATCATCAATCCGAAATTCACGGTATTTTGGCGAGTTACGGTTTGCCAACCGAATTTCCTGCCGAAGTTGAAAAAGAAGCCGAACGTTTTAGTGAAGAATTGACCAAATCGGATTTAAAAACCCGAAGAGATTTCAGAACCAAAACTACCTTTACGATTGATCCGCACGATGCCAAAGATTTTGATGATGCCTTGTCTATTGAACAACTTGGTGATGATTTATGGGAAGTTGGAATCCATATTGCCGATGTGAGTTATTATTTGGATCAATCACCGATTTTAGAAAAAGAAGCTCAAGAACGAGCGACGTCTATTTATTTGGTTGATAGAGTTATTCCGATGTTGCCCGAATCGCTGTCGAATGGCCTTTGTTCGCTGCGTCCTGATGAAACCAAACGCTGTTTTTCGGTTGTGGTGCAACTCAATAAAAGAGCGACTGTAAAATCGGTTTGGATTGGGCGAACACTCATTCATTCCGATAAACGTTTTACGTATGAACAAGCTCAAGAAATCATCGAAAATCAAGCTGGAGAATACGTTTCGGAATTAACGATTCTGGATAAAATGGCGAAAATCATGCGTAATAAACGGATGAAAAATGGCGCTATTGCTTTTGATAGAGAAGAAATGCGTTTCCGTCTTGATGAAAACAAACATCCGATTGGCGTTTATATGAAACGCTCGAAAGATGCACATAAATTAGTTGAAGAGTTTATGTTGTTGGCAAACCGATCAGTTGGGGAAAGCATCGGAAAAGTAAAAGCTAAGAAAGATCAGCGCACTTTTGTCTATCGAATCCACGACAAACCTGATGAAGAAAAATTAAGTCATTTTTCTGATTTTGTTCAGAAATTAGGCTTTGATTTTCAGCTTGATAAATCGAGAATAAACAACAGTTTAAATAGTATTTTAGACGAAGTTAAATCTTCTCCATTTGCTTCTGCAATTGAAAATATTGCTTTGAGAAGTATGAGTAAAGCAACCTATTCGACCAAAAATATTGGACATTACGGATTAGGATTTTCGCACTATTCACATTTCACTTCGCCTATTCGACGTTATCCAGATGTGATGGCTCACCGCCTTATTCAGTCTTATTTGGATGGAAAGTCATCGGCGAATGCCGAAACTTACGAAGCACTTTGTAAACACAGCTCGTCGATGGAAAAATTAGCGGTTGAAGCCGAGCGAGATTCGGTTAAATTTATGCAAGCCAAATATTTGGAAGATAAAGTTGGAAAAACCTTTGAGGCACACGTAAGTGGCATTAGCGAACATGGTATTTACGCTGAGTTGGATGAGTCGAAATGTGAAGGTATGATTAGATTAAGCTCCATCCGATCAGAACATTTTAGAGCCTTCCCACAAGAATTTTTAGTTGAAGGAAATCAAGGTCGAATTATCCGATTTGGAGATCCGATCAAAGCTCAAATCAAAGCCGTCGACATTATAAAAAAACAAGTGGATATGCTTTTGGTGGATTAAAAAGAAAACAACATGAATGCCATTTATACAGACCAAAACGAAGAAGGCGAACAGTTCGAGAATAGCATCCGACCTTTAAGTTTTGATGATTTTACGGGTCAAGACGAGGTTAAAGAAAACCTTCAGATTTTCACTCAGGCTGCCCGATTACGTGAAGAAGCTCTAGATCATGTCTTGTTGCATGGCCCTCCGGGTTTGGGAAAAACCACTTTGGCAAACATCATTGCCAACGAAATGGGAACAGACATCAAAATTACCTCTGGACCCGTGCTCGAAAAACCTGGTGATTTGGCGGGACTTCTTACCAATTTATCGACTGGAGATGTCTTGTTTATTGATGAAATTCATCGACTTAGCCCCGTTATTGAAGAGTATTTATATAGTGCCATGGAGGATTTCAAGATTGATATCATGATCGATTCTGGCCCCAGCGCTCGCTCAGTACAGTTGAGTCTAAATCCGTTTACGCTTATCGGCGCAACCACAAGATCTGGATTGCTAACAGCGCCACTTCGAGCTCGGTTTGGCATCAATTCTCGCCTACATTATTACAAACCCGACCTGTTATCCGAAATTATCAAGCGTTCGGCTACTATTTTGGAAGTCAGTATTACCGAAGACGCCGCCCACGAAGTCGCCCTCCGAAGCCGCGGAACACCTCGAATTGCCAATGCGCTTTTGCGACGAGTTCGAGATTTTGCCGAAATAAAAGGGAACGGAAAAATTCAAATAGACATCACCAAAATAGCCCTGAAAGCCCTAAAAATTCATGAAAATGGCTTAGATGAAATGGATATTTTGATTCTTTCTACGATTATTGATAAATTTAATGGAGGTCCCGTTGGTGTGGGAACAGTAGCGACTGCCGTAAGCGAAAAAGTAGAAACGATTGAAGAAGTCTATGAGCCGTTTTTGATTCAGCAAGGCTATATTATGAGGACACAACGAGGGCGTATGGCCACCGAATTGGCTTATAAAAAATTGGGTTTCAATAAGCCTAAATCACAAAGTGATTTGTTTAATGCTTAGTCATTGAAAACAAAAATGAAGTCTTACAAAACAACATGCGCCGAAACTTAGAAGAATCCATCCTATATCACTTGCCTTTTGAAGCCAGCGAAGAACAAGCTTATTTAGTAAAAAAAATAAGTCGGTTTTGTATGCCCAATACCAGCGATGAAATTTTTACTTTGCGAGGATTTGCTGGTACGGGAAAAACCAGTTTGTTGGGCGCTTTGGCGCAATCGCTTTACCATCTCAAACGTCCATTTTTTCTATTGGCACCAACCGGAAGAGCCGCCAAAGTCTTGCAAGGCAAAACCAAATCTCCAACCTCAACCATTCATAAACATATCTATCAATCTAAAGTTGATGCCAATGGCTTTACAAGTTTTCTGCCCAAAGCAAACAGCAAAGAAGGGGCGCTTTATATTGTTGATGAATCGTCGATGATTCCACACGTGGTCAACACTTCCGAAGCACATCAAAATCAGTCAGTTTTAGAAGATTTGATTCAGTTTGTGTTTCAGAAACCAAACAATAAATTGATTTTGGTTGGCGACACCGCCCAGCTGCCACCTGTAGGAATGACAATGAGTATGGCACTGAATGCAAAAGACTTACAACAAAATTTCTGGAGAAATACAGATAGTTTCACACTAAAAGAGGTCAAACGTCAAAAAGAACAATCAACCGTATTGTGGAACGCAACACTTTTGCGCGAATTTATGACCGAAGAAGAGGATTTTTCTACAACGTTCCCTAAACTTAAAACCAACCAAACTGATTTTTTTAGGCAAGAAGATCGGTTTGAACTGGAATATGCCTTAGAGCAATCGATGGATAAGCAAGGTTTGGATGAAACGGTGATTATTTGTCGGTCTAACAAAAGAGCTAACCAATATAATCAGCGGATTCGGCAACATTTTTTTGGAAGAGAAGAAGGTATTGAGCGTGGCGATTTGATTATGATTGTGAAAAACAATTATTTTTGGCTCGAACAAACTAGCGATGCTGGTTTTTTGGCAAATGGCGAACTGGCAACTGTAGAAAAAATTTATCGTTTTATAGATTTGTATGGGTTCCGATTTGTGGAATTAGAATTGGCTTTGGTCGATTATCCAAATATGGAAAGTTTCAGAACCATTGCTTTTGTAGATACCTTGACCGTAGACGGCGCCGGACTAACTTACGCCGATTCTCAAAAACTCTACGCCGAACTTCAAGCTGAATTTGCTCATCTAAAAAGCAAATCTGCTCGATACAAAAACATCAAAAAAAATCCATATTTCAATGCCCTTCAGATTAAATTTGCCTACGCCATAACCTGCCATAAAGCTCAAGGTGGACAATGGAAAAATGTGTTTATTGAGCAACCTTTTTGGGATTTACAACATATTGACAAAGAAGATTATAGATGGTTCTACACGGCACTTACAAGAGCGAGTGAGCATGTGCATTTGATTGGTTTTAACTCAACATTTTTTGAATGAAAAAGTGGATAGCTACACGTTTGTTAGACGCTCTGGGCTGGACGTTTATAGGCCAGTTTGATCCTGAATTAGACAAAGCCGTTATCATTGGCGCGCCACATACCAGCAACTGGGATTTTGCGCTGATGATTTCAGCTATTTGGCGTTTCAATTTTAAGCTTAATTTTCTGATAAAATCAAGCTGGTTGCGCTTCCCTTTTAATATGTTTATGAAACCTTTGGGCGCTATTGGTGTCGATTTTTCTCAAAAAGACAAACGGAAATTCACAGCTCAACTTGTTCA
Source organism: Flavobacteriales bacterium (assembly GCA_049609625.1). Lineage (GTDB taxonomy): Bacteria > Bacteroidota > Bacteroidia > Flavobacteriales > CAJXXR01 > JBMYYR01. The sequence continues at coordinate 7,494 of JBMYYR010000040.1, read as the reverse complement.
TTTTTTTGAACACTCAGATCGCGCACATCTGCTGCTATCGCCAGAAGGCAGTCGCTCAAAAGTATCTCGATGGAAAACAGGCTTTTATCGAATTGCCAACCATGCCAAAGTGCCTATTGTGCTTTGTTTTGCCGATTATGAAAAAAAAATCTATGGCTTTGGACCAAGCATCCAGCCCAGTGGCGATTTTGAGAAAGACATGCAGTTAATTCAAGATTTTTATGCCGATAAAAAAGGGAAAATTCCTGAAAAATATGATCCTCAAATTTTTTAGAGGTTTAGAGTTTTTACAGCAGATTCAGACCGCCAGACATTCCAAAAATAAGCTTGCATTCTAGAATTTGCAAATTCTACGAGTGTTTATAAAAGTGTGAATTTAGTCCAAAAAGCGATTTAAATTTGTTGTCGGCAACATAGAAAAAAACTATCTTTGTAGAATGGCAAAAAACGAGAAGCAAAAGAAAATCAATATCCAAAACAAAAAAGCCCGTTTTGAGTATGAAATTTCTGACACCTACACCGCCGGAATTGTTCTGACGGGTACAGAAATTAAGTCGCTAAGAGCTGGAAAAGCTAGTATTGGCGAGTCTTATGCCTATGTTCACAATATGGAAGTTTGGGTAAAAGATATGTATATTGCCGAGTATGAAAATGGTTCGTATAACAACCACGTTACACGTCGGAATCGAAAACTTTTGTTACAGAAAAGAGAAATCAGAAAACTGGTTTCTAAACTCCAAAATGTTGGTTACACCTTAGTTCCGCTCAATTTATTTATCAACGAAAGTGGCTTAGCGAAACTCAGAATAGGTTTGGCAAAAGGTAAAAAAACACACGACAAACGAAACTCAATCAAAGAGCGTGATGTGAAACGGACTTTAGATCGAACTCGAAAAACGTACTAAAATGGGACGAGAATACAATCTGATTGCAAGAAAAAACGGCTTATTTTTAGGACTTTGTTTGGCTTTTTGTCAAGCCGTTTTTATTTTGAAATCAATTACAGATAATAAACTTATCTTACTGACATTCACTGTATTTATGAGCTTTTTTGCCTTTATATCCATTCATCAAGGCAAACGCCTTTTTCAGCAAACACGCTTTCGCGATATGTTTAGCAATGGCTTCAAAACACAAGTTATAGCCGCACTTATTTTGAGTCTCGCTTATTTTGTGTTTTTAAATACCTTTGGGGAATCTTTTTTTAATACACTTTTAGACCAAGAAACCGCTTCTATTCACGAAAGTGTTAAGCGTTTAGGTCTTTCAGAACAAGAAAGTCAGGAGAAAATAGAACAAGGTTTAAGTAGTTTGAATGAGATGATGACTCCAAAATTTTTGAGCATCAAAACAGGCTTTCTTTTACTTTTAATGTCAGCTGTTATTTCTCTTGTAATCAGCACAATACACCAATTAATTAGCCTAAAAGATGCAAAATAAAACATACGATATTTCCGTTGTCATTCCTTTGTTTAATGAAGCCGAATCGCTTCCCGAACTTCATAGTTGGATTCGGAAAGTAGCTCAAGACCAAGGCTATGCACTTCAAATTGTGATGATTGACGATGGCTCTACTGATGAGTCGTGGAACATCATCGAAGAGCTAAAAACACAAGATCCGGATTTGGTTGGCGTGAAATTTAGACGAAATTACGGTAAATCTGCTGGTTTGTATGTCGGCTTCAAAGAAGCTGAAGGTCAGGTTGTTATAACTATGGATGCCGATTTGCAGGATTCTCCAGAAGAAATTCCTGGTTTGTATGACATGATTAAAAATCAAGGTTTTGATTTGGTTTCGGGTTGGAAGAAAAAGCGTTTTGACCCACTATCGAAAACCATTCCGACCAAACTTTTTAATGCCGCTACAAGAAAAGCTTCTGGCGTCAAACTCAACGATTTTAATTGCGGATTAAAAGCCTACCGAAAGGACGTCATCAAAACCATAGAAGTGTATGGCGAAATGCACCGCTACATTCCTGTGATTGCCAATTGGGCTGGTTTTAAGCGTATTGGAGAAAAAGTGGTTCAGCATCAGGAACGAAAATATGGTGTAACCAAATTCGGATTAGAGCGTTTTGTAAATGGCTTTTTAGACTTGATGTCGATTACATTTATTTCTAAATTTGGCAAACGCCCGATGCACTTTTTCGGTACTTTAGGTGTTTTGATTACCATGATCGCCTTTTGTTTCTTGTTTTACATCGGTATTGATAAAGTATTCTTTGATACCTCGGCTCAAAAACTTGCCGATCGTTCAGAATTTTATTTAGCATTAACATTTTTAATTGTTGGCATTCAGCTGTTTATAACAGGATTTATAACCGAAATGATTGCCAGAAACAAAACAGATAGAAATAATTATCATTTAGAAAAAGTCATCTAATTATGTATAAAAACATACTCAAAACACTGCTTTTTTGTGCTTTTTTAGGTTTCTCTTTTGGGAGTTTGGCTCAAAACAAAATCGACGATCAGGGCTTGAAACAAGGGAAATGGTCAAAAAAATACCCAAATGGTCAGTTACGCTATAGTGGTCAGTTTGTCAACGACTTAGAAGTAGATACCTTTAGTTTTTATGATAAATCTGGACGTTTGGTGAGTACCAGAATTTATGAAACCGCTGGCGAAAAAGCATTAGTAAAGATGTATAATGTGTTTGGAAATCTGCATGCGCAAGGTTATGTAGAGGAAAAACAAAAGCAAGGCGAATGGTTATTTTTTGCCGATAATGGCACGGACACGCTGTCGATTGAGTTTTATAAAGACCATGAATTAGATGGAAAGCAGCGTTATTTTTTCGAAAATGGACAACTTGCAGGCTTCGTAAATTGTGTAAATGGTGTGAAAGAAGGCGAGTTTGTAGATTATTTCGAAAATGGTCAAATCCAAACTAAAGGCAGCTATAAATCAGGATTGATGGAGGGCGATATTGTGTTCTATTATAAAACTGGAGAACTGAAGCGAAAAGGTCAGTATAAGTCTGGTAATCAATCAGGTGTGTGGAATGAATATAATCCAGACGGAAGTCTAAAACTCAGCACAGATCACGATAAAGAGTAAATCTATGACTATTAAATCCCTTTATTTTTCTTTGTATTTTATACTTGTTTGCGGATTTGCAAATGAGCTAAACGCACAGAATTATTATTGGGTTTATTTTTCGGATAAAGGCGAGCAAACTTTAGATGACGTCGAGTTGAGTGCACGAAGTTTGGAGCGCAGAAAACAGCAACATATTGCTTTAGATTTTAAAGATATTCCTGTCGAAAAAAGCTATTCAACTTACCTTAAATCACATACTCAGAAACCAATTAAATCGTCGAAATGGCTCAATGCAAGTTTAGTTTATTTAGATGATAATCAATTGATTAAATTGGAAAAGGAAGATTTTATCGAACGTATAGAAGCGCTTCCTAAAAGCTATTCTGTGCTTAGCGAATATGATAATATTGAACTTAAACCTTTTGAAAACAAAGGTTTAGAATATGGTTTTGCCGATCCTCAAATTTCTCAACTCAATGCCAAAGTTTTGCATCAACACCATTATAAAGGGCAAGGCATGTTGATTGCGGTTTTGGATGCAGGTTTTGCGAATGTAGATCAACACGAAGGTTTTAAATTTGCCTTTGAAGAAAATAGAATTGAGGCTGGACCAGATTTTGTTTTGGGCGATGGCTCAACGGTTTCCTATCAATATTCGAGTCACGGGCAGAATGTTTTGGGTCTGATGGCGGGCTATATGCCAAAGTATTATATTGGCACAGCACCGAAGGCTAATTACCTGTTAATGAGAACAGAAGATGGGGCTTCGGAAAGTTTAGTGGAAGAAAGTTACTGGCTTTTAGCTGCCGAATACGCCGATTCTGTCGGTGCTGATATCATTAACTCCTCTTTGGGTTACACTCAATTTGATGATAGTTTAGAAAATCACACTTACGAACAATTAGACGGCAATCAGACCTTGATTACCAAAGCTGCCGATTGGGCAGCGTCGAAAGGTATTTTGGTTGTCAATAGCGCTGGAAATTCTGGAAATAGTCCGTGGTATTATATTGGTGCGCCAGCCGATGGCGACAGCGTGTTGGCTGTTGGATCGGTTGATATTGATGGTAATTCTTCAGGTTTTAGCTCTCATGGCCCGCGGATTGATGGCGAAGTCAAACCAAATGTTTCTGCAATGGGACAATTCATTTATGTCCTTTCAGGAAGCAAATCAGACGCCTCTCCGAGTCAAGGCACGTCTTTTTCTTCGCCTGTTTTGAGTGGAGCTGCCGCCTGTTTATGGCAATATCTAAAAACTAAAAATCCGTCTATCAACAATATGGATATCTTGAGTTTGATAGAAGAAAGTGCGCATTTATATCCAAATTATGATGCCGATTTTGGTTATGGTATTCCTAATTTTAAACAAATTGTTCCCGACATTGAGAATGATGTTTTAGACGACAAGTTTTTAGGTATTTACCCAAATCCGTTTAACGACAAGCTTTTTGTTCATCATCAATTCAAATCGGGTGATAAACTAAAGATTTACAACACCTTAGCTCAGATGCTTTATCAATACGAATTTAGCTCAAGCACAAGTCAATGGTCTTTTGAATCTTCTGACTTAGACATGGGTTTGTATTTTATTCAAATCGAAAACCAAGACAAAACATTCACTTATAAAGCTTTAAGAAAATAATTTTGAACACAATCTGTAAACTTTTTGGCATCAAATATCCTATTATTCAAGGTGGAATGATTTGGTGTGCAGGTTGGGAATTGGCTTCGGCGGTTTCCAATTGCGGCGGACTCGGTATTTTAGGCGCAGGTTCGATGTATCCTGAGGTTTTGAAGTCTGAAATCCAGAAATGCAAAGCCGCTACCAATCGGCCTTTTGCGGTTAATTTGCCTTTGCTTTATCCGAATATCGAAGAACATATTTCGACTATCATCGAACATGAAATTCCTATCGTTTTTACCTCGGCTGGTTCGCCAAAAAAATGGACAACACATCTGCAAAGCCACGGTATCAAGGTTGTTCACGTGGTGTCGAACCTAAAATTTGCTCTAAAATGTGAGGAAGCTGGCGTGGATGCTATCGTTGCCGAAGGTTTTGAAGCTGGAGGACATAACGGACGCGAAGAAACCACAACTTTGTGCTTATTGCCCATGTTGGAAAAAGCACAGTTGAGCATTCCCGTCATTGCGGCAGGCGGCATCGGGAGCGGAAAAGCGATGTTAGCTGCCTTTGCTTTGGGTGCGGATGCCGTTCAAATCGGTTCTTTGTTTGCGGCTTCAAAAGAATCTTCTGCACATTTGGCTTTTAAACAGGCCGTTGTGGAAGCCAAAGAAGGTGATACGATGCTGATGTTTAAGGAATTAACACCAGTTAGATTATTGAAAAATCCATTCTTTGATCAAGTTTTAGAAGCCTATCAGAATAAAGCGAGCAAAAACGAATTGCAAGAACTTTTGGGTAGAGGACGAGCCAAAAAAGGCATGTTTGAAGGCGATATGACTGAGGGCGAATTAGAAATCGGACAGGTGTCGGCAAGTATTGATGAGATACATTCTGTAAAGACCATTTTTGAGAACTTATTGTCTGATTTTGAACAAACTAAAGCACGTATTTCTCATCTGAATCTATAAAAAAAATCATAAATCCAAACTCCACATGGCGATAGAAATAAACAAACTTTTTCAGATTGATCAGCACATCAGAAAGCACAAACCCGATTGCCTTTACGCCGAAAAAGTGGATGGAGATTGGAAAACCTATAGTGGTCAAGATTTTGTTGATATTACCGACCATCTAGCTTATGGTTTGATAAACCTCGGCTTAAAAAAAGGCGATAAAGTCAGTGTGATTTCTGAAAATCGCCCACAATGGATGTTTGTTGATTTTGCTTTGACCAAAATGACGGCGATTCACGTTCCGATTTATCCGAATATAACGGCAGATCAGATCAAGTATATTTTGGAAGATGCCGAAGTGAAATGTGTTTTTGTAAGTTCGCAAGAGATTTATAATCAAGTTATTGAACTTAAAGATAAGCTTCCTTGTTTAGAACATATTTTTGTTTTTGATGACTTTGGAGCAGGAACCTCATGGACAACACTTTTAGATTCTGGAAAAGAAAATCCACAAAGTTCGTGGATAAAAGCGTGGCAAGTGGAGACCAAAAAAGAGGATTTATTTACCATAATTTATACGTCTGGAACAACCGGAAACCCAAAAGGTGTGATGTTGTCGCACAGCAATGTTTGCTCACAAATTAACGTGGTGGCGCAAAAATTTCCTTTAAAACCTGAGGATCGCTCACTGAGTTTCCTACCCTTATGTCATGTTTTTCAGCGCATTGCAGAATATTATACCATGAGCCATTTGGTGGGGACTTATTATGCTGAGGCGATGGATAAAATTGGAGATAATTTGCGTGAAGTTCGCCCAGCTTTTATGTGCACGGTACCGCGATTGTTGGAAAAAGTGTATGACAAAATTGTTCTAAAAGGCACGCAATTGCCGATTCACAAGAAAGTACTATTTAATTGGGCTTTGAAGCTTGGAAAGGCTCATGAAATTGATGGAACATCAGGTTTTTATAAATTCCAATTAAAATTAGCTAATAAATTGATATTCAGCAAATGGCGAGAGGCCTTAGGTGGCGAAATGCGTTATGTGGTTGTTGGCGCGGCTGCGCTTCAACCCAGATTAGCACGTGTATTTAATGCGGCTCAAATTCCTGTTTTTGAAGGTTATGGCTTGTCGGAAACCTCACCAGTTATTGCTTTTAATTCCCCAATAAAAGGCGAATATGCTTATGGCACAGTAGGTTGCGTTATTTCTGGCGGCGAAGTCAAATTGGCAGACGATGGCGAAATTCTTTACCGTGGGCCGAATGTAATGATGGGTTATTATAAATTGGCAGACGAAAGTTTAGAAACCTTTGATGGCGATTGGTTGAAAACGGGAGACATTGGCGAATTTGTCGATTCTAAGTTTTTGAAAATTACCGATAGAAAAAAAGAAGTGTTCAAAACTTCGGGAGGGAAATATGTATCTCCACAATGTTTAGAAAATAAAATTAGAGAATCTCAATTTATAGAACAGGTTATGGTGGTTGGCGAGGGCGAAAAACATCCTTCGGCTTTGGTTGTGCCTTACAAAGAATTTTTGTTGAAATGGTGTGAGAAACACGAGATTAAAGAACAAGATTGGGAAACCATTTTGAGTTTAGATGTGGTTAAAAATCGATTGATGCGTGTGGTTGAAGAATCTAATGAAGAGTTTTCAAACTTTATGAGAGTCAAAAAAATACATTTAGTTGCAGAAACTTGGTCGGTAAAAACGGGCGAATTAACTCCAACTCAAAAAATGAAAAGACGCGTGATTAATGAAGCCTATAAAACTGAAATAGCGAAGTTTTATGAGTCTTGATTTTTGTCTCTGTCCAGCCTTAGCCGTTTATTAACCGTTATAAACGGCTATTTTTTTTGTTTTATTATCAA
>JBMYYR010000039.1:0-17478 GCA_049609625.1 Flavobacteriales bacterium | reverse complement strand
AAGTCATTACTTTTCCCGCTCGCAAGCTAGTTGTAAGATTACCAAGGCTTTGCTCTACAAAAACGAGTGTGTTTTCCATAGCAAAACGCCTTTTATGTCTGGTTGAGGCATGAAACATAGCTGCAAATTACGGTAGATTTGAGTTAATGCACAAGTTTTTTTTGTTTTTTTTGCTTTGTCTACTTTGTTAAGCAGGCGGGCACCTATTTAGAAACTTGAGTTCTTCTCTATGTATACCGACAACACCTTGCGCCTTTCGTTTAAATACATCCCCTGTTTAGCGGCAGCTTTTCGGCATAGCAGGATTTTATTATGGCGCGTAGAGGCTACTTTATTTTGCACAAACCACTAAAGACAACATCGCCTTTCTCAATTTGTTTAACGCTATAGCTATCAGTCTAATACATAGAAATCCTCAAACTTAAACAATTACAATCCAGCGTTTTAGTTTAGTCTTATTTTGACCATATTTGTGCCTTGGGCTCGGAAAACCAACACGTATCAGCCATTACATCCTAAAAAAAACGTACTTTAGTGCCATATTTTTAGAATCTTAAAAAGCAGATGCTATGCCTTTTTATTCCAAACTAGGAAAACTACCCCGCAAACGCCATTGTCAGTTCCGAGACGACAAGGGAACGCTTTATCACGAACAACTTTTTGGCACCATTGGTTTTGATGGCATGTCGACCTTAATGTATCACATTCATCCGCCGACGATCGTAAAAGCCTATCAGGGCAGAACAGATGTGAGGCCTCAACTTGCCGAGGATGATGATTTGATGATGAAAAGCTACAAAGGCTTTGCCGTAGAGCCAACATCAGATTATCTCGAAAGCCGAACCCCCATTTTGACCAACACAGATTGTACCATTGAATTGTCGGCGCCTAAAGACTCAACAACAGACTATTTTTTCAAAAACGCCGACGCCGATGAAGTTATTTTTATTCATAAAGGCACAGGAGTTTTGCGGACGCAATTAGGTAACATCCCCTTTTCTTATGGTGATTATTTAGTTGTTCCTCGCGGGATTATTTATCAAATGAAATTTGATGACGAAGACAACCGCTTATTTATTGTTGAAAGTTACCGACCAGTGTATACACCAAAACGCTATCGCAATTGGTTTGGGCAACATTTGGAGCATTCGCCCTTTTGCGAAAGAGACTTCAGAAGTCCATCCGAACTAGAAACACACGATGAAGAAGGCGAGTTTCTCATAAAAATCAAAAAAGAGGGTTATTTATATAACTATACCTACGCCCATCATCCTTTTGATGTGGTCGGTTGGGATGGTTACAATTTCCCTTACGCCTTTTCGATTCACGATTTTGAGCCGATAACAGGGCGCATTCACTTGCCACCGCCTATTCATCAAACCTTTGAAACAGATGCCTTTGTGATCTGTTCTTTTGTTCCTCGTTTGTATGATTATCACCCCGATTCGATTCCTGCGCCTTATAACCACAGCAATATAGATTCTGATGAAGTCCTCTATTATGTTGATGGCGATTTTATGAGCAGAAATGACATCGAAAAAGGACAAATAACCATTCATCCGGCTGGCTTGCCACACGGCCCACACCCAGGAGCCTATGAACGCAGCATCGGAAAAAAAGAAACCAAAGAACTTGCGGTTATGGTAGACACCTTCAAACCTTTGAAAGCCACCAAACAAGCTAGAGAAATTCAGTTAAAATCGTATTACAAATCGTGGTTGAACCACTAAAAAACTTTAATTATGGCAGCAGAAATAAAAAATCTTAAAAACTTAGCGAACACCGAATATTCATTAAAAAAAATATTTGATGAAGCTGAAGATTTTCTTCCCCTTTTGGGAACAGATTATGTTGAGTTATATGTTGGAAACGCCAAACAAAGCGCCCATTTCTATAAAACAGCCTTTGGTTTCCAATCCGAAGCCTACGCTGGTTTAGAAACAGGCATGACAGACCGGACGTCTTATGTTCTTAAACAAGATAAAATAAGATTAGTATTGACCACACCAATGCAAGACGGTGGCGAAATCAATGCCCATATCGCTAAACACGGCGATGGTGTAAAAGTCATGGCGCTTTGGGTAGAAGATGCTCGCTCAGCTTGGGAAGAAACCACAAAACGAGGTGCAAAATCGTTTATGGAACCACGTGTAGAAAGTGATGAGCATGGCGAAGTGGTGCGTTCGGGAATCCATACCTACGGAGAAACGGTTCATATTTTTGTGGAACGTAAAAACTATAATGGCATCTTTTTACCAGGCTACAAAGCGTGGGAATCGCATTACAATCCAGAACCTGTTGGACTTAAATTTATAGACCATATAGTAGGAAATGTGGATTGGAACCAGATGAAAACTTGGTGCGAGTTTTATGGAAAAGTAATGGGCTTTGCGCAGATTATTTCCTTTACGGATGATGATATTTCGACTGATTTCACCGCTTTGATGAGTAAGGTGATGAGCAACGGAAATGGAAGAATCAAATTCCCGATAAATGAACCAGCAGAAGGCAAGAAAAAATCTCAAATTGAAGAATATATCGATTTCTATAATGGTGCAGGGGTGCAACATATTGCCGTAGCAACAGACAATATTGTTGAAACCGTATCGGCAATGCGCGACCGTGGTGTTGAGTTTCTCTATGTGCCAGAAACCTATTATGATGATATTTTAGATCGTGTTGGAGAAATTGATGAAGACATCAATTTATTAAGAGAACACGGTATTTTGATCGACCGAGATGAGGAAGGTTATTTATTACAATTGTTTACAAAACCAGTGGTCGACCGTCCAACCATGTTTTTTGAAATCATTCAAAGAAAAGGCGCACAAAGTTTTGGTGTAGGTAATTTTAAAGCGCTTTTTGAAGCCATTGAGCGAGAGCAATCTAATAGAGGAACGCTTTAAAAAAAACGATGTATTATTTTTAATAAAAGGGAGCTTTGCTCCCTTTTGTTGTTAGAACCAAAATAGCCTTCGCCCAGCCCGACCTATTTTTAAAATCCATTAAAATTGTGGTGGCAATCCCTTGCGCTTGTTCTGCGCCTTACTGGCATACAGCTAAAACAATCGCTAGCAGGGAATGAGTCATAAATTTACATCCAAAAACTATCTTTTAAGTAAAAAACTGTATCTATAAAATACAAAACATCATTAAGTTTTAAAACGTGTTCGCTATCTTTTAAGTACACCTTTTGTTCAGCCCCTTCACTAACATATTGAGAGAAATCAATGTGTTTTACCCAAAGATTATGTGTTGTAACATACTGTTCTAAAGCCTCTTCTTCTTGTTTTTTGAACTGCTTTTCACTTTGAGTTGTTGTGCTTGTTTTTTCGCTATTTTTAAGGTAATTGGCAATTGATTAGAGAGTTGCTCCAAGCCCAATTTTGCTCTTTCCTGAAAGGATATTGTATAATTCATTTTTTTAAGCATTTTGTATCGAGCACAAGTTACACTAAACTAATGCGATTCAATGCCTGAATCCTTTTCCCAAAGCCCTTGAGTACGTAAGGTTTGTTCAATAAACTCACGTACGCAACCAGCGCCGCCAGCCAATGGAGAAATATAATGTGAAATGGCTTTGATGTCCTCCACGGCGTCTTTTGGACAAGCCGCCAAAGCTACTTTTTTCATCACCAAATAATCGGGCATATCGTCGCCCATATAAGCCATTTGTTCAGGTTTGAGGTCGTAACAGGCGCAATAATCTTCCAAAGCTTCCTCTTTGTCGTAGGCTCCAAGGTAGACATCCTGAACACCAAGATAGTGCATTCGAGTTTTTACCGATTGATCTTGTCCTCCGGTAATAATACAAACTTTAAAACCTTGTTTTAGAGCTTGTTTTATGGCATAACCATCACGTGTGTTCATTACTCTAACTTGTTCGCCTGTTGGCATCAAGGTTACTTTTCCGTCGGTCAATACACCGTCTACATCAAAGACAAAACAGCGAATTTGGTTCATCAATTGTTTATAATTTTCCATGTCTTTTCATAATATCTTGACTGATGTGTTGATACAATTCTTGCCAAGATGCTTGATTTTTCAGAAGCTCTAAATGCCCCTCAATTGTATTGTGGTCTCCACGCTCGGCAGGTCCTGTTTGGGCTTGTTTTGCCGATTGGGTTTTGAGTTTTTCAAAACTTTCATCTATTAAAGCCGAAAGTAACTGTTTTGGCAAGTCGTTTTTTTCAAGAATTTGCTCGGCAATATCGTGCATATAATTTGTGAAATTGCAGGCAAACACAGCTGCCAAATGAACCTGTTGTCTTTTTTCGGATGTTGCTTTTTCGACAAAATCACTAAATGTTCTTGCAAAATTGATCAAAGCACATTCAAATGATTTTGAATTAGATTCGATCAACACAGGCGTGGTTTTGAACTCTACTTTCCGACCTTCGGAAAAGGTTTGAAGCGGATATAAAACCGCTTTAAGCTCAGACGAAAGGACTTCCATAGAGGTATTTCCAGAGCAATGTATATGCGGAACAGCCTTCGGGAGTTGAGCCGAAACCTCAGCAATAGCTTGATCTGGAACGCAAATCAGAAACCCATCGATAGTGGTATCTAACTCCTGAATAAGCGAACAAGTCTTTAAGCCAAACTCAGCTTCTATCTGTCTAGCTTTATCCTTGTTCCGAACAAAAACCTCAACAATATGAGCAGTTTTGCCAAAACAAGACATAAATGCCTGAGCTACATTGCCTGCGCCAATGATGCTTATACGTTTGATTTCTTTTTGTTCTGAGGGTTTCATCAAAGCCAAAACTACAATTTTTTGTTAGATTTTGATGCTTAAACTACATTTTAGAACGATGTCATGCTTTCGTTTTTAACGTTCCCAAACCAATACCTCATTTGTAAGCACCGCCGTATCTGACAAGTCCTCACATGGACTTTCCCATTGTCCGGTTGAGCCTTGCATCACACAAATCAATTCACAATGCTCCGAATATAACTTAGCACCACCATCATTAACTTTATTGGGAGGAACTACTAAATAGACCGTGTTTCCATGATAAGTATAAGACAAAACCTTGCCTAAATATTCTGTTTTGCAATCATCTTTTATCAAATCGATAATACAACTGGGCGCATCACTTAATACATCTACTTCACAATCACTGCAAGATGAAAAGTTAAAGCCTAAAAAAGCTAATAAGAAAAGTGTGATAAATTTCATAATATTAATGATTTTTAAAGTTTAACAAAAGGTTTCATATCTGCAATATAGCCATCCACTACTAGTATAGCTTGATAAGTTCCTGCAGGCGAATTACTTAAATCAACACTCACCGAATGATTACCTGTAGAGGGCATGATGTAATTGTTTATTTCAAACGTATTCCGCAATATATCAAAAAAATCTAAAAAGACAGTTGTTTAATAGCAAAAAAAGCCCTCTAAACCAACAGGTTAAAAGGACTTTTCTTTCTTAATGTCTAAACAAATACTATCTCAAATCTAAAACTTCATAATCTTCAAACTGAGTCATATCTGGCTCAAAACTGAAGGCTTCGAGTGTTTTTACCGAGTCAATAACCACGCTTTGCGTTGTGCCATTGGCGCTGGTTTCCGTAAATCCAATCAAAGCAAAAGTTTTAGGATCAAAATTGAGTTCCACTTTTTGAATTTCTGCGTTTTCATCTTTTGGTCTGAGTTCAATGAGTGAACCAGAAGGCATCACGCTTGCTTCAAATTTAGATTTATAATCTTCAAAATATTTTGAAAACGAAAAGCCCTCTTCGTCATCTTTATCAACTTCCGAAACTTGAATTTCTTCATCTTCATCAGAAACTGACCATTGTGTTGTGCCGTCAACATAAATTTTCTGAGCCATTTCATCCAAAACCAAAACAAATTTATTATCGTTTGAATAGGTCAATGTTCCGTGTTGTTTGCGGTGTACATCGGCTTCTGCAATATCAATAGATTGTGTAAACCTAAGTTCCGTGATCGGATTTTCGAAAAATTTTGTTTTCACTTTTTCTAAAATCTCATCTGCCGTTTGCGCCGAAAGCGTCAAAGACATCAGGCAAGTTGTTGCCAAAAGTAAGTTTTTTAACATCTGATTATTTTTTTATCCGTTGAGTTCTTTCAAATACTGTTCCAAAGCGACTTCGTCGGGAATTAAAACTTTTCGAGCCTTGCTGCCTTCAAAAGGACCAACAATACCGACGGCTTCTAATTGATCAATAATTCGACCGGCTCGGTTGTAACCTAATTTCAATTTTCTCTGTACCAAAGAGGTCGAACCTTGCTGATGAAGCACAACGACGCGAGCAGCATCTTCAAACTTCACATCACGATCTTCTAAATCGGCTGTGGTTGATTTTTCGGTTTCATCACCCACATATTCAGGTAAATAGAATGGTTCTGAGTAACCTTTTTGATTTCCTATGTACTCACAAAGTAATTCCACTTCTGGGGTGTCAATAAAGGCACATTGGAGTCTGGTAATGTCATTTCCGTTACTAAACAACATATCTCCACGTCCGATGAGTTGATTGGCTCCTCCCGCATCCAAAATCGTTCTCGAATCCGTTGTAGACGTTACTCTAAAGGCAATTCGAGCTGGAAAATTGGCTTTTATGGTTCCTGTAATGATGTTTGTGGTTGGTCTTTGGGTGGCGATAATCAAATGTATTCCGATTGCTCTTGCAAGCTGAGCTAATCTGGCAATTGGTAATTCGACTTCTTTTCCGGCCGTCATTATTAAATCGGCAAATTCATCTACAACCAAAACAATGTAAGGCAAAAATCGATGTCCTTTTTCTGGACTTAATCGTCTGGATTTGAACTTTGTATTGTATTCTTTTAAGTTTCTACAATGCGCTGCTTTGAGCAAATCATAACGCGCATCCATCTCCACACAAAGTGAATTTATGGTGTTGATCACTTCTTTATTGTCCGTGATAATCGCTTCGCCCTCGCCTGGAAGTTTCGCCAAAAAGTGTCTTTCGATGTGATTAAACAAAGTTAGTTCTACTTTTTTAGGATCAACCAAAACCAATTTCAGTTCGGCAGGATGTTTTTTGTAAAGCAAAGAGGCCAAAATACAATTCAAGCCAACCGATTTCCCTTGTCCTGTAGCTCCTGCCATCAATAAATGGGGCATTTTAGCTAAATCGACCACAAAGGTTTCGTTGGAAATGGTTTTTCCGAGTGCCACAGGCAAGTCCATGTTCGATTTCTGGAATTTCTCCGACATCAAAACCGACTTCATAGAAACGATTTTTGGATGCAAATTTGGAACTTCAATCCCGACCGTTCCTCTACCCGGAAGCGGCGCAATAATTCGGATGCCTAAAGCTGCCAAACTTAAAGCAATATCATTTTCAAGTCCTTTTATTTTTGAAATTCTAACACCTGGCGCAGGTACAATTTCATAAAGTGTAATGGTTGGCCCAATGGTCGCTTTTATGGAGGCAATACCTATTTTATAATTGTTTAAGGTCTCAACAATTTTGTTTTTATTAGCATTGAGTTCCTCTTGATTTATCGTTGGTTTCGAGTCCGAATATTCTTTCATCAGACCCAATTCAGGATTCAAATAATGTCCTAAATCTGATGTAGGATCATATTCGCCGTACGCTTCGGTCAGTTTTGCTGCAGCTGCTTTTGGGTCTTCTGCCGCCAATTTGGCCATATCCGTTTGCTCTTCGTCTTCTGTCTTTTTTTGTTCTTCTAGGTCGATGAGTTTTTCCTCTTCTGGAATCAACACTTCTAAATCTTGATCTAAACTTGTGTCTTGAGGCGCTTTCTTTTCTTCTGTTTGGTCGGTTTTAATTTCCAAATCTAAAGCCTCTCCTTCTACTGGTTGAACTAATTCTTCTTCTGCGTCTTCTTGAAGATTTTCCTCAATGTTATGTTCTGATTTTAATACATTTTCATCAAGATCTTCAGATTCTTCGGCTAACTCATCTTCAAATCCATTATTATCTTCATCCGATTTAGAAAAAAGTTTAAGATTTTTCAGATCAAAACTCAGAACCAAAACCAGATAAGCTAAAGCAAAAAAGAGCAACAATAAGCCTAAGCCAAAACTACCAAGCGTAGTTCTCAAAAATTGTTCGGTGAAGTATCCTACTTTTCCAAACAAAACAGGCGGATTATCAAACAAAAAAGCAAAGGCAACAGGTAAAAACAGACTGAAAAACAGAAAACGTTTTAGGTATTTAGAAAGCTTAATCAACTTCCTGTCTAACAAGACATTAATAGAAGCCAAAACAATAAAAACGGGAAGAAAAACAGCCGAAATTCCTATTTGTTTATAGATAAAGAAATGGCTCATTCGGTTGGAAAGCGCACCATTTTTCAAGGGCTCGTCTAAGTTAAGTAATTGATCGAGCGGAAGCTCCGCAAAACTTTGTATACTTTTCCAGTTAAACGTATAATTGATGAAGGCAAAAAGCATCCAAAGCGCTGAAAAAAACAAAAACAGAGTGATAAGCACTCGGAATGAACGTGCTTTCAGAAAAGCAAAAACAGATTCTTTAAGCAGCTCAGGCTCAATGTCTTTATCGTCTATTTCGTCGTCGTGTTCTTTCATCAAAAATTAATAACTATAGGAGAAAAAATAGCTTTTCGGATTAAGGAAAAGCTAGTTTATAATCGTTTTGTTTCTAGGTGTTTTTTATAAATCTAAAGTCGATTTAATATTCTTTTTTCCACCCAAAAGATGTTCTACAGGATTTTCGAGTGCTTCTTTCACAGCAACTAGAAAACCAACTGATTCTTTTCCATCAATAATACGGTGATCATAAGAAAGTGCCACAAACATAATTGGTCGGATAGCCACTTCGCCATCAACAACTACTGGGCGTTCAACGATGTTGTGCATACCCAAAATGGCAGATTGTGGTGGATTGATAATCGGTGTCGATAGCATCGAACCAAAAATACCTCCGTTGGTAATCGTAAAGGTTCCACCTGTCATGTCGCTAAGTTCAATTTTTCCGTCTCTAGCTTTTATAGCCAAACGTTTCACTTCACTTTCAACACCCTTAAAATCAAGTTCTTCTGCATTTCTAATTACAGGAACCATTAGCCCTTTTGGCGAACTTACGGCAATTGAAATATCGCAATACTCGAACGAAATCATTTCTTTTCCATCAATCATTGAGTTTACTGCTGGGTACATTTCCAGAGCTCGAGTTACCGCTTTGGTAAAGAAAGACATAAAGCCTAATCCAACGCCATGTTTAGCTTTGAAGTCTTCTTTATATTCTTTTCTCAAATCCATTATTGGCTTCATATCGACCTCGTTGAAGGTCGTCAACATGGCTGTTTCTGATTTCACAGCAACCAATCTTTCGGCAACTTTTCGTCTCAAAGACGACATTTTTTTACGCTTAAACCCACGGTTTCCTGGGCCATTCCCCATAGCCACTTTAGCGTCTTCGACATCCGATTTGGTGATGCGTCCGTTTTTTCCGCTTCCAGCTAATTCACTTGCCGAAATACCTTTTTCTGCCATCAGTTTTTTGGCTGCTGGAGAAGGTGTTCCTGTGGCGTAGTTGGAATTATCTTTGGGTTTTGATGAGGGTTCAACTGGTTTTGGATCTGGGGCAGAACTTGTCTCCGCTTTTGGAGCACTCGGCTCGCCTGCAGCACTGGTATCAATACTACAAATCACAGAACCAACCGCAACTTCTTCGCCATCTTCTGCCATAATTTTGACTTTTCCTGCTTCTTCAGCATTCACAGTCAACGTGGCTTTGTCAGAATCTATTTCACAAAGCTCTTGGTCTTTTTCAACCACATCGCCATCGGCAACAAGCCAATTTGCTATTTCTACTTCGGTGATCGATTCACCTGGACTTGGGACTTTTATTTCTACGATCATAATCTCGTTTTTTTTTCTGGTATACGTTGTTTAGAATGATGATTTAAAATCAAAAACGGCATCTACTACTTCTTCTTGTCGTCGTTTGGCGCGCTTAGACGAGCCCGAAGCTGGAGTTGCACTTGGTGTTCGAGCAATAAGCTCGAAAGGAAAATGCCTCAAATGCCTCAAAATGTGCGACCATGCGCCCATATTTTCTGGTTCTTCTTGGGCCCAAATCAAAGTTGTTGCTTTATTATATCTTGCTATAATCTGATTTATAGCCTTCATTGGTAAAGGGTAAAGTTGCTCTAATCGAACTAAAGCGACGTTTTCTCTGCCGAGTTCTTCTTTTTTTGCTAGCAATTCATAATATAACTTTCCGCTACAAAACACCACTTTGTTCACTCTTGATGGATGCACTAAATTGTCGTCAACAATTTCTAAAAACTGACCATCAGCCAAGTCTTCCATTGTGGACACACAGCGTGGGTGACGCAATAAGCTTTTGGGTGTAAAGACAATCAATGGTTTACGGAATCTTCGTTTTTGTTGTCTTCTTAGCACGTGGAACATCTGCGCTGGTGTACTCGGGTTTACCACTTGCATATTGAGCTGGGCACAAAGCTGTAGGTAGCGTTCCATACGCGCTGAAGAATGTTCTGCGCCTTGCCCTTCATAGCCATGTGGCAAAAGCATAACCAATCCGTTTTGGAGTTTCCATTTGTCTTCTGCTGCCGATATATATTGATCAATCATCACTTGAGCACCATTGGAGAAATCTCCAAATTGAGCTTCCCAAATCGTCAATGTGTTGGGCCGAGCCATAGCATAGCCATACTCAAAACCTACAACGCCATATTCGCTCAACAAGGAGTTATAGATTTTTACCTGAGCGTCGCCTACACAGAGTGTTTCGAGCTGATTAATACGTTTTTCGTGCGTTTCGGTTCTCAGTACCGCATGGCGATGCGAGAATGTCCCACGCTCTACATCTTGCCCAGTCATCCGCACAGAAATGCCTTCGTTCAGTAGCGAACCATAAGCCAACAACTCAGTCATTCCCCAATCAAGCTGGTTTTTTTCCTCCACCATTTTTCGCCTATCGTCCAATAAGCGTTTGGCTTTTTTGTAGACTTCTTCGTCATTTGGTTGATGATAAATTACCTTCGCAATCTCTTTTAGCTTAGCTAATGCCACACCTGTTTTTGGCGATCGATGAAAGTCTTCGTAATGGCCAACGCGCATCATTTCCCATTCTTTTTCTAAAAAAGGCGTGATGTCGGTTTTCTCTTCGGCTCTGGCTTCGTCCAAGTCTTTACTTAGTAAAGCTTTGAACTCCTGCTCCATGTCTTTTACAATCTGAGCTTCTACAACTCCTTCTTGCAATAAATGCTGATTGTAGATTTCTCTTGGGTTCTGATGTGTAGAAATCAGCTTATATAAATTTGGTTGGGTAAATCGAGGCTCGTCGCCTTCGTTGTGTCCATATTTTCGGTAGCAAAGCAAATCAATAAACACATCTTTATTGAATTTCTGGCGATATTCCACGGCTATTTCCATAGCATGAACCACCGCTTCTACGTCGTCTCCGTTGACATGAAACACCGGACACATGGTTGTTTTTGCAATATCGGTACAGTAAATACTCGAACGAGCATCTAAATAATTGGTCGTAAATCCGATTTGGTTGTTGATTACCAAATGAAGCGTTCCTCCCACATGATAGGGTGATAATTGCGCCATTTGTATCACTTCATAAACAATCCCTTGAGCTGCAATGGCGGCATCTCCATGAATCAAAATAGGCATAACGGCATTTTGATCTCCTTTGTATTGATGATCAATTTTTGCTTTTGCAATACCCTGAACAACAGGATCAACGGTTTCTAGATGTGATGGATTCGGACATAAGTTCATTTTAACTTGATGTCCTCTATCTGATTCAAATTCTCTGGTGTAGCCCAAATGGTATTTCACATCGCCATCAAATTCTTCATCCACATAGCCTTTGCCTTCAAACTCAGTAAATACTTGTTTGTATTCTTTCTTAAAAATATTTGCTAACACATTAAGACGTCCACGATGAGCCATCCCAAAAACAAATTCTTTGATTCCTAAATCCGAACCATACTCTATTACGGCGTCTAGCGCAGGGATTGTACTTTCGCCCCCTTCGAGCGAAAAGCGCTTTTGACCGACATATTTGGTGTGCAAAAAACTCTCAAAAGCTACAGCTTCATTTAGTTTTTTGAGGATCTGTTTTTTTTGATCAGCATTAAAGCGTGTTGTGTTGTTGTGCTGATGAAGTCGCTGCTGAAACCATTGATTTTCTTCTACTTTATCGATGTGCATAAACTCCACACCAATATGCGAACAGTATACTTCTTCCAAATGCGCAATAATATCGGATAGCTTAGCTATGCCAATACCTAACGCACTACCAGCCTGATAGCTTTCTTTTAAGTCGTCTTTTGTTAAACCAAAATTACCGAAATCTAGGTTTGGTGTGTAAGTTCGTCTTTGTCTTACCGGATTTGTGTCCGCAAACAAATGACCTCGGCTCTGATAGGCTTTTATCAGGTTTATAACCTTAAACTCTTTGTGTAATTCTTCCGGAAGGCTGGCTTCATCGTAGTTTTCATGCGCAAAGTGATAGCCCTGAAAAAATGCTCGCCATGTTGGCATAACAGCATCAGGATTATCTAAATACTCAGCATAAAGGCCTTCTACAAACTCGCCGTGTACGCTTCCTAAAAAGGAAAATTTATCCATAGTACTACTAAATTTCTATCGTTTATCAACAAAACTCAATTATTTTATTGAATGCTCAAATATATGAAAAGTGTTAATTCTACTTTAACTCTAAGCCAGTTAAATTTTAATGAATGCAAAAAACCCATTAGATTTTTCTAATGGGTTTTTTGTGTTATGAATAGTAACTATATTCTTTTAAGCTTTTAAAGCTTTTTTTCTATTGAAATAGTAGAGTGCTCCAACTGCCAAAAGAGCAAGTGCAATCATAATGTATTCGTTATGATCGGCAGATAAGGTTCCCAAAGAATTATTTGAGGTATTATTGTTGGCTCCTCCTCCGTTTTGATATGGGTTTTGGTTCGGCATCGGCTGCGCTAAGGCCATAAGTGATGTAAACACAGTAAGTAGTAAGGTTAATCCTGTTTTTTTCATGGCGTTTTTATTTTTTAGTTAATGCTTTCGAGTTGTAAACTTTTCCATTTGCTATAACACGTACCATGTACATTGCTTTTGGCAAGTTACTAATATTTGTTTGGAAGAATTGAAGCGTATTTGGCTCTAAATGTCTAACCAATCGTCCTGTTACATCATAAAGATCAATTTGCTCTATTTCTGTATTCTGGCTGCTTGAAGACACAAACACATAATCTCCATCTGAATAAATATCTACAACTTCTTCGAGTCCACTGTCTTCGGCGTGTTTAAACTTCAAGAAGAAACGGTCTTGTTGTTTACCTGAGTTGAAAATGGTAAACTCGTAAGCTCCATGTTTAGTCATGTTATGTTCTGTGTTCAACAAACGGTCAACGACATACACATCATAACCTTCCCAGTTGATTTCATTTGAAATATACATTTCAAAAGCCACATTGTTTACTTTAGATTCAAATCCTACAGGAATTAATTTATTCACATAGTCGGTAGATACCGTTCGGATTGCAAAACCACTTTCGTCTTCGTGTTTTCTTTGTGTGTAAATGTTAATGTCTCTGTTTGCCAAGTATTGATCTGGGTTGACTGATAAATCTTGCTTGAACGTACGTGCATTAAATTTCTTCGGATCGTAATTGTCTGTTAGTGCAATTGCAAATTGATTTTGTCTTCTTGCCTTTAGAGCACTTTCGTTGTCTGATAATTTTTCGAGTCCAACTTGTTTTATATCTACATAAACCATTGGTTCAGTCAATTCATTAGACGTCTTCATTAAGTTGTCGTCGTCATTCCCCAATCTCATTGAGTTTTTGAAATTAACTGAAACAGGCGTAGTCGGTTCGTAAGTATGAAAGATAAAAAATCCTTGACCAGGCGCCAAACTAGTTACTGTTGGCGCTGTACCTGTGAATCCGGCTGGCTCCGTGTCATTGTTTAAACCAACAACAGCACCAGCAGAATTAACTACAATATATCCAGGTTCAAAAAAGTTTCCATTCGTGTTATCAATATCAGTAAGAATAGATAATGTCCTTCCACCATAATATCCATTTTCTGCGCCAGCAACATTTCCTCCTGTTACAGTGTAATCTTCATTTAAAAAACTACTAACGCTAATACTTGACTTGTAGGGATTACCTATCAAATGCCAGTGGCGGAAAAAAGCTCCCGCAGGCCCGTTATTCTGAATCGGTAAGGAAATATCACCATCATGAAATCCATTACGAGAATGAATTGTGTCGTAGGTTACGCTGTTTTCATCATAAGCTGTGCCGGCATCTCCATAATAGAAGGAAAGTGCTCTACCATTATCTATCATTTGTGGTAAAAACTTTTCAGAAACATATCTATTTCCTTCGTGATTTTCTATATAACGATAAGATTGATCCGCAGGGTCATAGTAAGTTGAATCCTCAGATTGTGAATTAGCCGAACTACCATTGTTGGATCCACCTGGTTTCATATCCAATGAATCAGGATTATGTCCTGTAACCCATGCAACTGTTGTGTTGTCCCAAAAATGAATAGCAGATAGCTCGTCGAAGTTCAACATGTCTCTTTCGGCATCCTTTAATGCTGGAGCTACAAGATGCGAACGTTGTCTTACAAAGCGCTCTTTGTAACCATACTGCTGGTTAGGTCCAAAATGAGCGTAAGCAGCACCGTCATTTAGAATTTCTGTATGATGTCCTAAGTACAAACCACCTTTTATTTGTGGTTGAAAAGTTGCTTGATTCAAGTCTATACTCATGCTGTCGGACAGCATTAAGATGACATTTTCAATGGTTGTTGCTCTGTTAGCGTCTGCATGATTCATATCAACAGCTGTTTGAGGGTTGTCAATCCAGACTACACCAGAATCGTGACCTGTTACTTTTATACCCGAAAAATTACTAAACTTGGTATAAAACGTATCCGACGACGAAGACAAAAACACGTCTACCCCATCTGCAGTTACGTCAACAACCTGAGCCTTTCCGAGGAAAGATATTAAGCAAAGTCCTAAAGAGAATAACGTTAGCTTCATAATTATTTATTATTTATTTCAAACCAATCACTGGCTTCGAGTTTACTAATTTGTCTATCTAAATAGCTTCCTATTCGTTTTACCTCATAGGGAGCTTCACCATTTTCCACAATTCGTTTTGTCAACTTACCTTGTCTTACAACTAAGGTATGAATAGGTACATCAACAATGTTTGAATCTAGGTAAGACTCTTTTAAGCTAAAAAAGTCTAATTCTTGCAATAAAGATTGGAGCTCTGAAAAATCCTGCGGAGATTCTGCAGAAAATTCTCCTATATGCTCAACAAACATTTTGCCTTTGTACTTAATCGAATTGTCGTCGAAAAAAGTAACTGTGTAAATCGGACATTTTCCGTAACATCCTGATCTACTTAAGGTTATTGACTCTATCTTGTTGTAACTCAACTGAGCTGTCGAACAACCTAAAGTCAAAAATAAAGCTGTCAAACAATATAAAATCGCTTTCATGAACCTATCTTTAGAGTCTGCAAATGTATGTTATTTTTTTGTTTTTTACTTTTTTTTTACTTTTTTTTTACTTTTTTTATAAATCTACCTAATCCATATTTTCGAACGACTATACACTTTCTCAGACTGGAACTCAATAATGTACTCTCCTGTTTTCAACATCAGTTCGATTTGGTTTTGACCTAATTGCACTTCAATATGGCTCTTTTTTATCAAGCGCCCTGTCGATAATTCGATCAAACTTAACTCAACATTACCTTCGTAGGTTGACACAAATTCTAATGGCCCCGAACTTGGGTTCTGAGTCAACTCAAATGGATTTTTCTGCTCCGCTATATCTTGCTCGTCTACGGACAATAAATCATCTACGGAGGTAATATTCGCTGAATAAATTCCATTTCCGTGAGTAGCCACCAGCACTAAACCATCTGCTTTTCGGGTAATAACTTGCTCTATCACAACATTTCCAATAAGGTCTGGACTTATATTAGACCATACCGTATTAAGACCATTGAGTTCGGAAGTCCCAAAAAGTCCAACACTTGTTCCGACCAAATACAAGATTTCGCCATTATCAAAAGGTAAAATACTTACTGATCGGCAAGATGGGCCGTTCCCAGAGCCATTTGGATTTTCTTCTAAATTTCCAGATATATTTTCAAAATGCTCGCCACCGTCATTTGAATACGACAAACTTCTTGTGCCGTAATTTGATAAGGCCGCCATAACTTCATCTCCATTGTCTGGATTTGAGGATATACTTGCTGTGTAACCATGAAAAACACCCAAATTATCGTTGATATCTCTGTAATTCATTTTGGTTATCAATGGATTTGAAGAGAAAATACTATCTACACGATAGGTGTTTCGATGTGTTGTACCAACATATAACCGATGTGCCGGATTGGCATTTGTGGCATGAATAGACACAATTTTATGAGCCGAAGACAAATCAATTCCATCAGAAAATGACTCCCAACCTGTTGATAAGGCTTGTTGATTTCCATTTTCGACAATTGAACTTAAATTACTGTGTCGAAAGAGTTTATGTCCGTTTGGATAGAACATCACATCTTCTTGATTTGGATCAACTACAAAAGGATGGATAAACAAACCATCGTCTGCATTAGCACCTGCTGGCTCTATTCTTCTGTAAGACACTGCATTTCCATCGGCGTCTAAAGTGAATTTCGCCACACGTCCTCTTTGGATCGATAAATAAAATGTATTTTCATCTTCGGTAACAAAAGAAAAAGAGCCATCGCCATTGAAAGGCAAAACCCAATCGGCAGTTGGATCAGCATCTCTGGTAACAAAGTTTCCATTATCTTGAAATCCGCCTACAATGGTTGGCGTCGATTGCTTTTGGTTGATGCCTAAAGCATATAATTGAGTCGTAAAATAACCTTTATTTAAACTTTCCCAAAGTACATCATCGGCAAATGTGTTGGTTGATTTGAATATACCGCCATCGTTTATCGAATACATCACATTGCCGTCAAACCAGAGGCTATGTTGGTCGGGATGATGATTGTCGTAGATTGTCCAATTGGTATCAATACTTGTTTTTTCGTAACCTCCAATAAATGTTGTGTTGTCATCAGAAGTAAAGCCGTCGGTAGATCTGTAAAGATTTGTTCCACCCATAAACACAGTTGAAGTTGAATCTGGATGCACTTTAACCACCATATCATAACCTGATTGCGTATATAAAGTTGCAAATCCTGTTCCCTCATCAGGTAAATTATCACTCAAATCTGTCCAATCCTGAACCCAAGTTGTATCCTGAAACGTATTCGAAAGCTTCCAAAGACTGTTCCAATCTTCGCCATCAAAAAAGGTATTGGTATGTTTTCCAAAATCAGGTGTATTCATAAAGAAATAGACTTCGGTAGGATCTTGTGGATTGAAATCCATCACACAACGCTCCATATTATCAGGAAAATCGACAGCAGAAATATTTTCCCAAG
>JBMYYR010000038.1:0-18041 GCA_049609625.1 Flavobacteriales bacterium | reverse complement strand
TTTATCCACTTTTTAGTGTTTTAACAAGAGCGAAAAATTCTGGAGGTTCTGGTTTCTCTGAAAGAGTCTTGAATGATTATATTGGAGAAAATGAATATATTATGACGATTGATATGGAAAATATGTCGGGTTTAAAATGGAAATAAAAAACAATTGAAAGCAAAAAAAAACCTGCCCACAACAACTAAACATCCGCACTGGCGATACCAAAAACACAGCACATGTAGCTCAAGCATGAATACGATGTTGACTGACCCATTCTTCTTCTATGAGGAAATCAACTAATTACTTTGCCTTTCTAAAATTTGATTTTACCTTGTTTTTTTGTTTCTTGAATCCAGCTTTTAATAAAGATCTAATCGAAAAATAAAGTGAAGTATATATTCGTTGACGAGCCTTGGGAAGATTATTTATACTGGCAAAAAACTGACAAGAAGAAGCTGAAGAAGATAAATGAACTTCTGAAAAACATCGCTCGAAATCCTTATGACGGAATAGGAAAACCCGAACCGTTAAAGCATAAATACGCTGGA
This sequence comes from Flavobacteriales bacterium, assembly GCA_049609625.1. GTDB lineage: Bacteria > Bacteroidota > Bacteroidia > Flavobacteriales > CAJXXR01 > JBMYYR01. The sequence goes on along the minus strand of JBMYYR010000038.1, from coordinate 17,508 downwards.
TTTTGGTCTAGACGAATTGATAGTGAGCATAGATTGATTTACCAACATAAAGAAGGAGAACTATTAATTGCGAAATGCAGATTTTATTACGATTGAAAAAAGCACTGCCGGCAACAACCTTGTGAAACTTAACAGCTACTCTAGCTTACTATAATTTAAAATTAAGTACTTTTGGGCGTTCTGAATCACAAAGAAAAACCCGATTAGTTTATTTTGAAATTCCGTTTTAGCCCTTTTCTTTTTGTAGTGTTTTTTTGGATGATTTGCTTTCAGACTCAGGTTTTTGGGCAAAGGGTTTCCGATGAAAACAAACAGGTTTTTGTTCAAAGCTTGAAACAAGAAATCTATCCGTTTTTGCATGCCGAAGTGTATCGCGAAGGGAAAGTTTTTCTTGAGCATTTCAAATCAAAATCCTCTCCAAAAGAAGCCCTTTTTATTAAATTAATGAAAGCTGTTCGGCAAGAACATTTGTCGGTAACGGAAGATTATTTGCCGATTTTTCAGATTCTGAATGCTTTTTATGACAACAAAATTGACGAAACCGCTTGTCAGGACTTATTAGAGTATTCTTTTTATTCTATTAAAAATCAACAGGTCATTACGTTCAAACAAGTGGTCAAAAACTTGGCTTTGTTTATCACTTCGGATGTGCTTTGGCAAAATGCACAATTTGAATGGAAAACCGAACATGCCACTTGGCGATTTTCTAATGTAGCTTATCCAAATATTGAATTTTCGAACCTTGATTTAAAGCTCAAAAATCAGTCTAATCAGTTGCTAATCAAAAATTCTTCTGGCTCATATAATCTTATTAATCAGCAATTTACTGGATTCAAAGGACAGATTAACTGGGCAGCTCATCAGGTTGAATTAAATTATTTTCAATTCGATTTAAAACGGAATTACATTGAAACTTCTGATGCCGATTTAGAATCAAAAGCGTTAAGCAAATCGCTCATTAAAGGTATTTTTTCTTTCCGATTATTAGCCTCTAGCAATCAACTTACTGCCCTCGAACCACAGTTTATTTCCACTGAAATTATCCCGATAAAAAACTACCATCCAGACGTCTTTATTCAGTCGGGCATTCACCTAAAAGGAAGTCAATTAGATTTGATGTCTCCAAAAGGTATCAGTTCAAAAATTGAGTTCGTTAGAGACAAAAAAACTTTTGTTCGGCTCGAAGCTCAAAAATTTACTCTCGAAAACGATCAGTTTTTTGCACGCGATTGTATTTTCCATCTGTTCTATCAAAACGATTCGATTTCTCATCCCGCTATTGATCTAAAATACGATTTGATAAACGAAAAATTACACGCCAAAACGTCGGATTCTAAACTCGGTCAATCTCCTTTTTATGATGGCTTGCATCAACTCCAGATTTTGGCAGATCATTTATATTGGGAAAAGGAAAAAGGGCAGCTCATTTTTCAAAATAATCAAAGCTCCAAACTTGTTCCTGTTGCCTATCAAAGTGCGCGTTTTTTTGACAAACATTGGTTTATCGACCTGTTTGATTTTACCTTTACGCATCCAACAACGCCGCTTTGGATTAAGCTCCAAAAGCAAATCAATCAGCGCAGCTATTACCTCGAAGACATTCGTGATATTTATAACCATAAATCCATTGAAGATAGCAAAAACTTGATGGTTCTCTTTGCAAATCAAGGCTTTGTGCATTACAATGTGTATGAAGAAAAAGTGATTGTAAAAGACCGATTTATCAGTTTCGTAACGGCATTAAACAAAAAAGAAGACTTCGATAAAATCCGATTTGAATCCAAAGTCAACAACCGACCTTCGGGCATCATCGACATTGAATCGGGGATTTTGGAAGTGAATCACGTGTCTAATATTTATCTGAATTTTAAGAAGCAAGTAACGATTTATCCGTCGGATAATATTGTGCAGATTTATCCCAATCTCGATATGGAGTTTAACGGCATGACAACCAATGGAAAATTAGGCTTCTTTGGTGATAATCAGTTTTTTAACTATGATGAGTATCGAGTCGAATTTACCGAAATAGATTCCTTTCGCTACCTTCTCGAAACGCCTTTGGAGCCAGAAGACAGCCTAAAAACTATACGTTCCTGCAAAACTGTTTTTCAAGATTTTACGGGTGTTTTAGAACTCGATAAGCCCCATAATAAAAGTGGAAAAAAGAAGTCGAAACAATACCCAATTCTCAAAGCCGAAGCGCATTCCCGAGTCTATTACGACCAAGTTCGAGGTGGTTTGTATCCCAAATCTGATTTTTATTTTGACCTCGATGCCTTTACCTTAACATCGACTTTAAAACTCAAAACCGAAAAACTTGAATTTTCTGGACAGTTGTTTAGTCAGCATATTTTGCCTAAAATTGAAGAAACTTTGGTTTTGAATGACAAAGATGAACTTGGTTTTGAGCGCAAAGCTCAAACCTATCCGCTTTATGGCGATGATGAGTTTAGTGGCGCATTGACACTTTCAAATTCGGGATTAACTGGCTCTGGAAAACTCCAAAAAGAAGCTTTGTTGATGAACTCAGATTCCATCGATTTCTACCCCGAATACCTTTATGCGCAAGTCAACCAGGCTCAAACTCAAGTGACAAATGAACGTATTCCGCAGTTGAATGCTACGAATTTGGATTTACATTGGTTTGAAAGCGACAATTGGCTCGAATTGACAAACAAAAACTCAAAATTTGACATCAATTCGAACACTAAATTGGATGGTGGAATAGAATATCACGATCAAACATTTGAAGCCTTTGGGACGCTTTATCAAGAAAATGTGCTGGTGCGTTCAGATAGTTTTGAGCTGGAAAATCAGAGTTGGAAAGCCAAACTTGCCAAACTAAACATCTACCCCGAAGGTCAAACTGATTTTCTGAATAATGAACGTGTTTTAGAAGCCAAAGAACTCGATTTGGTTTACGAATATCCATCACAACGACTTATGAATGAGGATGATAGTAAAAGTCATCGCTTTCATTCGCCTTATCTAAATTATCAGTTCACCTTTCCGCAATTGACTTACGAAATGCAATCTTCTGAGCTCTTTTTTGAGTCGGAAGTTGAAACTGTAGATTCTAATAAAAATCAAAGTCACGTTGTGGAATCACTGAATCCCTACACGGGCCCAATTCGCTATGTGAGCCCCACAGCTTTGATCGATATGGAATCGATGGAATTGGTTTTGATAGATTTGGATGGTGTTCAGATTGCGGATGCTATTATTCGCCCAAAAGCGGAAGAATTGAAACTACTTTCGACAGGTTTGCCCGAAAAATTAAGAGAAGCTAACATCGACTTGGTCGATAAAAAAGGGGCGATCCGCTATCGCTTTAATGAAGCTGAAATCGACATTATTTCTGGTGATGATTTCTTGGCAAAAGCTCAACTTAATTGGTCGAATCGATTGGGAGATGTGCAAAAAACGCCTTTTAATGAACTTTCGGTTGTTGATGAAAAAACACAAGGTCATTCAGAACTTAGTGCTGATGATGAGCCTTTTATGATTGATCCGAACCTACAATTTCGAGGTCAATTTGAACTCAATCCCGCCGAATCTTCCTCTATTCAACTTGATGGTGAAATTCAATTTCAAAACCCTTGTTCTGACCTAGATTCCGATTGGTTTCTTTTTAAAGATTCGTTGGTCAATCAAACCATTGTACTCCAACATCCAAAAGAGAAGAAAGTACAAAAAACTGGTAATTATTTAATCTTCAACACAGAAAGTCGTGCTTTAGAAGCTCATATTTTGAAATCGACCTTAGAAACCACAGAAAGTCCACTCTGTTTGGTTTCGGGTTCGATGCAGTATAGCGATTCGCTGAACGCGTATTTAAGTGTCGATGAACATCAGACCAATCAGGCCTTATTTTCTGTCGAAAACTGCCAATATGAATACGAAGGTAAGTTTCAGCTAAACCATCATCCTTTGGTCGAAAGTTCAGCCTTTTGCCGCGTTTTGTTTGAAGAAAACAATCAGGATAGTTTGGTTTTTCAAGGTCATTTTGGCATTGAGCTTCCGCTCAATTCTAAAGCTAAAAAACGATTTCGGAAAGATTTGAAATCGTGGTCTAAAGCGTATGAAACCACTTATGAAGACAGTGATTTATTCAGAAAATATCTATCGCAACTTATTGGAAAAGAATCGGTTAGTAAATATTTTAAAGCCAAACGGCGAGGTCGGGATTTTGTTCCACTACCGATGCAACATGATTTATTTTTTACCGATATAGATTTTGAGTGGAATGCCGAAACCTCCTATTTTGAACACCGAACGGACTTAGAAGTCAATCAGGCGGATTCTAAAAAAATTGATCGCATTCTTCCAGGTTTCATTCGCTATCGACCTGGAAAAGATGCTGATTATCTCGCTATTTTCATTTCTATTAGTGCCGACGAGTTCTATTATTTTGAATGGAATAAATCGACTTTCTACACCAGTTCGTCGAATGAAAAATACATGAAAATCATCCAAGAAAAACCTAAAAATAAATCCAAAAAAGACACTCATCTACATGTTGAGCCCTATCTTTTTCCGATTCATAATTTGGATTAATGCGTTCTGTGCTTTTTTCTTTATCGCCCTTTGACCAGCGTAAATCATCCTCAGCTCTACAGGGATGATTAGAAGACTATTATTGATTTAAAATCTTCATTATCAATTCGTTACTTTTAGACTGAAACGCTAAAAAGTAGATTCCTTTGGGGAAATTTTGAAGAGAAAATGTCTGATTATCAGAAAATTTTTGCGCAAGGAGGACTTGTCCTTGCACATTCAAAATGCGAAAGCTATTGTTGCTCAGATTACCAGTCAATTTATAGTCGGAATCAGAGATTTTGATCAGCTTAAGCTCATTTTTATGATAATCTATCGATAAAATTTCAGAAATTTTCGCATCTGCAAGGGGACTAAAATATTCATACAACCAATCGTGATAGGTGTTTAGGTCAAACGAATCGGGGTAAAATGGCTTTGTGTCTATCATCCACTCCACAAAACCATTGTAAGTGAGTTTAAAATCAGGTTTATTGAAGGTATAAATACCGTGGTTGAATACGGCCTCCATTTCGTCTCCTGTAGATTTATAGTCGTCAATATCAAAGGTCAGATTGACATTTTCGGGCACATCAATCGCATAGTCCATATCTTCGCCTTCGATCACCGGAACGGTTGGATCCAGCAGTAATTTGGCACTCGAACCCGACATCGCATACCAATCCCAGCCCACCAAAGCACCCATATTTGCTGAGCTTAGTTTTAGGCTTCGATTTTCGATCCACGATTCGTTGTAAATAAGTGAATCCCAAACCACTACATCCCATTCACCGACCATCGATACATTGCCCAACAAAAGCTCATCATAGCTTAAGGTTTGAGCAGGAACATCGATGTTGTAGCCAAAAATAGCCTGATATATACTGTCCGAAACAGGATTCCAAGCCACAATTCCTGAATCAATATGGAAGGTCGTTTCGCCAGAAAATTCACTAATTAGAGAGTCGCCCTGAGCTTGCAAAGTCGAATCAACGTAGGTTACAGCAAATGGCACTTGATTTATGGGATTGATCCAAAACCCTGTTGTGGTTTGCGCAATAAGTTCCTGACCTACAGTGGTTAGCAAAAGAATACTAAGAATTAGAATATGTTTTTTCATAAGGCGTTGTGTGTTAAATGAAGTCCTGATTCATGGCTTTTTTTATTAGTCCCGCCGTGTTTCTGGCATTAAATTTTTGGAGCAAGCGTTTTCTGTGGCTAATCACGGTTGTGGAAGACACAAAAAGCCGATCCGCAATCTCTTGGTTAGTCAACTCACTGGCAATCAGCTCTAAAACTTCAGATTCTCGTGGTGTTAATTTGATGTGCTCTTGTTGTTTGGCTTGTTTTATTTTTTGTGTCAATTCCGAGCTAAAAAAGCATTTGCCTTGAGAAACAACGTTGAGTGCGTGTTCATAATCTGTTTTTGGAGCATTTTTTAGCAAATAGCCTGCAATGCCGATATCCATCAAATTTAAGGTTTTGTTGGCTTCGTTCAACATCGAAACCACTATAATACTAAGGTCGGGCCGTTGTGCTTTGACTAAGGTACTGAGTTCTAATCCGTCCATTTCTGGCATCGACAAATCGGTAATCAAAACATCTACAGGATGATTCAAAATATACGGAAGCACATATTGTGGCTTATTATATTTGGCTACAACCTCCACAAAATCAATCTGTTCCAATACCTGAACAAGGGCACTCAAAAAAAGCGGATGGTCGTCTACAACAACAAGTTTTAAGCTAGGTCTATTCATCACTAAAACGGTATCGACAGATTAATAATAACTCCCCTACCCGCTCTGGCGTCTAACTCAAAACTCCCTTTTAGAATATCAATACGCTTCTGAATATTAATCAAACCCAAACCGTAGGGCGTTGATTTAGAATCGAATCCGGAGCCAAAATCTTCAAAATAGAAGTGTAAGTTGTCTTCCTCCTTAGAGAAAATAAGTTCCATGTTTTTAGAGCCAGAATGCCGAATGGAATTGTGTACAATTTCTCTAATGATGCTAAATAACTCGCGTTTTTCGACCGAATGAAAGCGTTCAAAATCAACATCGGGATAGACTTCATAATGAATTTTGATACCCGAAGCCGACTCGATGCTTTCGAGGTAATTTTGAATAATTTGATGGAATAAATCTTTGTTTTCCGACAGCACGTTTAGCTCATAGCTCAAGTTTCGGACTTCCTGATAAACATCATCAATTAAATTTCCGAAAGCTTTATCTTTGTCGTCTAAAGCTAATTTGATTGCCGCTAAGTTTGCGCCAATATTATCGTGCAAATTTCTCGAAATTCTGTTTTGTTCTTCTTTTTTTGAGGCTACCGAGTTTTGAAACAATTTATATTCTTCTTCTCGTTCTCGGTTTGAGAGTTGAAGTTCTAAGGCTTTGTTTTTGGACTCTAAAACCAGCTTATTAATCGATGTTTTTTTGCGCTGAGCATACCACCAAAATAGAATGACAATCAGAGCCGCAAACATCAATAATGCTATTGATGAGATGCGAAGATTTTCTTTTTCTAATTCATTTTTTTCTAATAAACTTTGCTGAATAGCCTCTTGTTGCGCGCGTCGTTCTAAGTCGAGTTCGTTCTCTTTGCGGATAAAATCTAATTGATATTTAGCACTTTGTAGTGCTTTAATGTTTTCTGCATTAAATAGCTGTTCTTGCCATTCTACATAGCGTTCGTGTTGAGCAAGTGCTTGCCGAAAACGTTTTGTTCGTTTATAAAGCTTAGATTTTATTAAGGCAATCTGAGCCTGCAACTCTATCTTGCCTTGTGCTTGAGCCAAGCTGAGCGCTTTGGCCAACAAGTTTTCGGTCGATTGGTTGGCTATTTTTGTGTTTTGTTTGAATGCAAATTCGGCATATTCGATGTAAAATCTAGCCTCATAATTTTGAAGCTCTGCCGTAGAGTCAATAAGATCTTGAATCGTTTGAAAAGCGATTTGGGCATCAGAAAATCGCTTATTTTTTATCAGTAAATTAGCCTGATTTAGTTTATAATTATAAATGAATTTTTTTGGGGTTTCTTTTTTAATTAGTTTAAGAGACTGATTCAGATAGATTTGAGCCTCGTTTAACTGATTTAATTTTAGATGCAATAAAGTCATCTGATTGAGTGTTCCTAAACTCAATTGTTCTGTTTTTGAACTTTGCTCTAGGTTCCGAAAACCGCTCAAGGCTTCCTTAAACAGTACTAGTGCTTGTTCAGGCTTTTTCTCAAAATTGAAATATAAGCCCGCTAAATTTCGATTGATAATCGCTTGCTGATACGCATTCGGACAGCTTTGCAGTAAGTCTGCGCAGTGTTTGTATTGTTCAATGGCAGCTTCATAAATGGAAAGGGAATTATAGTAGTTCGCTAAATTATTTCTTGCTTTTACAAGCGCTTTGCAATCCTGTATGGTTTCAAAAATGTGAATGGCTTGCTCATAATGTTCAAAAGCTAATGCTGGATTTGCTTCTTTCTTATACGCAATACCTTTTATAAGGTAAGTGTAGCCAAAATAGAGACTTGGCTTTGGGTTTTGATGATGATTCTGAATCGAATCTAGATACTCAATACAGTGTTCCAATTTACCAGTTCGGTTGAGAACACGAGCTTTTAGATAAGCTGCTCTATAAAATTCATCAGGTTTATAGACGCGGGAAGAATTTACATACACATCAGAAATACTATCAGAAATTCTAAGCATTTCGGCATCATTAACCCGATTGAGATTTTGGGCATAATCTAGTCTTTTTTCCAAGACAGAAGAGCGCCCAGAAAAGCTAAAGCTCAATAAGAAAATGAGATGTAATATGTTTTTAATCATTTGTTTACAATTGAAAAGGTGCCGCCAACATACGAGCGACACCTGTTTTCAAATTTGGTATACTGGTCTACTTATTTTACCATTTTGTGGCTATATACTTTTCCATCTATTTCGATAGATAGTACATACATGCCGGTTTGGATAGATGACAAGTTTAGCTCTGCGCTATAGCCCGAAGACATCACGCGCTGACCTTGAACATTGTAAACGTTAATTTGCCCAACATTATCTGCATTGATTGTCATAATGTTTGTATTTGGATCGAAAAAGACGTCAATATTCGATTTTTCAAGCTCATCAACACCTAAAGCATCGGTTGCGGCATCCGTTACAAACGTATTAAATAAATCTAATAAGTCATTGAAGCTTACTCCGCTTAATGTCTCTTCGTTTTCTGTTAAGAAATCATCCCAATAGTTAATCAAAGCATCACGACCAAAAACGACCACACCAGCATTGAACAAGCTATCGATTTCGTCCTGCGTTAATCCGTCAAGGAAGACATAGATAGAGGAATCGAGATCATCAAAATTAAGATCATCACCAAAAATCACAATCACTATTGAGTCTGACCATTCTTCTAAATACCAGTCATTCAAATCATCCCAAACGGTAGAATCTACATAGACACTGTCCCAATTTTCATTAATCCAGTCATCAAAAATAATTGAGTCATTCCCGTTGTTATCTTCTTCAATCACAATAGTTTCGCAAAGCGTTGTCGAACAAGAATCTCCTTCATAACTTACACAAAGCTCATACGTTCCCAATTCTAAGGTAGTTGAAAAATAATCTCCAACAGACATCACTGTGTCGCCGTTTAAGGTCCATATAATAAGTGTTTCATTAAAGTCTCCGGTAAACTCGGCGAATGCAGACAGGTAAGAGCCTTGAGCATAGGCAGACATATCGACCAAACATCCACTAGTGCTATTTGTTTCCTCTATCACAATGGTTTCGCAAAGCGTTGTGGAACAAGAATCTGTTTCGTAACTTACACAAAGTTCATACGTTCCAACCTCTAACATGGTTGAAAAATAATCTCCTTCGGCTACTAAGGTGTCTCCGTTCAACGACCATGTTACAAGCGGTCCGTTATATTCGCCATCAAACTCAGCAAAAGCAGTTAGGTAAGCTCCTTGAACATAAGCATATAGGTCAGTCAAACAGCCTGCTTGAAGCGAATCTACGGGCTCCACATCAGAAGAGTCAATAAAGATAGTTTCGCACAATTCAACGATTGATGTATCGCAAGGAAAAGAAACGCAAACTTCGTATAATGAACCTGTTGTACCTGTAAATGTATAACTTGTTGAACCGCTATTTGGAGTCGCAACGCCGTTTACTGTCCAAGTGGCATTTGTGGTATTGGCATAGGCCTCCACAGTATAGGTGTCTCCCTGATTATAAACGTACAAATCTGTTGGGCAAGGCACCCAATTGGAGTCTTGCGCAAAGCTAGAAAAGCTTAAAGTGGTTAAAAAAAGTGTTAAAATAAACTGTTTCATAATAATTGGGGGTTAAGTTGATAAATAATAATACAGCAAATATAAGATGCTTTTAGCTTGCTTAGCATCCTCAAAAATGAGGATATTGAAAGAAATTTACATCGTTTAGTTGGTATTGTCGAATACAAAAAAAGGATACGAACATTGTTATCTAATTCATTATCAAAGCATTGAGTCTTTCTTGAACTGCAATTCGTTTGATGAAACAATTTAGCAAAGATTAATCAAATTTCAAGCGAAGGCCGCAGCTTAGCATCCAATCTTCCTGATTTGAGCTAGAGGTAAATCGAGCTTTTAGATAGAGGTTAAAAGTGTTGAAGGTTTGTTGAATCAATCCATAACTTGTCAGTCCAGACCCAAAATATCCTTTGATGTAGCCAAATGGCGCCATGTCATTTTCATAAAAGTAGAAGGCGCCAGCCTGTTGATTGTAAACCAAAAGTGCTAAGGTAACTTTCGTGTTTTGTTCTCGGAAACTCAATTTTGACTCAATAGCCAAACCTTTGTCCGATAGATATTTAGAATAGATGCTTTGTCGGAAATTCCACTTTCCGCGCTGTGCCATATCGAGAGATAGGCGATGTAGCAGGTGTTGATTTTTTTCTTGATGTTGATGCTCTGAAAACGCAGTCGTTTTATACGATAGATTTGTTCTTAAAAAGTAGCGTTTTGGCAAACGAAACGTTGTATTCAGACGCCAGCGTTGGTAACGTTTATTTTGAAATGCGTCGGGCTGGGTTTCCGATAGTTGATATTGTGCGGTAAGTTGATGTTTCTTGAAACCAAATTGCAACAAATAGCCATAGCTTTGTTCGGGTGTAGAAAACTGACTTGGACTTGAGCGAAATGGGTTTTCAAAATCCTGATTTTCAGTCAGATAATATGTAGACAAAAACAATCGATGCCCTAAGGAAAATCCAATTTTCCCGAGAGCAGAAAGGTATCGAAACTGATCAAGATTGAGCTCTAGATCAGTAAACACACGCCCAAAATGTATCGTTGTAAAGTTGGATAAACTCTTTTGGTTTTTGTATTGATTATTTCCCAAATTGATCTCCAAATTATAGCGATGTGCATGAAAAACAGTAGAGTTTCTTATGGTTTTCTTTTTCCATTCCACAGCATGAACATGAGATGTTAGTTTGCTATTATTTTGTCGTTGTAAATCTAAATTTGATTGATGATTTTCTTCCAGAAAAATATCGTCAATAACCTGATTATCAATTCGCGAATCCAATACTCTGTGTGATATTAAATGTTGAGAACTCCAGTATTTGTTCCAGTATTGATGAAGTGCCAAACCTCTAAAAAATCGACTTTCGTGGCTACTTCGGTGAGTTCTAAATCCGGTTTGGCTGGTGTTTTGTAGAGCTAAATTTGGCATCTGGTAACGCTGAGAGAGAGACAAGCCCATACCGAAATGAGCGTCAATGTCACCAAGATAGAGTTTAGTTTTCTGAAAATCAAGCGTTATTCCACCCGAAATATGATCTAAAATTTTAGTTTCATGTTCGTCTTTTTCCGTCTGAAAAAACGCCTGTACATCATTGTGTTTTAAACTCAAACGTGTTTTTAACTTGAATCCATTATTGTCCCATTGATCCGATTTTCCTGTATACAACAGCAACTGTTGATCTTGTTTTTGCCCTCGAGTTGGCTGTGTCTGAATGCGATACAACTGTCTGATTAGCCACGCTTTTTCAAGCTCTAAGCTTTTGATTCGGTTTAGAAAAACCATTGATGTTTCGTGTGGGTTTGCTTCTATATATTGCCTAATTTCACTACGTTCTTCATCATCCAAAAAGAAAAAAACAGACCATTGGTTGGCTTGCGAAAAAAGCTTTGGCTTAAGTTTTATTTGATCGAGCTCTTGTAAAAATTGCTCTATACGTTCCGATTCTTCGGTCTGGATGTGTTGTTCGGTCCATGTTTCAAACCATGCTTCAAAGTCTTGTGATTTGCTTGACAAAGACAGGGCAAAAACAAAGACAAAAAGACTGATCGATCTCATATATTGTAGACCAATTGAGTTTGAATTTGTCCACCAAGCTGAGGATGTTTCTGGTAAAGTAAACCTAGATTGATTTTATCCATAACATACTGACAACCAACACCAAGCTGAGCTGTCATGAATTGATGTTGCACTTGAAAAACGAAAGTTCGATAACGATAATTCAGCCCCAAAACGGCTTCGTTTTTTAGTTTTTCTCTCCATTCGCCGAATAGATGTAACTCTTCCGAAACCTGATACTGAAGAGCAAATTCGTAATTGAGTTTTTCGACTCTAAAATGCTCATTTTCAATATGAAAATTCACAAAAACATGCTCAACAGCTTGATAAGAAAGTCCGAAGCCCCATATTTCTTTCCAACGCTGATTACTTTGGTCATCTTGCCAGTTTTCTACTCCTAAATGACACTGAACTTGAACATGTTTTAGCAAGGTTTTACCCACGCTAAGTTGTGGTTTATGACGACGAAATACATTTTCCTGAAAAAATTGGTAGTTGATTTTTAGATTGAAAACGTCGGAAGGTCGCTGATAAAAAAATCTGTAGGCATTCAGATTTTTTACACCATAATAATCATCAAAACCAAAGCCAATAGCCTGATTACTATCACTTTCGCTTAGAGCATAAGCTACATGAGTCGGATTTAGAATACTCTGAGAAGACAAGGATTGGCTTTGAGAAAAAGCTGAATAGGGAGTCAATGCCAGAAGCAAAATAAGTGTACATAAGCTTTTTGGCATTTCGGGCATTGCGCTTGTGTTTTGGTTTGACGTAAAGGTAGTCAGAAAATTGATAATTTACGGAATATCCATAAATTTATGAGTTTGTAAAGAGATTTTCCATTTCGGATGTTCTTTTACGTAGTCAATAAGTTGGGGTAGAATGTCTTCTGTTTTGTCCCATTCGGGCTGGAGGTATAGCTGGCAACTGGCACTGACTTCTTTAGCGCAATGTTCTGCAAATTCAAAGTCATTTTTTCGAGAAATGATTATTTTAAGCTCATCAGCTGCTTTCCAGCTTTCGGCTAAAGGCATTTTTCGCTTTTTTGGTGATAGTGTAAACCAGTCCCAATGTCCAGAAATTGGGCTAGAACCCGAGGTTTCGATGTGTCTTTTAATGCCCTTTTGATGCAGCCTGTCGCACAGCTCATCTAATTGATGAAGTAAGGGCTCGCCTCCAGTAATTACAGCAATTTCCGCCTGTTTGATGGGCAGCAAAATATCTTCTATGGTTTGCATTTGCTCGGGGTAGCTTTCCCAGCTTTCTTTTACATCGCAAAACGGGCAACCAACATCGCAAGCTGCCAAACGAATAAAGTAAGCTGCTGATCCTGAATGCCTTCCCTCGCCTTGAATGGTATAAAAAGCTTCCATTACGGGTAAAGAAGTAGGTGGCTTTGTCATCATTTTAGAACTTGCTTTTAGCTTAATTCAACAAACTCAGCTGAAAGAAAATCATCTTTTAGAACAGGGACTAAATTGACCATATCTTTGGTCAACGAAATTTCAACATCGGTATCGATATTGAGTTTCCCTAAACGCTGACGATGCGACGACGTTTCTAAAAATGCATACATGTCAGATTCTGCCTGATTGTAGAGGTTTATGGCGGCTCGTGCCGAATCACAATTCATGGTAAATGCTCCAGATTCGAGCAAGCTTTTGGCCAATGCTCCTGCAAAAAGAGTGTCTTCTAAACAAAATTTACCCTTCCAGCCCGAACAGCAAATAATTAAGTCTTTCTCTTGGTCTATCAGCCAGTTGTGAATGGCTTTGTGGTTTACAAATCCACCAACAGCAACCTCATGATCTGCTTTCGCGATGTTAATCATTCGCGTGCCATTTGTGGTCGTCATGACCATGTTTTTATTGTTGTGGTTGGCATTGATAAACGGTTGAGGAGAATTTCCGAAATCGAAACCTTTTACGATGTTTCCATTGCGTTCGGCAGCTAAAATATAGTTCGGATTGTCTCTAAATTCCAGCGCTTCTTCAACCGTCATTACAGGTTTTATTTTAGCAACGTGGCTGCTAAGCGCCAGACACATTGTGGTTGTGGCGCGCAAAACATCCGTAACGACAACCTGACTAGAGCGGTCGGCGTAGAGATGAAATAAATCTGGACTTAGACAAACTTTTAGCTGATTTGGCATAAGCTAGGCTTTATAAAAAGGTGGTTTAACAACCTCGGCTCCTACTTGCTTGTTTCTGATTTGAATCCAAATCTTTGAGCCAGCTTTGGCAAACTCGCGCTTCACATAGCCCAAACCTATAGCTTTGTTTGTAGATGGCGACATCGTCCCCGAAGTTACTCTACCAATCTCATTTCCAGACTCATCTACAATAGTATAGTCTGTTCTGGGGATGCCTTTTTCGGTCAGTTCAAAACCAACCAAACGTCGGCTTGGTTTTTCTTCTTTTTGCTTGGCTAAGGCCTCATGATTTATAAAGGCTTTGTTGAATTTGGTAACCCACGACAAGCCAGCTTCAATTGGCGAAGTGGTGTCGGTAATGTCGTTTCCGTATAAACAATAGCCCATTTCCAGCCTTAATGTATCTCTTGCGGCTAGTCCAATCGGTTTGATTCCGAAATCTTTTCCAGCCTCAAAAACTTTTGTCCAAATTTGTTCAACTTCTGTGTTTTTACAATAAATTTCAAATCCGCCCGAGCCTGTGTAACCCGTTGCAGAAATGATAACGTGTTCTATTCCGGCAAAATCACCAACTTTAAATTTATAAAATGGTATGTCGGCCAAATCCAATGAGGATAAGGACTGCATAGCTTCTACAGCTTTTGGGCCTTGAATGGCCAGCAAAGAATAAGCTTCAGATATATCTCTTAAGCTTGCGCCAAATGCTTCATTATGTTTAGAAATCCAATCCCAATCTTTCTGAATATTTGAGGCGTTTACAACCAAAAGGTAAGTTTGTTCTTTTACGCGATAGCAAATTAAATCGTCAACTATACCGTTGGTTTCATTTGGAAAATAGGTGTATTGTGCGTCTCCAACTTCGAGTTTAGAGGCGTCGTTTGCACAAACGTACTGGATTAAATCTAAGGCTCTATCGCCTTCTACCAAAAATTCGCCCATGTGCGACACATCAAAAACACCAACGGATGTTCTTACGGTTTGGTGTTCGGCTTTTACGCCTTCGTACTGAACTGGCATGGCATAGCCAGCAAATTCTACCATTTTTGCACCTAAATTTTGGTGGATACGATGTAATGCTGTTGGTTTCATAAGCTAAAAAAATTGATAGCAAAATTACAATTTTTTTCTCTAGCTTTTCAGAAAATTAGGTCAATTTATCAGGATAGAGTATGGTTTTTAATGCGAAAAAATCGATGGCATTCTGTATGTTATGCCAAAATTGTCTTAATTTTTTTCGCCAACACATCCGAAAGCCGCCAATAGGATTCGTGAGTCCAGCCCGCTACGTGCGGACTCAGAATAACTTGCTTTGAATTGATAAGATATTCAAAATCTGGAGTTTGGATTACTGTTTTTGTAAATGATTTACTTTCGTACTCTAAAACATCAAGGCAAGCGCCTTTTATTTTTTTGGATTTTAGAGCCTCAGCAAGTGCTTTGGTTTCAACAATTTTTCCACGTGAGGTATTGATAAGAAAAAATGGCTTTTCAAACTTAGAGATAAATTCAGTATTCACTAAAGTCAACGTTTCTGGAGTTTGCGGAATATGCAAACTCAACACATCCGAAGCTTGAAAAAGGTCGTCCATGGTCGATTCTTGGACAAAATCGTTGGAAAAACCTGTTTTATATTTATCGTAAGCTAAAATAGTACAGCCAAAACTTCTTAATTTTTCGGCGAAAGCCGAACCATTATTTCCATAACCAATTAAGCCAACTGTTTTTCCCATAAGTTCTTCGCCTCGAAACAATTCCCGATTCCAATGCCCAGCACGCACATCAGCGTCGGCAAATGGAAGGCGATTGAATAAGGACAAAATCATTCCTAAAGCGTGTTCGGCGACGGCATTTTTGTTGGCTTCTGGTGCGCTAAAACAGTGTACGCCCAACTGGCTTGCAACTTCTAAATCAATATTTTCCATGCCCGAACCAGATCTGGCGATACAGTTTAGATTGGGAAAAGATCTTAAAAATTCAGCATCGACTGGCACTCTGCTCCGAATGACCATAATCTGAATCGTTTGGAATTTTTCAATCAATTGTTTGGTCGAGCTTTCATAATCATGCCAAACAGAACAGCCCCAAGATCTTAATTGAGCTTCTAAA
Source organism: Flavobacteriales bacterium (assembly GCA_049609625.1). Taxonomy (GTDB): domain Bacteria; phylum Bacteroidota; class Bacteroidia; order Flavobacteriales; family CAJXXR01; genus JBMYYR01. Next base: position 1,366 of record JBMYYR010000038.1, on the reverse strand, counting down.
TGCGGATGAACTTCATCCAAAAACAAAACGTTCATAGCTTAAGTTTTAATACAGCAACCACTGGGCAATAAAGAAATAAATGCAAAGTCCAAACACGTCATTTGCTGTTGTGATGAACGGGCCGGTTGCCAGAGCGGGGTCAATTTTAAATCGGTTTAAAGTCAGCGGAACAATCGTTCCGAAAAGCGCCGCAAATACAATAACGGCCAATAACGAAATGGACAAAACTTGAGAAAAAACAACACTTTCAACCATAAGGTAGGAAAGCCCAAAAACCAACACAGAACAGGCCAAACCATTGAGCAAGGCTACCAAAGTTTCTTTTTTTAGACGTTGGAAGGTGGTTTGTCGACCTAAATTATTGCTCGCCAAACCTTGAACAATAATGGCAGCCGACTGCACGCCAACATTGCCACCCATGGCAGCAATCAGCGGGGCGAATAGAGCGAGCTCGATATACTCTTCGATGTTGAAATATTTCATAACCACAGCACCCAAAAGTCCGCCCAACATACCAACAATAAGCCAGGGCAAGCGTGCGCGGGTCAGTACAAGAACCTTATCGTCTGACTCTACATCTTCCGACAAACCTGAGGCCATTTGGTAATCTTTGTCGCTTTCTTCTCGCAAAACATCCAAGGCGTCATCAAAGGTAATCCGACCTGTGAGCCTCGACAAATCGTCGACAACGGGCAAGGCAACGAGGTCATATTTTTTCATGATATTAACAACTTCTTCTTGATCTGTTTTTACATTCACAGAGATCACTTTGGGGTTGTAGATACCGTCAATAGTCGATTGCTCGTTGGACAACAGCAAGGCTTTGAGTGACAGTACACCACAAAGGATTTGATGGTCGTCGACAACATAAATTGTATAGACGTGATCCACTTCTTCGGCTTGTCGGCGCATTTCGCGAATACATTGCCAAACTGTCCAGTTTTTATTAACCCAAATCAGTTCTTTTGCCATCATTCCTCCGGCAGTTTCTTCGCCGTAAGAAAGGAGGTCAACAATATCAGAAGCTTGGTTTATATCTTCGATATGAGCCAAAACTTCTTCTTTTTTGTCTTCGGAAAGTTCGCCAATAATATCGGCAGCATCGTCGGAATCTAAATGATCGATGTATTTGTCGGCAATATCTTTTGAACTTATTTCGGCCAACAAACGCTCTCTAACGTTTTCTTCGAGCTCTGCTAAAATGGTCGATGCTTTTTCTTCGTCTAATAGTTGAAAAAGTTGCTTCGAGTCGTCAAACGGCAGATGGTCTAATAGTTCGGCAACATCTGCCCAATGCAAATCGGCGAGTTCAAGCTGAAGTGCCTTGTGGTTCTCGGCCTTGAGCTGCTCTCTAAAGTGGTGTATA
>JBMYYR010000037.1:0-19844 GCA_049609625.1 Flavobacteriales bacterium | reverse complement strand
GTTTTAATGCCTTTTAAAAATAGGTCAGGGTTCTACAAAACCATTTAGGTTCTAAAAAAAAGATGATGATTGAATTAAAAGGCTTAATGTTAATAAATTACGAAATTTCCTTACATCGAACTCACCTTAGTTAAGCACAACATACACGTCGTGTTTTTGTGCTTAAATTTTGAACATTTACCCACAGTATTCGACATAGAGCCATATAAAGCTTTTATTTAGAATCCTGAAATCTAAAAAATGAACATCAAAAACAGCTAAGAATTTAATAAAATACAATTTCAATACAATTATTCAAATAAAAAAACCTCAACCATCTAAAAATTAGAATGTTGAGGTTTTTTGTTGTGCGGCTGAAGGGAGTCGAACCCCCACGCCTTGCGGCACTAGATCCTAAGTCTAGCGTGTCTACCAATTCCACCACAGCCGCAGTTTTGAAAGATGCAAATATACTTTAATTTTTGAAGTATACTAAAGAAAATCATATTTCCTTTATTCTGCATCTAGTGCGTTGGCCCACTAGGGCTCGAACCTAGACTCTTCTGTACCAAAAACAGATGTGTTGCCAGTTACACCATGGGCCAATTTGCAATTGAGTTGGCCCACTAGGGCTCGAACCTAGACTCTTCTGTACCAAAAACAGATGTGTTGCCAGTTACACCATGGGCCAATTGCGAGTGCAAATTTAATAAAGATTTTTGTTTTTCTAAATAATTATTCAAAAAAATTAAATCAAAAGCTAAACTCTTCTATTTCCGTCTTAATATCACCAAACAAATTACAGAACCACGAGGCAAACTCTAGCTAGAGCACGGAAACCAAAAGGCTATGCCCTTGCTGGCTAGCTACGCTGTTCTGCACAAGGTTTATTGATCTCCAGGTCGTCTCCGGAAGTTTAGCTAATAAAACTTAAGATAAACGACGTTTCGGAGAACAAAATAAGCTAAATTGCCCGCAAAACAGACCTTTTTATTATGAATTACCTATCGGTAGAAAATATTTCAAAATCTTATGGCGAGCGTGTGTTGTTTGAAGACCTTTCTTTTGGCCTGAACAAAGGCGAAAAAGTAGCCTTGATTGCCCGAAACGGAACAGGAAAAACTAGCTTACTTCAACTACTTAGCGGCAAGCAAAATCCTGATTCTGGGCGAATTATCTTCCGAAAAGGCTTGCGTATTGCTTTTCTGGAACAAGAGCAACATTTTGACGCCAACAAAACGCCAGTCGATATTTTATTGGACTCCCCAAATCCGAAAATTAAAGCCTGTCGGCTTTATCTCGAATCGCTCAACACGCCCGAAGACACAGAGAAAGCAAGCCATGCCTTGGACCTGATGCAGAAAGAAGACGCCTGGAATGTGGAAGCTAAAATTGAAGAAATTTTATTTAATTTGGGTTTAAAACACGTCTGTCATCAAACCTGTAAGCTTTTGAGCGGAGGGCAAAAAAAACGATTGGCACTCGCGGAAGCGCTGCTCAATGCGCCTGATATTTTGATTCTCGACGAACCTACCAATCATCTTGATTTAGATATGATTGAGTGGTTGCAACAGCGCCTTTCAAAAGATAATTTCACCATTCTGATGGTAACACACGATCGGTATTTTTTAGATTCTATTTGCAACGTCATTATCGAACTTGAAGACCAACAATTGTATCGACATAAAGGAAATTACAGCTATTTTTTGGAGAAAAAAATGGCTCGAGAAGACGAACAGGCCGTCAATATGTCAAAGGCTAAACAATTGTTTAAGAAAGAGTTGGAATGGATGCGGAGACAGCCAAAAGCTCGTGGAACAAAATCGAAGGCGAGAGAAGATAATTTTGCTGTCGTCAAAAAACAAGTCAAAAGCGAACGCCGAGTAGACGAACTCAAAATCAATGTGCAGATGGAGCGTTTGGGCAATAAAATTTTGGAGCTTCACCACCTCAAAAAAGCCTTTGGCGACCTTTGTATTCTTGATAATTTCAGCTACACGTTTAAGAAAAAAGATCGGGTTGGCATTGTTGGCGGGAATGGTTTAGGAAAAACGACTTTTTTAAATATGGTTTGTGGCTTAGAGCCGATTGATGGCGGAAAAATAGTGCGTGGCGAAACCTTAAAAATTGGCTACTACACGCAAGAAGGCATCCAGTTTGACGAAGACAAACGGGTCATCGAAGTGATTAAAGACATTGCAGAGGTCATTCCTTTGGAAAAAGGCAGAAAAATGACGGCAGCACAACTGTTGGAAACCTTTTTGTTCCCAAAAGATGTGCATTTCAATTTTGTAAGGAAGCTAAGCGGTGGAGAACGAAAACGTTTGTATTTATTGTCGATTTTGATGGCAAATCCAAATTTTTTGATCCTCGATGAACCAACTAATGATTTGGATATCATCACTTTGAATGTTTTGGAATCTTTTTTAGATGCTTTTCAGGGTGGATTAATGATTATTTCTCACGATCGGTATTTTATGGATCGTTTGGTGGATCATTTATTTGTTTTTGAAGGTCAAGGGCAAATCAAAGATTTTCCTGGAAACTATACGGATTATAGAGAAAAACAAGACCATTTGAACAAAACTAAAGCCTCTGAAAAACCAAAAGCCGACGTTTCAAAATCATCAAAACCAAAAGAAAAAAATCAAAAACTGACCTATAGCGATCAGCTAGAGCTTAAAAAAATTGAAAACACGTTGGACAACTTGTCCAAGCAAAAACAAAAGATAGAAGCTGGATTTTTGGAAGATCATTTAACCGAAGAGCGCATTGCCGAGTTGTCAAAACGAAGCCAAGAGCTTGACCAGCAATTGGAAGCCTGCGAAATGGAATGGCTTGAACTTTTAGAGAAATATGAGGCTTAATAGACTGAATTAGTATCAATTCTGATCAATAAGCAACTTTTCGGTTGCTTATTGATTATTTAATTCTATATTTGCAACTAATTAGTTGCTTATTAATTGAAATCACAAAACATCATGACAAAAACTATTACAAAAGAGAAAACATTTAATCACTCGATTGATAAAGTTTGGAATGCCATTTCGAAAGGAGAAGAGTTGACAAAATGGTTTATAAATGCCGATTTTAAACCTGAAAAAGAGTTTGAATACACCTTTACATCAGAACCAAATGAAAAAGGTTGTACCACGATTACGGGAAAAGTTTTGGAAGCCAATCCATACACCTTGATTTATACGTGGATTGTTGCTGGAACGTCGGTTGAGACGACTGTAACTTGGAAATTGACATCGGAAGGTGAGACAACGAAATTGTATCTTGAACATGCTGGAATAGAACATTATTCTGGTGAAACTGCTCTGGCAATGATGGAAAGTTTTGAAGGTGGCTGGACGAATTGTTTGGACTTGCTTTTAGCTCATTTGGACTAAGCTATGTCATCAAAACTGAATACACTTTTTAGAGCTATTGCCGATCCCACGCGTCGAGAAATTTTTCATGCGCTGGTATTGGCAGCTGCTGCTTTGTCGATAAGTGAAATCTCTAATCAGTTCGAAATGAGCAGACAAGGCGTAACAAAACACATCAAAATATTAAATGATGCGGGTTTGGTTTCGATGACTACTAAAGGTAGAACTTGTTTTTGCTTGGCTAAACCAGACGGTCTAAAAGAACTCAATGCATGGATTCAATTCTACGAGAAATTTTGGGATAATGCTTTGGATAATCTGGAACGTTTTTTAGATAAAGATTAGTTCACTTTTTTCCCAAAAAGCAAGGCTTCTTCATAATCTTCTTCAGTAAATGTAAAGGTTCTTAATACTTTGTGTTTACCTGTTTTTTTGTGTATCCAGTTTTCTGAAAAACAAAAATTTCGAGGTGGCTCGCTAAGAATGTTCGATGGCACGCTTATTCCATAAAAAACAAAACTTAGGGTATCGTCGTAGGTTACAAAAATGGAATCTAGGAGCTCATAAGGAAAAGAATGATCTCCTGGATTAAAGACGAATTCTCTTTTGAACTTAATGTCTTGTTCGATGGTATAATTGGTGTCTGATTGAAGATAATAATTATCAGCCGTAAAGAGCTTAATTTGGATGGTGTGATTGGTGTTATTATTTATATGGATATAGACATTTTGGGAATATTCAAAAATACAAGAGTAGAGTAAGAATAGAGCTGAGGAAATAAAGAAAAGGTGCTTTAGTTTCATAGAATTTCATTTTAAAGTAGTCTAATTTACATTTTTTTTTTGATATTCAGCTGTCTATCATTTTTAAAGATAAAAATAAACCTGAGCCGAAGTCGAAACGGGATGAATACCATAGCTCAGTGTTTCAATCTTTTCTGATAAACTTGGCTCATGTTTTGTCCAAAAACGCCCGTAGGATTGGTAAATGACTTCCTGATTTGGATGTTGTTCTCGGAGGTATTTGTCCAGATCTAAATCAAATGTTTTGCTAAAACAATAGACTTTTGCACTTGTGCTACTTGCTGATTGAATAGAGTATAAATGTTGTTTTAGATTTGTTTCGCTAGGTTTTAGGACGTTTTTTTTGAGTTCGGATTGATGCCATTTGGCGTAATTTTTCAAGTTTTCGGGAAGCTCGGCGTCAAATTGTTGGTAAGCGATGGTTTGTCCTGATTTTTGAACGGAAAAGCCTTTCATGTCATTGGTGTTCCAAAATAAAAGTTCTTCTTTTTCTTGCCATTTTAGTTTGAAAAAGAGCAGGGAAGACATCAGAATAATTAAAGATAAAATGCTGTATTTCAGGTTCTTGAATTTATTTAGAAGAAGACTATTCCAAAGAAAATAAATGAGTAAGCCATACACGAAAATTTGGAAAATGGAATAAAATCTGAGTTGGAAAAAATCATAAGAACTGTCATCCAAAAGTTGAAGCATACTCAAAAATTGGTCGATAAACCAATGAATGGCTTCGGCAAGCCAATGACTTAGAGTTTCTGAAATCGCCATCACTGAGAAAAACAACATCACAGCAATCAAAATACCAGCAACAAAGATAAATCCTGGAATATTGAAGGCTAAAAACCAAACGGGAATTTCGCCAAAATAATAGAGCAAAAGTGGGAGCAGAAAAATCTGAGCGGTGATAGAAATTAAGCTCAATTGAACGACCCAAGCTAAAAGTTTGAAGCGGATTGTTTTTGTCCACTTTTGGATATAAGGTATAGCCATCAGGAGTCCGAAAGTGGCAAGGTAACTCATCTGAAAACCAAGGTCGAAGAGCTGAAAAGGTGAAATGAGCAAAACGATAAACGCCGTGCTAAACAGGATGTGAATAGAATGAATAAGTCGGTTAGAAAATCGACCATAAAACAGACAAGAAAACATAAACACAGCCCGAACAACACTCGAACTAAAATTGCAAAGCCAAGCGAAAATAACGAGTAAAACTATGACCAGAATTTGATGAGCAATTCGCCATTTTGGTTTTTTGCTAAACAAACCTAAAAACCAAAGTAAAATCAGTTGAATGATCCCGATGTGCATCCCGCTGACGGCAATAATGTGCATCAATCCAGCTTTTCGGAATTGCTCTAAAGTCTCTGATTCGAGTTCAGTTTTGTCTCCAAAACAAAGGGCCAAAATGAGGCTTTTATCTTGGTCGGAAAAGAATTTTGAAAGGCTATTGTGAATAGCATTTCGGAGGTTTTGACCAAAGATTTGAACAGCATTTGGGCTTCCAATTTTAACTAATTCACTTTCGTTTTTTATTGTAATTCGATGCGTGATGTTCTTTTTTAGCAGATAAGAATCAAAAGAAAAAATACCGTCAATAGATTGATTTTCAATTCGTTTCAATGGTTTTGTAATCCTGTAGCTTTCACCTTCTTGAAGTTTGAGGTGTTGAGGTGTGTATAGAACGGCATTCAATTGTTCTTGTTCGCAAAGACAGGAAACTAAGCTGTAATTAGCTCGATTGGATTCAATCTTGCAAATACCCGACTGCTGAGTTTGTTGTTGAACATCCGAAGGCAAAACCCGAAGGCATACAAAAGCAAAACTGAGTAAAAGTATAGCTAAATAGTTCTTTTTTAGCGCAAAAAAACTGATTAGAGCCAAGGCTAAAGCAACAAAAGAAATGGAATAAGGCAGAAGATCTCGGCAGAAGAAAATCAGTCCGATAAGAAGCATATAAAGGAGACTGAATTTAACGATGCCGAAGTTGAAAATCATGGTGTTTTGGTTTTCAAAAGCTCATACGTTTGCTCAATAAATCCATAAGCGAATTTGGGTAAATTAGCATCGGTACTCATCAAAATAATGAGCTCATGTTCAGCTAGTTTTTCGTTTAAATCGACTGAATTTACAGGGGTGTTTCCAGGGTAAATCGTTTGGTTATAATACCAAAATTCGCCATCACCAAACAGAGTTTCTGTAAAATCGTCTTTATACATCCCCCAATAAAAACTATCAGCAACAACCATCACTTTTGGACTTGTTTTAAGGTTTTTATTGTCAATGTGAAAACTTGGATAACACATTGGATATGAAGAAGTAGAGCTCAGTAAATTAAAACTTTCTCCAATGTCATTATCGCGATATTTCATAGTGGATTGAACGGGGAAATTGTCCAAAACTAAATCTGGAAAAATCTGATTGGTTTCAATTTCTAGAAAATTCAACAAGGAGTCCGTCATTATCAATTCAGCATAACGACTCCAATGAATGCCACCTTTTGAGTAGAGCGGAAAAGGTGAGCTTGTTTTGTTTTTTAAGAACCAATCTTGAGCATCAAAATAATTGATATTTTTGTTTTTAAACTGCGAAACAAAATATTGATAATTTGTAGGTAATTGACGTTTCTGATGAAAAGCATCAGGAATATATTCTGGGAAAAATTCGCCTTTTCCAGGTGCAAGAAAAACAAAGAGATGTTTATTCTGTTTTTTGAGTTCGCGCTGAACAAAAACTAATTTATCAATCAATGAATCGACAGTTGTTTCATTAATTTTATCCTTACCATAATAGGCTTTGATGTATTGTTCTTCAAACAAAAATTCATCTTTTCCTAAAACAACGCTATTGGTATGAAGCTGATTATAGAAGCTATAATCGTATTGATTGTGGAGGCGAACAAAACTTGGGCGAAAGCCAAAATGATCTCTTAGGTAGAGTTCTTTTTTTTCTTGATAATCTCCACTTAACCAATTGGTTACACTTATTTCGATGTCGGAATGAAGCTGTATATAACCTTTTAGTTTTTTGACGTTTGAAAAACCTGTAACATACTGAATGGTAGGTATACTCAATGAGAAAACGAGAATAAAATAAAGGTATTTGGCTAATTTTTGTTTCATCATTCGGGATTAAAATCTAAAATAAATAAACGGATTGAAATCAACCGAACTGATGTTGGCTACCGAAATAACAATGAAAAAAACAGAAAGACAAGTAAATGTAATAAGGCTAGAATTTGTGAATGCAGAAGGAAAATAAATCTGTTTTTCGATGGTTTTTAGCTGTGGCATCAAAGCCAAAAAAGAGAGTAATAAAGCAAAAATAGCTATGCTAATAAATTTAGATGAAGGCATCTGAAATTCTATATCTATTTGGAATGCAAACAATTGCTCGACATATTGATGAGCTTGTTCAATATTCTCAATCCGAAAATAAACCCAAGCCAAAACAACAACCAGAAAAGTAAAAGGAACAGCAATCCATTTCCCTGTTTTATGTAATATCCGATTGAGGAACATGCGGTCGAGCATCAGAAAAACACCATGAATAGCGCCCCAAAGGACGTAATTCCAAGAAGCACCGTGCCATAAACCTGAGATCAGAAAAACGGTAATCAAATTGGCATATAATCTAGCCTTGTTGTTGACCCGATTTCCACCTAAAGGAATGTATAAATAGTCTTTCATCCAAGCCCCAAGTGTGATGTGCCAGCGTCTCCAAAACTCAGTAATACTTGCCGAAATATAGGGTTTATTGAAGTTTTCTGGAAAGCGAAAGCCCATAATTTTTCCCAACCCAATCGCCATATCGGAATAGGCAGAAAAATCGAAATAGATCTGAAAGGTATAAGCCAAAATACCGATCCAAGCGGTGGCAGAATGCAAAGTTTTAGGATCTAAATCCATGATTTCATCAGCTTGAAAACCTAAAACATTGGCAATCATCACTTTTTTGAAAAGCCCTAAAGAAAATCTGAAAAGCCCATGAATACGGTCGGAATAGGTCGGATTCCGATCTAAAAGTTCATTGACCACTTCGTTGAACCGAACAATTGGCCCAGCAATCATTTGCGGAAAGGACAAAATATAGACTAAATAGGTCTGAACGTTTTTAAGTGGCGGATGGAGTCCACGGTAGACATCGATGGAGTAAGTTAGGGTTTGAAAAGTGTAAAATGAAATCCCGATGGGCAATAAAACCTCCTTCCAAGTTATGGCTTCCGAGCCAAAATAAAGCCTTATTTCATTTACATTTTCGACAAAAAAGTTGGCGTATTTGAAATAAATTAAAAGTCCAACATTTAGAAAAATAGAGCTTGCTAAAATCCATTTTTTCTTCTTTAGATTGGGATGTTTGTGCATCCAGTTCACTAAATAAAAATCAATAATAGTGGAAGCCACCAAAAGAAAAATAAAGCGTGGTGCGCCCCAGGCATAAAAAATTAAACTAAATAAAAGTAGAACAAGGTTTTTTCCTGATTTTGGAACTAAAGTATAGCAAATCAGGAAGAAAGGAAGAAAATAAAGTAGAAAAGTGATGCTACTAAAGACCATTGAAAATCAATTTTATAGCCCTAGTTCCTCGTTTAAGCTTTTGTTTTGAAGGTCGATTTTTTCTTTTAAACTCGATTTATAATCGAGCATTTTATTGAGAATATCAGCATCCGAAGCACCAAGAATTTGAGCAGCCAAAAGTCCAGCATTTTTTGCACCATTAAGCGCCACGGTAGCTACGGGAACGCCTCCAGGCATTTGTAGAATCGATAAAACTGAATCCCAACCATCAATCGAATTACTCGATTTGATAGGCACGCCGATAACGGGCAAGGGACTCAACGAAGCCACCATTCCAGGAAGATGCGCTGCGCCTCCAGCTCCAGCGATAATCACTTGAATACCACGTTGATGAGCATTTTTTGCGTAGTCGAACATCCATTCTGGAGTCCGATGAGCCGACACAATATGAACTTCCAAAGGAATGTCCATAGCTTTCAATTCGTCAATGGCTTGGGTCATAATCGGTAAATCCGACTTTGATCCCATAATGATTCCTACACGTGCTTTCATGTTGTTTGAGCTTTTACTTTTAATATTGATTTCACGATTTTGGCGGTCGCTTTTGCTGTTTCTAAATCGTCAGCCAAAACGGTTACGTGTCCCATTTTTCTGAACGGTTTACATTCCTGTTTTCCGTATAAATGAACAAAGACGTTTGGCATGTTTAGTACTTCTTCTAGACCTTCGTAGCGAACGGGACCTGACTCATTTTTTTCGCCTAACAGATTGAGCATCACGGCAGACTGTCGTGTCGACGTGTCGCCCAAAGGCAAATTGAGAATAGCTCTCAAATGTTGTTCATATTGGGAACAAATATTAGCTTCAATGCTGTGATGACCGCTGTTGTGTGGGCGTGGCGCCATTTCATTAACTAAAACATCTCCTGTTTTGGTAACAAACATTTCTATGGCCAAAATACCGACAAAATCAAGTGTTTCGCAGATTTGCAAAGCTACATGTTGAGCTTTGGTTTTGATGTCGGAATTTAATTCTGAGGGTGAAAATAGAAATTCGACAAGATTGGCTTCTTCCGAAAATTCCATATCAACCAAAGGGTAAGTTTTAACCTCGCCTTTGGCATTTTTGGCTACAATGACAGAAATTTCAGTCTCAAAATCGACTAATTTTTCTATCAAAGAGGGTGCTTCAAAGGCTTTTGAATAATCAGCCTCTGTTTTCAGAACCTGAACACCTTGTCCGTCATAGCCACCAGTTCTAAGTTTCTGAACCCAAGGCCCTTGAGCTTTGAAAGCTTCTAATTCATCAAGATTCTGAATAAGTTCAAAATCAGATGTTGGAATATTATGCTGTTTATAAAACTGTTTTTGTAAGCCTTTATCTTGAATCATTTCAATGACCTCAGCTTGAGGATAAACTTTTACACCCAAAGTTTCGAGGTGCCTCAAAGCTTTGGTATTGACGTGTTCAATTTCTATAGTCAAATAGTTTTTGTCCTTTCCAAAGGCAACAACGTCATCAAAATTTTGCAAATCACCAGTTTCAAAATGCGGCGTAAGTTTAGCGCAAGGTGCTGATGGAGAGGGATCTAAAAAATACAAATGTATATCAAGATTAAGGGCTGCCTGAAAAAGCATACGCCCAAGCTGTCCGCCACCCAAAACACCAATTTTCACGTCTTTAGAATAGAACTGTTCCATTTTTATTGACTTTTAAAGCGCGCTTAAAACCGTTTTTACCATTGCGGCAACGGCTTTTCCTTCGGCTTTTCCTGCCAATTGTTTGGAGGCCAAGCCCATCACTTTTCCCATATCTTTTGGGCCGGTAGCTTGCACTTGTCCAACAATTGCTCGGATTTCTGATTCAAGCTCCGAAGCGTCTAATTGCTTTGGTAAATATTCCATCAGAATATCAGCTTGTTTCAATTCTTCGTCGCATAAATCTGCACGGTTTTGAGTTTTATAAATCTCGGCGGCATCTTTACGTTGTTTTAGCATACGTGTTAAGATGTTAACTTCCTCTTTTTCAGATATTTCTCCACTAAAATCAGCTGATGTTTTAGCTTTTAAAATTTCGGCTTTTACAGCTCTCAGAACAGTCAATCTAACTTGATCTTTGGCTTTCATAGCAGTTTTCATTTCTGCCATTAATTGGTCTTGTAACATGGTTTTTAGTCTTCTAAATTACGTTTTGAAATACCTTCTTTGTTTGGAATATTTTCCAGTTTGATGCCCTGTCTTTTTAAAGCGGATTCTTTTTCGATAACTTCCAAATTTTTAGACGAACCCGTTTTAGAGTTGTATTTTTGGAGGCGTTTTAATCTTTCTTTTGCTATTTCGGCAAGTTCGGCTGCACTTGGTTTTCTGTCTGTAAAAGGCGGTATTTCGGCTGCTTTTTCTACAGTTTCCTCACATGCTTTAGGTTCGATGATGTTTAGAGCACTTGGTTCTGTCGACTCGTCATCAAAATCTTCAACAGGCTTTACGTGCTCTTCAAGCAATGGCTCTGTTGCTCGTTTTGATGTTGCGGGCTTTAGTGCTGTAGGCTTTGGCTGAGCGACCGTATCTTCATCAGAAAAAAGTTGAGTTTGCTGCCCTGTCTCTGGCAATTTTTCTTCAATTTTATCTAAAGAGTCTTGTTCCGAATCTGACACATTCGCTTGATTATCAGATGATAATACTGTTTTTTCAGTTATTGTTTCGTCAATACCTTGGTGTCCAAATGGAGCTTTAACGCGTTCATCTTCCAAATCGTGGATAATGACTTTTGGTTTTTCTACTTTTATAGGTTCTGGCGTACCCAGCTCTACAGTTTTGAAACCCGTTGCTATAACGGTTACGCTAATTTGGTCGTCCTGGCTTTCGTCCTTCCCTACCCCAAGAATAAGATTTAGGTCAATGTCATCACCAATTTCTTCTCTCAGTTCATCACTAATAAGAGTAATTTCGTCTATCGTAATCGATTCAGTTCCTGACATAATGAGTAACAACACTTTGTTTGCTCCTTGAATTTTGGAATCATTAAGAAGTGGCGATTTGATGGCTCGTTCTAAGGCTAGCTTTGCCCGACCTTCTCCCGAAGCTAATCCACGCCCCATGATCGCTGTCCCACTTTTGGTCAAAACTGTTCGGGCGTCATTAAGGTCAATATTTATCAAACACGGCTGAACAATAACTTCGGTGATACCTTTGGTTGCGGTAGCAAGGATGTTGTCTGCTTTAGCAAAAGCTTCCTCAAAACCCAAATTCCCATACATCGTCCTGATTTTGTCGTTGTTTATAACAATCAGAGTATCAACATGTTGCTTAAGCTCATCAATACCAGCCATAGCTTGACGCATCCGTGGTTTACCTTCAAAACCAAAAGGAACAGTAACAATAGCAACCGAAAGAATGTTCATTTCTTTGGCTGTCCGCGCAATAATGGGTGCTGCTCCGGTGCCAGTACCGCCTCCCATACCTGCCGTAATAAACAACATTTGGGTTTTGACGTCTAAAAAAGAGCGTATAGCTTCCAAACTTTCTTGGGCAGCTTTGGCGCCAACCTCTGGGTTTGCTCCAGCTCCAAGTCCTTTTGTTAATTCTTCTCCAAGCTGTATTGTAGTCGGCACTGGGCTACTTTCAAGTGCCTGAGCATCAGTATTGCAAACCGCTAAATTTACTTCGCTAATTCCTAAATTAAACAAGTGGTTTACGGCATTTGAACCTCCACCACCTACACCTATTATTTTTATTTCTGATGATTGATTTTTAGGTAAATCAAAATCCATTAAGATATCATCCATCGTTGTATGTTTTTAGTCAAATTATTAGTTTTCATCTTCATCATCAACAAAACTTATAATTTTATTTTTTAGTTTATCCATATCAAAATCAATCAGTTTTGAAAAGAATGTTTTTATTTTAGATTGAGGCTGCTCCTCCAAACGCTCTTTATTAGGTTTGGGCTCGGACTGATCTAATGTTGAAAAAGAAGCTTGGTCCAATTGTTGTGTAGCAAGGCGTTGCGCTTCATGTTCCAAACGTTCTTGTTCCAAACGCTCTTCGTATTTCTTTTCGGTAGCCATCAAAGCCAAACCTATTGAGGTGGCATACAAAGGATGATTTAATTTCTTAACACTCTGACTATCAATCCGATCTGTTGGCGTCCCCACTCGAGCATCCATTCCTGTATGATATTTCACTAGCTGTGGTAAGTCTTTTATTGCCGACCCTCCACCGGTAAGCACAACACCTGCAATCAATTTTTCGTGTGCGCCATGAGCCTCATAGTTTTCAATTTCCACACAAACTAAATCAATGATTTCGAGCAATCTAGTATGAATAATAATAGAAAGATTTCTCAGGCTAATCTCTTTACGCTCCCGCCCTCTAAGTCCAGGTATCGAAACAATTTCGTGTTCAGAATTTTGAAGTGGCCAAGCCGATCCAAATTTTATTTTGAGTAGTTCCGCTTGTTTTTCGATGATATTACATTCTCTTCTTATATCATTGGTTACAAATTGACCACCGATGGGAATAACAGCCGTATGACGAATGATTCCATCTTTAAAAATAGCAAGATCGGTCGTTCCGCCGCCTATATCAAGCAATACCACACCAGCTTCTTTTTCTTCGTCGTTGAGACAAGATTCGGCGGAAGCCAATGGTTCTAAGGTAATTCCTTTGAGTTTTAACGTATTGTTTATAACACAAGCTCCAAGATTTTGTATCGAATAAATTTGACCAACAACAATATGGAAATTCGCACCTAGCCTCGACCCTGTCATGCCTTCGGGTTCTTTGATTCCTGTGTCCGAATCGACATGAAATTCTTGTGGAAGCACATGTAATATTTCCTCTCCTGGCAACATTCTTATTTTTCGTACACCATTGATTAACAAATCAATATCCTCGCTTTTGATACTCGAATCTGAATCTGACCTCGTGATATATTCGTAATGTTGAACGCTTCGGATATGCATACCAGCTATACCTACCGTTACTTCGGGCACATGAAGACCTGCATTGCTTTCAGCTTTTTGAATGGCAGACTTAACTTCTGCAGTCGTACGATCTACATTGATAACCAAACCACGTTTGATTCCTGTAGATTTTACCTGACCAATACCCAAAATTTTGATATGTCCTGTAGGGCTACGTTGTGCGATAATGGCAACAATTTTGGTTGTTCCAATATCTAAACCTACTGCTATATCTTTATGGTTCATGCTGTTGTTTTTTTGTGCAAATGATCTGACCTTCAAAGCTCAAGTTTATTTTTGAATACGTATCCCATCCTTCCGTGTTTAGAATATGCTTCATCGTGTATTCAAAAGTAGTTAATTTTTTGTTCAAATGTTCACTATTTCCCAATTCAAGTAAAAAATCTCCAAATTGAGGCACCAAGCTAAATTCTTCCATGCTATTAACATAGATATCAGCAAGTTGAGTTTTTGCCATCGGATGTAAAAGGACTTCCTGATAGAACTCAAAAATCAATTGATTTTCAGTCTCCTCATCTTCTAAATAAAATATAGGAACTTGCGCTGTGTATTCTTCAGAAAACGGCATGGTTTCTCCAGATTTATCAAGGTAATATCGATTTCCGTTTGGTTTTTCAATCCTCAAACTTGGTTTTTTAGGTTGAATATCAAAATGCAAAACACCATCAAAACCTGAAAACACATCGACTGATTTCACATAAGGATGGGTCGTCAAAATCGATTTAATTTCATATTTATTCAAGGCATCAACGACTCTTGTGTTGTTTACTATCAACTGACTATCAGTAAATTCATACAAATCTTGGGCACGTAAATAAGCCCATTGATCTTGCTGTTCGATTTGGATGTTGTTGCTTTGCCAAAGACTTGGTTTTTGATAAGCGTTTGCCAAAACCAAAAAGCAAATAAAGGTTAGCGCAATAAAAATCCAAAAGATAAAGCGCCATGTTTTTTGTTGACTTAAAAGGCTGTTTTTTTTCATGATTTTGATAAAAAGGCTTTAAGTGGTTCAACGAGGTTGGCGATGTCTCCTGCGCCCAAAACCATCAACACATCAAAAGGATGCTGATCCAAAAATGGATGAATGTCTTCAGGTTTTAAGTAAGTTAATTTTGAATTTAATTTTGCTAAAGCCTGAGATGTTATGCCTTTAATGGGCTTTTCTCGGGCTGGATAAATATCAATCACAGCTGGAACATCGGCTTTGGAAAGCACATCAGCAAACTCGCTCATAAAATCTTTAGTGCGCGAAAATAAATGCGGCTGAAACAAAACCGCTATGGTTTTATTCGGAAAACAAGCTCGGGCAGACGCCAAACTTTCTTTCAATTCTTTGGGATGATGTGCGTAATCGTCAATTAAAATCCGATTGTTAAGTTGATGAATCTCAAAACGACGGTAAATACCTCTAAATTGCTTTAAAGCTAATTTAATAGATTCATAATCAACATTTTGCAAATTCGCTAAACCAATAGCAGCAACAGCATTTTCAACATTATGTAAACCCGGAAAAGGCATTTCGAAGGTTTCCTTGACCTCATTTTTCTGATCACAAAACACAAAACTCATGCCTTTGCCATTCCAATGAATATCTTCGGCAAACCAATCGGCATCAGCCGACAAGCCATACGAGTGTGTGCCTTCAATCGGCAAACTGTGATGGACAATTTTATGTCGCTTGACTTTGTTTAGATAGGTCTCAAAAGTCGACTTAAACTCCTCTTCTGTTCCATAAATATCCAAATGATCGGGATCCATCGAGGTCAAAATACTATCCTGAACGTCGAGTTGCAGAAAAGAACGATCGAATTCATCGGCTTCGGCAACCATAAATGGCCCATCTTGGAGAATTAAATTCGATTTATAATTCGATAAAATACCACCAATAAAAGCCGAAGAACCGTGTTTTGAACAGGCCATAATATGAGCTAAAATGGCACTTGTACTCGTTTTTCCGTGTGTGCCAGCGACCGCCAGACAGGTTTTGGTTTTCGAAATCAAACCTAACACTTCGGCACGTTTCAAAAGACTAAACCCATTTGCTTTTAAGGCTTGGATTAAATTCAATTCTTTAGGTAAAGCAGGCGTGTAAACACAAAGGCAATGTTCAGGATCGAGTTTATGTGTTTTTATAAAATCGATAGCATCTTCATAAGTGATTGTAATGCCTTCTTTTTGAAGCTCTTGACAAAGTTTTGACTTGGTTTTATCATAGCCAAAAACCAGTTTATGTTGAGCTAAAAAATAGCGCGCCAAAGCACTCATGCCAATGCCGCCAACCCCTAAAAAAAATACGGATTTTAGTTTGTCGAACTCCATTATAGTTTTGAATAAATGTGTTCAACAATGGTCTGACTAGCTTCTGGTTTGGCAAAGGCTTTTAGATTGGTTTTGAGTCTATTCTGACGTTCTAAATCATCAATAAAAGTCAAGAAATCATCAAAAAATGAGGTCAAATCTGGTTCTTCAACCAAAAGACAAGCCTCGGCATCCGCCAACACTTTAGCATTTTTATATTGGTGATTATCAGTTACATTCGGCGAAGGAACAAACACAATAGCCTTGTTTACCAAAGCCAATTCCGAAATACTCAAAGCACCAGCACGGCACAAGACCACCGAACTTTTGGCGTAAGCTTCGCCCATATTGCTGATAAAACTTTGAAGCTTAATATTGTTGATGTCTTGATGTTCCGAAAGTGCTTTTTCAGATGCCTCAAAACCTGATTTTCCACATTGCCAAAGCCATTGATATGGCGTTTGTTTGATTTGCTCTAAATGCTCTATCACAAATGTATTGATGGCTTTTGCGCCCAAAGAACCACCCATTATAAAAACTTGTATGTTTTGACTTTCAGCTGTTTCTGAAAGTGAATCTAAAATATTGTTTTTCAACGGATTACCACTTAATATAACTTCCGTTTTCGGAAAGAATTTTTCCATTTCTGGATAAGCCGTAAAAATGGTTTTAGCACGTTTTGACACTAAGCGATTGACTAATCCTGGATAAGAATTTTGCTCTTGCAAAAACACCGGAATCCCTAAAAGCGAAGCCATAAAAGCAACTGGTGCGGAAGCATAGCCGCCTGTGCCAATGACCGCTTTTGGCTTCTGTTTTTTGAGTAAAAAAAAGCTTTTCATTAAGCTAAAAAACACCTGAAAAGGCAATAATAGATTAGCTTTTAATTGTCCGCGCTGGTAACCACGAATGGGTAAACCTGTGATTTGATAGCCTGCAGCTGGAACTTTTTCCATTTCCATTTTGCCTTTTGCACCCACAAAATGCACGCTGTGATTTGGGTTTTTCAAAAGCTCCTCAGCGATAGCAATAGCGGGATTAATATGACCACCTGTGCCGCCTCCGCTCAAAATAAAATGCTGTTTTTTGACTGTGTTCACGGCTTAAGTATTCGACTGGCTGTTTTGGGCTGGTTGTTTAAATTGAATATAAGTTATCGGGTAGCCTTTTTTATGAAATAAATCTTCGTAATAGGTTTTAACTTCCATCAAAAGGGCATTGTCTTTTCGGGCATTATAGACGTCATGGCTTGTATCAATAATCTGATAATCAAGATGTTCTAAAGTTGCCACGGTGTATCCGTATAAAAAAGCCGAGTCGGTTTTGAGATGTAAAACAGCATCGGGTTTACAAATCTGATTGTATTTTGCTAAAAAATCAGGATGCGTCAAACGGCGTGTTCGGCGTCGGAATTTAATTTGAGGATCGGGAAAGGTAATCCAGATTTCATCGACTTCATTTTTCCCAAAACAATCGACAATATGCTCGATAGAAATGCGCAAAAACGCTAAATTTTTAAGCCCTTTCTTAAAGCCCTGAGTGGCGCCTTGCCACATCCGAGAACCTTTAATGTCGATACCAATAAAGTTTTTTTCGGGAAAACGTTCTGCCATCGCCAAAGCGTATTCGCCTCTACCACAGCCAAGTTCTAAAACAATTGGGTTCGAATTGCCAAACAACTGACTTGCCCAGTTGTTTTTGAGTTCAAACTGATTAAGATCTTCGCGGGTGGGCTGAACAACGTGTTCAAGCTTGTCCATTTCTGCAAACTTTTTCAGCTTATTTTTTCCCATAATAGTAGCTTAATCGTCGAGTTTGAGGACGGCCATAAAGGCTTTTTGAGGAATCTCAACATTCCCAACCTGACGCATTCTTTTCTTTCCTTTTTTCTGTTTTTCGAGTAATTTTCGCTTTCTCGAAATATCTCCACCATAACATTTGGCAGTAACATCTTTCCGAACGGCCTTTACGGTTTCTCTGGAAATAATTTTAGCTCCGATGGCAGCCTGAATAGCTATATCAAATTGTTGTCTCGGAATAAGTTCTCGAAGTTTCGAGCAAATTTTCTTTCCAATATTATAAGCTCCATCTCGGTGAATTAAAGCCGAAAGCGCATCAACTTGTTCGCCATTAAGTAAAATATCGAGCTTAGACAAATTTGTATCTTTCATTCCAATAGGTTGATAATCAAAGGATGCGTAGCCTTTTGAAATGGTTTTGAGCTTGTCATAAAAATCAAAAACAATTTCGGCTAAAGGCATTTCAAAAGCCAATTCAACTCTATCGGTCGATAAATACACCTGATTTTTGAGTATCCCTCTTTTTTGAATACACAAACTCATGACAGGGCCAACAAAATCGGCTTTGGTTATGATTTGAGCAGCAATATAAGGTTCTTGAGCGTAGTCCAAATAGTTTGGCTCGGGAAGTTCTGAAGGGTTGTGAACAATTATTTTCTCACCTTTTTTGGTGTAAGCGTCATAATATACATTTGGTACGGTGGTAATCACAGTCATATTGAACTCTCTTTCAAGACGTTCCTGAATGATTTCCATGTGTAACATACCTAAGAATCCACAACGGAATCCGAAACCTAAAGCGGCAGAAGATTCAGGTTCATAGGTGAGCGACGCATCGTTGAGCTGGAGTTTCTCCATCGAATTTCTGAGCTCTTCATAGTCCTCAGTATCAACAGGATAGATTCCTGCAAAAACCATTGGTTTTACATCTTCGAAGCCTTCAATGGCCGTTTCGCAAGGATTTACAACAGAAGTAATGGTGTCTCCAACCTTAACTTCTGAGGCGTTTTTAATTCCTGAAATAATGTAACCAACATCGCCTGCTTTGAGTTCCTTGCGTTCGAGTTGTTTTAGTTTTAAAGCACCAATTTCATCGGCAAAATAGCCTTTTTCGGTTGCCATAAATTTTACCTTTTCGCCTTTTTTCATTGTTCCTTGAACAATCTTACAATAGACTTCAATACCTCGAAACGGGTTGTAAACCGAATCGAAAATTAAGGCTCTAAGTGGCGCATCTTCATCTCCAACCGGAGCGGGAATACGATCGACAATAGCTTCCAAAATAGCGGGAACACCTTTTCCCGTTTTGGCAGAACATTGCAAAATATCATCAAATTCACAGTCGATTAAATCGATAATTTGATCGGCAACTTCTTCTGGATTAGCGCTCGGAAGGTCAACCTTATTGAGAATCGGAATGATTTCAAGATCGTTTTCTAAAGCAAGGTATAAATTTGAAATCGTCTGAGCCTGAATACCTTGTGCGGCATCTACAATCAGAAGTGCACCTTCGCAAGCAGCGATAGATCGAGACACTTCATAAGAAAAATCGACGTGTCCGGGTGTGTCAATCAAATTCAAACGAAATTCTTCGCCTTTATACTCATAATCCATCTGAATGGCATGAGATTTTATCGTGATTCCACGTTCACGTTCAAGATCCATATCATCCAAAAGCTGATTTTGTTGCTCTCGTTCAGATACGGTTTGGGTAATGCCAATCAATCGATCGGCCAAAGTACTTTTTCCGTGATCGATGTGGGCGATGATGCAAAAATTGCGAATATTTTTCTGTTCCATGTATAGCCTTAAAAACCAACAAAGGTAAAGTTTTTTGAGTGAGTTGAAGCTTGAAATTTGAAAATTATTGCGCTTTTAAAACAAGGTCTTTTTGTGTTAAGAAAATAGTCCCTAAAACATCAAGTCACTTAGAGAATATATTGGTAGAATAGTTGTGTTTTTCTGGTAAGTACTTGAAATTAAAAAACGTATTTTAACGTGAGTGTAACTCGAAAATTATTAAAAATAGAAGTTGAGTTTATTTTGTATGCTAAGTAGGAAATATATTGATTATCAGCACATTAAAATTCAAGTAGACT
>JBMYYR010000036.1:10539-19886 GCA_049609625.1 Flavobacteriales bacterium | reverse complement strand
AGGACTCATGGTTTTCATCCATGCAACAGGGGTTCGAGTCCCCTACGGACTGCTATTTTTCTGAAGTTTAATTTATTATACGGTCCGTTCGTCTAGGGGTTAGGACTCATGGTTTTCATCCATGCAACAGGGGTTCGAGTCCCCTACGGACTGCTAAAACACAATTTATATTATGGCAAATCATCAGTCAGCAAAAAAAAGAGTAAGATCTGATAAAACTAAGACCTTAAGAAATAAGTATTACCACAAAACAACACGTAATGCTATTCGTGATCTAAGAAGTCAAACCGAAAAAGAAGGTGCTTTAGGTATGTTACCAAAAGTGGTTTCGATGATTGACAAATTGGCTAAGCGAAACATCATTCACAAGAATAAAGCAAGCAACCTCAAATCTAAATTGACTTTGCAAGTAGCTGGACTTTAGTGAAAGCTAATGGTTCTTGGATGAACTCAAAATAAAAATGCTCAGTCGGATTCGACTGAGCATTTTTTTTGTTTTAAGATGACTATTTCCAGTCTTAAATCACACTAAAACTACTCAAAACAAAAACATGTCAAGTCGTTCACATATAGAGATTTACGGAGCAAATCAACACAATTTAAAATCGGTTGATGTTCAGATTCCGAAAAATAAATTGGTTGTCATTACCGGGCTTTCTGGTTCGGGAAAAACAAGCTTAGCTTTTGACACGCTTTATGCCGAAGGTCAACGCCGTTATGTGGAAAGTTTGTCTTCTTATGCACGTCAGTTTTTGGGTCGGATAGACAAGCCAGATGTTAAAGAAATCAAAGGGCTTACGCCGAGTATTGCCATAGAGCAGAAAGTGATTTCTACCAATTCGAGATCGACTGTTGGAACGAGTACAGAGATTTACGATTATCTAAAGTTATTGTATGCCAGAATTGGAAAAACAATTTCGCCAATTTCTGGGAATCCCGTAAAAAAACATCGTGTTTCAGATGTTTTAGAGTTTATATCAACTTTAGAGTCAGGCCATAAACTGTTGCTTTTGGCTAAAATTCCAAAAGAGAAGACGGAAGAACATTACAAAAAAATTCTTTTAAATCAAGGCTATTCAAGACTTTATGTCAACAATGAACTTATTGATATTGAAGATTGGAAATTGGAAACCGATTCTTTTTTAGTTATTGATCGATTCAAACTCAAAAAAGAAGAACAAAGCGCCATGAACCGACTTGGAGAGTCGATTGAGCTTGCTTTTTTTGAGGGCGAAGGCGAACTTAGCCTCAAATCTTTGGATGAAGATTGGACTAAACAATACAATAATAGATTTGAATTAGATGGTTTGAAATTCATTGAGCCAAACGTTAATCTATTCAGTTTCAATAGCCCCGTTGGCTCCTGCCCTACTTGCCAAGGTTATGGAAAAACCATAGGATTAGATCCCGAATTAGTTTGTCCAAACCCAAAAAAATCTATCTACGAAGGTGCCATTTTGTTTTCGAAATACCAAGGTGTAGAACTTTGGAAAAAAGCACTATTTACCTTTTGCAAAGCACAAGATATTTCGATTCATAAGCCCTATAGCGAACTGAGCCAAGTGGAGCAAGACAAACTTTGGGCTGGAGGCAAGAGTTTCTCTGGTATCTCGGGCTATTTCAAGAAATTAGAATCAGAATCTCACAAAATTCAAAGTCGGGTTATGCTTTCACGCTTTCGCGGAAAAACCGATTGTTGGGATTGTAAAGGTAAGCGCTTAAGAAAAGAGGCTCTTTATGTTAAGGTTGCAGACAAGGACATTTCAGAATTAATGCAACTACCTTTAGATGAGTTATTTAACTTCTTTTCCACAGTCAAGCTTGATGAAAAATCTATGCATGTTGCCAAGCGTTTGATGTTCGAAATTACAAATAGACTTAGCCTACTTCTCAAAGTTGGTTTGCCTTATTTGGACCTCAATAGAAAATCGAACACCTTGAGTGGTGGCGAATCGCAACGGATTCGTTTGGCTTGCGCTTTGAGTTCTTCTTTAGTTTCGTCGACTTATGTTTTGGATGAGCCGAGTATCGGACTTCATGCCAGAGATACACAGCGTTTGATTGAGGTTTTGAAAGGACTTCGGGATTTAGGAAATACCGTTGTGGTGGTCGAACATGACGAAGATATTATGCAGGCCGCCGACCATATTATTGATATGGGAAAAGAAGCTGGCGTGGCTGGCGGACACGTTGTTTTTTCAGGAAACTACAAAGATTTACTCAAAGAAAAAGACAGTTATACTGCGCAATATTTGAATCAGAATTTGCAGCTCGAACGGCATTTTGAACCACTAACATTCAAAAACACCATCGAACTCAAAGGTGCTCGATGCAACAACCTAAAAGGAATTGATATTTCTTTGCCTATCAATAATTTAACCGTCATTTCGGGTATGAGTGGCTCAGGTAAATCGACCTTAATTAAATCTGTTTTATACCCTGCCATTCAACGAAAATTTGGCTCCGCGACGAAACAAGAAGGTTTTTTTGAAAGCTTAAATTTTGACGAAACCTTACTCACAGGTGTCGAGTTCATTGACCAAAACCCGATTGGGAAATCCTCACGTTCAAATCCCGTAACCTACATCAAAGCTTTTGATGACATCCGTGCTTTGATGTGCAAACAAGAATTGGCAAAATTTAGAGGCTATTTAGCCAAACATTTTTCATTTAATATTCCTGGCGGGCGCTGCGAAACATGTCAAGGTGATGGACAAATTAACATCGAAATGCAATTTCTTGCCGATGTAAAAATGGATTGTGAAGTTTGTCTTGGAAAGAAGTTTAAAGAAGAAATTTTAGAAGTTACCTTTCAAGAAAAAAATATTTATGATATTTTAGAACTCACTGTAGATGAAGCTTATAACTTTTTCTCTGAACACAAAGAAACTAAAATATCAAAGAAATTAAAACCACTTTTGGATGTTGGTTTAGGCTATGTGAAACTCGGTCAATCCTCTTCAACTTTGAGTGGCGGAGAAGCTCAACGTGTTAAACTCGCTAGTTTTTTGAGTCAAAATGCTTCAAAAGAGAAAAACCTCTTTATTTTTGATGAACCAACCACAGGTTTACACTTCCGAGACATTCAAAATTTGCTCAAATCCTTTGATGCACTTTTAGAAAAAGGACATACCATTTTGGTTATCGAACACCATCCTGACGTGATAAAAACAGCAGATTGGAACATCGATTTAGGGCCTTTTGGAGGTAATAAAGGTGGTGAACTCATTTTTCAGGGAAAAAATACAGATTTTTTAAAGTTTGAAGACTCGCTTACCGTGCAATATCTGTAAACTGAGTGAACAAACATTTGTTTACCTTTGTCAAAAATATTTAATATGATAATTGTTACTGGTGCTGCCGGATTTATCGCTAGTGTAACTGCAAATCAGTTACTTGACGCAGGAAAATTGTTGCTTTTGGTCGATGATTTTAGTCGGATGGAAAAAGAAAGGAACTTTAGTCGGTTCTCGCCCAAACAACTTATCGACCGAACTGAATTTCCAAATTGGTTAGAAAACAATGCCCAATCGGTTGAAGCTGTCATTCATCTTGGCGCCAGAACCGACACCGCCGAGCAATCGGTCGAGCTTTTCAATCGATTGAATCTGGACTACAGCAAAACACTTTGGAAACTTTGTACCAAACATCAAATTAGATTTATATACGCCTCATCCGCAGCTACTTACGGCGATGGAACTTTGGGTTTTGATGATGATCATTCTAATCTAGACGCACTCAAACCTTTAAATCCTTACGGCGATTCTAAACATCAATTCGACCTTTGGGCTTTGGCTCAAGCCAAACAGCCGCCATTTTGGTTCGGACTTAAATTTTTTAATGTCTATGGACCAAATGAATACCACAAAAGTCGAATGGCTTCGGTAATTTTTCACACCTTCAATCAGGTAAATGCGACTGGTGGCATGAAACTTTTTCGCTCTCACAATCCCGAATTTAAAGACGGCGAACAACTTCGTGATTTTGTTTATGTCAAAGACGTTTACAGCGTTATTAATTTTTTATTAAACCATCAAAAAAGCTCAGATTCAGGAATTTACAACTTAGGAACTGGTCAAGCTCGGCATTTTTTAGATTTGGCAAAAGCGACCTTTAAGGCCATGAAAAAACCTGAACACATTAGCTATATTGATATGCCCGTTGACATTCGAGCAAACTATCAATATTACACGCAAGCCAATATGACTAAGCTTTCTGAAATTGGCTACGATGTGCCGTTTACCAGTTTAGAAGACGGCGTCCGGGACTATGTTTCAAATTATTTGACCTTAAACAAAACACTCTAAATCAGTTTGTTGCAAATAAATTGAATGGATAAAAAAAACACAGCAGAACATCTACTTATCTATGTTGAACAGTCGCCCCCTCGACTAATCTACACGTTCAAACACGTGTTTAAGTATCTTTTGGGCGTGCCTTATGAACTTACCTCCGATCTTCAACAATTTGTTTCGTTTTGTGGGCCGAAATTATCTTATACCAAAAAGCAACTAAGCTCGGATCTCCATATTCATGCTCAGGATTTGTTGTTCGAAAAAGGTGTCGATGATCCCGAATTGGAGCTAACTGTTCGCAATGGAAAATCCTATATCTTTGAACATCAATGCGAATCGGATTTGACTTATGATCCCTTTGCTGCCATTTTTTTCTTCATCAGTCGGTATGAAGAATATATGATTCACTGCAAAGACAGCCATCAGCGGTTTCCGGCCGAGGCCTCCTTTGCTTCCGAACATCAACTCCTCCACAAACCCGTGGTAGACCTCTGGGCTTTAGAACTTTTGGAGGTACTTTTAGATCAATTTCCCCATTTGGTTTACAAAAAAAGAAAATTCAAAGCCGTCAATACCATCGATGTCGACCAGGCCTTTTCAATAAAGGAAAAAGGATTTATCAGGACGAGTTCTATTCTTTTAAGAAGCTTACTGAGCTTCAAATTTTCACAATTCCGTCAACAAATTTCGGTACTCTTAGGCAAATCCAAAGACCCTTTCGACACCTTTAGTTTTATCTTCAACAAGACCAAACTTCATCCCAAAATCGAACATCGTTTTTTTGTACTATTGGGCGACTACGGCACCTACGATAAAAACATTCATCCCAGAAAAAAAGCCTTTAAAAGCCTCATAAAATCTATGGCAGACTACGCTTTTGTTGGCATACATCCTTCCTACCGATCCAACGAAACTAAGGCTATTCTGAAAGAAGAACTTCTTCAACTCAAGCAACTGATTCATAGAGGAATAAGCTCTAGTCGACAACATTATCTGAAGCTCGAATTGCCAAAAACCTATCGACATTTAATTGATTTGGGCATTAGCGAAGATTATACCATGGGCTTTGCTTCTCAGAGTGGATTTAGGGCAGGTACGTGTACGCCATTTTACTTTTATGATTTAGATTTGGAATACGAAACGCCGCTTTTAGTCCATCCCTTTTGCGTGATGGAAGCCAGCTTAAAACATTACCAAGGTCTTGATCCAGAGGAAGCTAAAGCGCATATAAACATGTTTATTAAGGAAGTAAAGCAGGTTGAAGGCACCTTTATTTCGCTTTGGCACAACGAAAGCTTATCAGAAAATGAACTTTGGAAAGGCTGGAAATCGGTTTATGTGGAAATGCTAAAAGCCTGCGATGAAACTTTGGCTTAATTATTTGATTCTCATTTTGTTGTCGGCAACAAAATTTGCACTAACGCCTTTGTTTTCATTGCAAATGGACGTCAGCAAAACAGAAGTATTAACGTGTATGCTTGTTGGCGGACTCACTGGATATTTACTTTTTTATTACTTTAGTGCCTACCTCATTCAGCTATTTTCTAAAGTCAGATTTGGGCGAAAAGGCAAACGAAAAAAGACGTTTAGAAAACGAAATCGATTCATCATTACGGTGGTCAGAAAATATGGTTTGATTGTTTTAGCTTTGCTAACCCCTGTTATTTTTTCTATTCCAGTTGGTGCTTTTTTGGCGGCCAGATACTTCCCTAAAAAACTGTATATCAATCTATTAATGTGTCTTGGAATTGTTTTTTGGGCATTGTTGTATGTGTATTTATTACCCAAATAAGTCATCCAAAACCGAACGAATCAAGTCATATTCAAAGCCTCGACTCATCGCATAGTTGATCATTTTTTGCTCTTTTTGATACCTTGAATGTCCTTTGACTTCTTTTTTTTCCAAAACCGAACTTAACAATAGTCGATACTCGTCAAGATCAATTTCAGAATAAGCTTTTTCTCGACAATAGGTACTGATATTTCTTTTTTTGAGTTCCAGTTCTATCTTTTTCCAACCCCATTTTTTGTGTCGGAAAGAACCCCGAGCATAAGCACGTGCAAAACGTTCTTCATCCAAAAAACCTTCATCAATCAACTGTTCCATCAAGTGATCAATCGCCAAAGGAATAAGTCCATAGCTTTTCAATTTTTTCTCAACTTCCTGATGACAACGCTCCTGATAGGCACAAAAATGTTCTATTTTTTGTTTAGCCACCTTGAGGTCTAAAACGGACTTTTGCTTTTTTTCAAATTCATGTTCCATCGCTAAACAATTTGCCAATCGATGGGTTGCTTTTTTTGTTGAATAAGATAGGTATTTGTTTTACTAAAATGCTTATTACCAAACCAATACCCTCGGTTTGCAGACAAAGGTGAGGGATGTCCAGATTCTAAAATAAGATGTTTCGATTGATCAATAAACTTGATTTTCCCTTTTGCAAAACCACCCCAAAGTAAGAATACCAAGTGTTCTTTTTCGTCGCTCAGGCGCTTAATAACCTGATTTGTAAATTTCTGCCAGCCTAAACTTTTATGAGATGCCGCCTCTGCTTTTCGGACGGTCAAGCTAGCGTTGAGCAACAAGACACCCTGATTTGCCCACGGCGTCAAATCGCCATGAATGGGCATGTCGAAGCCTAAATCTTTGCTAATTTCTTTATAAATATTGACCAAAGACGGCGGAATAGCCACCGATTTTGATACCGAAAAAGACAAGCCATTCGCCTGATTATCGCCATGATAGGGATCTTGACCAATAATAACCACTTTGCAATTGTCAACCGAACACGCATTAAAAGCATTGAAAACCAAAGACCCAGGCGGAAAAACCGTCGAGTTTTGGTACTCAGATTTCACTTTTTGGCTTAATTCCTGAAAATAATCAGATTCAAATTCGGGAGACAGTAAGTCTGCCCAGCTTTTTTCTATCTTTACCTGCATTTTGAGTTCAAAATTTAGCCCTAAAGATATGAAGCTTTCTTTATTTACCATTCTTATTTTTCTAATTCCTCAATTCGGATTTTCACAAAACACTATGTGTCAGTCCGATACCAGTCATCACAAATCAAAAATTTATCTTGCACCATTGGCTTTAGCTACTGCAAGTGCCTTGTCTTGGTCCACTGGTTTGGATGACGACATTCAGAATTGGCGACTAAAATCACTTCCTGATTTTCATAATACTTTAGATGATCCAATGCAATTTATGGCCTATGGCTTGGTTCATGTTCTGCCTGTTTTTGGACTCAAAACCAAACATAATTTCAAAACTAGGTCATTCCTTGCGGGAAAATCCGCGCTTTTGGCTATGGGTACAACTTATATTTTGAAATACAGCATAAACCGAACCCGACCAAGTGGCGCATCACATGCGTTTCCGTCGGGACACACGGGTTTTGCTTTTGTAGGCGCCGAATTATTTTATCAGGAATACAAAGATCGCTATCCTGTTTTGGCTTATTTGGGCTACGCCATTGGCGCGCAAGTGGCGGTGTTTCGAGTGATGAATAATCAACATTGGTTTTCGGATGTTTTGGCGGCTTCGGCTGTCGGTATTCTATCCACAAAATTGGTTTACGCTTTGCATCAGCACAAATTTTCAAATAACAGTTGGAAGAAAAAGAAATTCTCTTTTTTTCCAGATCCTATTAATAAAGGTTTGGTTTTGAGTTTTCGCTTTTAGAATCGAAGCATAAAGTCTGAAAGCAAACTTTTATAAGTCTCACTAAATTGATTATCAAGTTTTTGATCACGTATTGACAAGGGTTTTTCTACACAAATCTCAGCCTTTTTCTCATCAGAAAACTCAAATAAAAGCCGATGTGGTTTTTTATAATCGACAGGCAGCACAGCACAACTTCTTTGGAGAAATAAATCGTGTTGCTCTGCCTTTTTGATGAAGTTTTGAGCGGTTTCAAAAGGCAGAATACAACTAAAGATTCCCTTTGGTTTTAATAGTTTTTTGATGCAAGAAATCAAAACCGACAAAGGCAAGGCATCGGTATGTTTGGCTTGGGTTTTCGCTTGTGATGCCGTTTTGGTGGAATCTTCAAAAAAAGGCGGATTAGACACAATAAAATCAAAGGCTTCAATTGGATTAAATTCTTGAATATCAACACAATGAAAGCAAATTCTGTCTTCCCATTTAGATTTTTTGGCATTGTCTTTGGCATCCAAAACCGACCCCAAATGCAAATCAACACCTTCTATCTGAGCATCGGAAAAACGCTGTGCCAACATCATCGAAACCAAACCACAACCAGAGCCAATATCCAAAATTCGTTCTGGATTTGGATGCTTCGCCCAAGCCCCAATCAACATACCATCGATCCCTATTTTCAGAGCAGAGCGTTCATGCGTTAAGCTAAATTGCTTACACTGAAATCGTTGAGTATATGTTTTTTGTTTTTTTATGGTGTGGGGAAATTTGTTATTATAGTCATTTAGATCATTTTATGGCTGCAAAATTAATCAAAAGTAGAATTATTAATCCTCTTCACGCTCATAAAACTCGCCTTCGATATTATCGTGGGTTTTAGTTCCAAAAACTTCTATCAAAATTGAAGCGCAAAGTGCAAGCACTTTTTCAGGTCTCTGTGCTAAATAAAATGAACCTTTCGTACCTCAAAAAAAACTTTACAAACAGGCTAAGGAGATGTGTTTATTCTGAGCCAAACACAAAAAAACGCTCAAAAGTCAAGAAAAAGACTTAATTTTGAACTTCTAAATACAGACTGAATACTCTTCAATTCTGTACATTAACACTTATTTTTAATCGTTTAAAAACAAACAAAACATGAGTCATATATTAACTTCAATAATCGTTGGGGCTGCGGCAGGATGGGCTGCTGGCTGTTTGATGAAACGCCAACAAAGCTGGATTTTCAACATCGTTCTTGGAATTTGTGGTGGATCTTTTGGCCCTTGGCTATTAGGTTTTCTAAACATAGAAACAACGGGAAGCTTTTGGTCTTCTTTGCTGTCTTCTATTGTGGGTGCAGTTGCCTTAATTTTTATCGCACGGCTGATTTTCAAGAAAGGGAAATAGAT
>JBMYYR010000036.1:0-10530 GCA_049609625.1 Flavobacteriales bacterium | reverse complement strand
GGTGCAGTTGCCTTAATTTTTATCGCACGGCTGATTTTCAAGAAAGGGAAATAGACTTTAGAAACGGATTCCGAATGCTGTTTTCGGAACCTATTCAAAAATTGTCAGAATATAAATAGCCAATTTACTAGGTGTAGATTGGCTATTTTTATGAACTACTTTTCTATTGTTTGAAATGCTGATTTTTCAACGGATTGGTATCAACCAACTCATGACAAAGTCGGCTACGCAATGCTTTTTCAATAACTTCGACATGCTGAAAGCGGTGAATATCGGTACCTACAAAGTCGTACATTTTTGCTTTAATGAGTTCTTTGGCAAGTTTCTGAACGTTTTTCCCATAATGACCAACGAGCGACATAAGGTCTAACTGAAGATTTACACCGCGAGACTTCAACTCCTCTAACTTACTGAGGTCCATATAATCAAAACGTTCAGGATGAGCCAAAATTGGTTTATAGCCATTCATTTGAGCGTCGTAAATAAATTCTTTTGTGCCAGGAGGTTTAAATTTGAATGAAAACTCAAATAGAAAATAAGATGTTTCAGCAAAAGTTCGGAGGTGTTTAGATTGATTGAGTTCAATCAGCCGTTCGTCATAAAAATATTCGGCGGTGGCCGAAAGTGGATGATTTTGAAGAACAACTTTATGATTGAACTGAAGGGCTTTTGTAGCTCGATCAATACTTTGATCTGTGTTCGGAAAATAATCTCCCATCACATGTGGCGTACAAATAAACTGCTCATACCCTAAACTAATTAGAGCATTGACAAGCTGGATTGAGTCTTGAACATTTTGAGCTCCGTCGTCAATACCAGGTAAAATATGGCTATGCATATCGACAGAAAGTTGACGCATATCAACCTGCTTTTCTTTTGTTTTTTTGAAAAAACTAAAACTCATGATCTAATTTGATGTGGATATAAAATCGGAAATTGCTTTACAGATATACTCAATTTGGTTGAGTTCCAGCTCTGTATGCATCGGCAAAGACAGTACTTCTTTTGAAAGTTGCTCTGTCTGTGTCATCGAGCCACATTTGGCCTCGGCATAAGCTGCTTGTTTGTGGATCGGCACAGGATAATAAATCATATTTGGAATACCCAAAGACGTCAGCTTGGCATGTAAGTCATCCCGTTTTCCGTTGGAAATACGCAAGGTGTATTGATGAAACACATGAAAACTAAAGTCATTTCTTACTGGGCATTGCACGTCTTCAAGTGGAGACAACATACGGTCGTACTGATCGGCAGCCCAACGCCTTTGTTTTAAATAAGAGTCAAAATGCTTTAATTTCACTTTAAGAACAATGGCCTGAAAAGCATCCAATCTGGAATTTACGCCGATGCAATCGTAATGATAACGCTTTGACATTCCGTGATTTGTAATTTTTTTAATCCGCTGAGCTAAGGCTTTATTATTGGTATAAAGTGCGCCTGCATCGCCGTAGGCTCCCAAATTTTTCGAGGGAAAAAAAGAGGTTGTTCCGATATCGCCAATGGTTCCTGCAAACTGTTTTTTGCCATCTATTTCCATCCAAGACCCAATGCTTTGCGCTGTGTCCTCTACCACAAACAAACCATGTGCTTTAGCCACTTTCATAAGCTCTTCCATGTTTGTCATCTGACCAAATAAATGCACCGGAATAATGGCTTTAGTTTTGTCGGAAATAAGACCTTCGAGCTGATCAATATCTAAATTAAACGTCTGATAGTCAACATCAATAAAACTAATTTTCAAATTCAACAGACGTGCAATTTCGGCTGTAGCCACAAACGTAAAACTAGGGCAAATGACCTCGTCGCCAGGCTCAAGCCCTAAGGCCATCAAAGCAATTTGGAGCGCATCCGTACCATTGGCACAAGGAATGACGTGCTTGACCTCTAGCTGCTGTTCCAAAGCTTCCGAAAACTCAGTAACAACCTGTCCTCCAATGTATTGAGCCTCATCAATTAAAGACTCAATACCCTCTAAAATATCTTTTTTAATGGGTTTTGATTGACTTACCAGGTCAACCATCTGTAGTGTTTTCATAACTCAATTTAGAATTAGGTGCTCTCTTTTGGTCTTCAAAGTGTTTAAGCTAATGTTGACGAGAACAGATTTTTTTCAATATAAAAAAGCAAATATATAGATTTGATAATTAAATATTCTATAATTTCGTTGTTCAAATGAAAACCTATGCACCTAAGAATGTTAATTATCGTCGTTTTAGCTTGTTTTGCTAAAGCTTCGGCACAAAAAAGTATTAAGGACTCGCTAATTACATTTCCGCTTATTCACGCCGGACTGTCGCTCCATCAACCAAATGGCGATCTCCAAGAGCGTTTTGGCACAAGCTCTGCTATCAATTTAGGTTTTCATTATAAAATGAAATCAAACATTAGCTATGGTCTTAACGTTCAGTTTCTTACTGGAGATAATGTCAAAAACACAAATCAAATTTTAGGAGATGTTACGACAGATTTGGGCCCCATAACCAATGATGGCATGCTGGCTGTGATGTCTTTTGAGCAACGAGGCATGAATATAAACTTGAGCGTTGGCAAGGTGTTTTCGATAGGTGTGCCTAACAAAAACTCTGGTATTTGGTTGCAAGCGGGCGCGGGTTATTACTGGAATAAAATTAAAATTTCGACCAATAATTTTGAGCTTCAAGTCCTATCAAAAGACTTTTTGAAGGGTTATGACGAATTGCGGGCTGGTTTTTCGACTAACCAATCTTTGGGCTATTTATACCTGAGTAACAAACGCTTACTGAACTTCAGCATTGCTATAGAAGCCATTCAGGCCTTCGCCACCGACCAAAGAGGCTACAATTACCGAACAAGGTCTTCAAAAAAAGAACGCTATGTCGATCATTTGGTCGGCCTGAGAGCAACGTGGTATTTTCCGCTTTATAAGCGCTCGGTTGAAGTTTATCAATACTATTAAATGTCGTTTTTATACCATATTGGACTCTATTTCTATGTCTTTCTGATTCGGTTTTCAGCCTGGTGTGGCAATCCAAAAGCAGCGCTTTGGATCAAAGGCAGACAGTATTCTAAGGCCGAACAAGAGGAACTGAAACGCTACCGAAATGGTTTTCTGATTCAGTGCTCGAGTTTAGGCGAATATGAGCAAGGCAAGCCTTTGATAGAAGCTCTTAGACGTAAATTTCCAAAAAAACCTCTTATTTTAACCTTCTTTTCGCCCTCTGGTTATGAGGCTCAGAAAACCAACACTTTGGTAGACAAAGTTTTATACCTGCCTTTAGACACCGTAAAAAAAAGTAGAGTGTTTGTAGATCTTCTCCAGCCCGAAAAAGCATTTTTTATTAAATATGATTTTTGGCCAAATTTATATCAACAGCTTCATAATCAGGGGACTGAATTGTATTTGATTTCTGCCATTTTTAGACCCAATCAATTGTTTTTCAAGCCCATTTTGGGTCGTTGGTATAAGCAAACCTTAAGGCTTGTCGATCGATTTTTTGTTCAGAACGAAAGCTCAAAAACGCTTTTAGAATCTATCGGATTAACGAAGGTTGAAGTCGCTGGAGACACGCGTATAGATCAAGTATTGAATTTGAAACATGAGCCGTTTTCGGACTCTATTATTGAGGCTTTTCTTGCGAATCATCCTGGCAAAAAAGTGATTATCTTGGGCTCTTCTTGGGGTGTTGACGAACAGCTTTTTTTAGAACTTATTCAATCTAAACCGAACTGTATTTGGATTGTTGCGCCGCACGAAATTCATCAAAAACATATAGAAACTATTCAAACGTGTTACGCTGAATTTCAAACTCAAACTTACACTGATTTTGATTCAAAATCTAAATCAAACATATTGATTATAAACAAAATAGGCAAGCTAAAGTATCTTTACCGCTATGCAGACTTGGCTTATATAGGTGGTGGTTTTGGCGTGGGTATTCACAACACCTTAGAGCCTGCTGTTTATGGCATTCCTCTGCTTTTTGGCCCAAACAACATCAAGTTTCAGGAAGCTCAAGATTTTAAGAATTTGGGTTTGGCCATAGAGGTTAGCAAATCAACTTTAGTTTCAGGATTTCAAAGTCAACTTTCGGAAGAGAATCAAAAGATCATTAAAGAAAAATCAAAGCAGTTTTTTGAAGAAAAAAGCGGTGCTGTTCGTCGTATTTTAGAATGGATTTAGATTAATTTTAAAATCTAAGTTACAGCGCTACTCTTCTTTTGAAGCCCTTTCTTTGCCATCTTTTTTGATTTCTTTGTATGTAAATATTGGTAAGTTGACGAGGCAGAGTATGATCATTATATTTGACAAAATACTTGTATCTAAACTAAACATGTTCAGCAATAGCAATGTTAGGACGTAGGGAACAACAAGAAGTAAAAAATAGAGCAACGTAAACTTCAATACAAAATGCATCTGCTCTAATGCTCCAACATATCTTTTCAATAAGCTAATGAATGTGAGAGAGTTAATTGAAAAAACAACACACAAAATTAAATAGTTCATGATTATAAATTAAATATTACACTTATCTTCACAATGAATTTTGAACGACGTCGAAGCCATGCTATTCGCATAGCATTAACTCTTTTTTTGTGAATATTTAGGCAATATAACGAAAATAATTAAAACTCAAACCTTCGCATTAAAACAAAAAAAAGGCAAATCTTAATCAAAAGATTTGCCTTTTTTTATAAAAATCAGAACGTATTAAGCCTCGCCTTTAAAACCCATGGTAAAGGGAATAGACTGCTTTTGCTCTTCGATACGTTGAACGTTTTCTTCGTATTTTCGAATATTTTCGGCCAAAGCGGCGTGTAGACGTTTGATATGACCTGGGGTCATAATAATACGCGATTGCACTTGTGCTTTTGGTGCGCCTGGCATCAGGTTAATAAAATCGAGCACAAACTCTGATGCAGAATGGTTTACGATTGCCAAATTGCAATATTTTCCATTCGCTACGTCTTCTTTGACTTCGATATTTATGTTTTGTTTTTTTTCTTCTGCCATCACTATTCTTTTAAACGAGTTCGGATGTCGTTGTATTCTTTCAGCCCTGTTCCTGCCGGAATTTTATGTCCAACAATAACGTTTTCTTTCAGTCCTTCTAGGTAATCTTCTTTACCTTGAACGGCTGCCTCGTTGAGCACTTTGGTGGTTTCTTGGAAAGAAGCCGCCGACATAAAGCTTCGTGTTTGTAGCGACGCTCTCGTAATACCTTGCAACACAGGCATTGCTGTTGCTGGTTTGGCATCTCGGAATTGAACGCCTTTTTTATCTTTTCGTTTCAGAATAGAATTTTCTTCTCGCAACTCTCTCAGACTCACGATTTGACCTTCAAAAAGGGTTTCCGATTCTCCGGCGTCTACAACTACTTTTTTGCTAAAAATGTCATTGTTTTCTTCAAGGAAATCATTTTTATGAACTAAAGTGGTGTCCAAAAATTTAGTGTCTCCAGCATCAATAATCTGAAGTTTACTCATCATTTGGCGAACAATAACTTCAAAATGCTTGTCGTTAATTTTTACACCTTGAAGTCGATACACTTCCTGAATTTCGTTGACAAGATATTGCTGAACAGCTGTTGGGCCTTTAATAGCCAAAATATCTTTTGGTGTAATCGCTCCATCAGACATTTGCATACCTGCTTTCACGAAATCGTTTTCCTGAACCAAAATTTGTTTCGACAACGACACCAAATATTTCTTGACTTGTCCGTTTTTAGCGGTAACAATAACCTCACGATTTCCACGTTTGATTTTTCCGTAAGACACAATACCTTCAATTTCAGAAACTACCGATGGGTTTGATGGGTTACGGGCTTCAAATAGCTCGGTAACACGTGGCAAACCACCTGTAATATCTCCAGTTTTGGCTGCTGATCTTGGCATTTTTGCAAGAGCCTGACCGGCAAGAATTTTATCGCCTTCATTGACATTGATGCTGGCACCAACGGGCAATGTATACGACTTAATCGTCATCCCTTTGGTGTCAACAACTTTGACTAAAGGAATTTTCTTTTTGTCT
This sequence comes from Flavobacteriales bacterium, assembly GCA_049609625.1. Taxonomy (GTDB): domain Bacteria; phylum Bacteroidota; class Bacteroidia; order Flavobacteriales; family CAJXXR01; genus JBMYYR01. Next base: position 4,523 of record JBMYYR010000036.1, on the reverse strand, counting down.
CTATTTTCTTTGGTAATTTTTTGTTGATAACCTGTTTGTTCATCTGTCTCAACAATATAAGTCAAGCCTTCAACAAGGTTTTCATACTCAATCTTACCTTTCACTTCAGAAAGAATCACGGCGTTAAATGGATCCCATTCACAAATTTCATCTCCTTTTTTGAGCTTATCTCCACTTTTCACTTTGATAAATGCGCCATAAGGGATGTTTTGGGTATGGAAAGGTAAATTTGTTTTCTCATCTACCAATCGCATTTCGGCCGTACGACCGATAACAATTTCTACATCATTACCTTTATCATTCTTACCATTTACCGTTCTCAACTCATCCAAATGGATAATTCCATCACGTTTAGCGGTAATGGTACTTTCCTGAGCCGAACCACCCGCAACTCCACCAACGTGGAAGGTACGAAGCGTCAGCTGTGTACCAGGCTCTCCAATAGACTGAGCTGCAATAACACCAACAGCCTCACCTTTCTGGGTCATACGGTTGGTTGCCAAGCTACGTCCATAACATTTGGCACAAATACCACGTTTGGTTTCGCAGGTAAGTACCGAGCGAATATCAACAGTTTCTATACCAGCAGCCTCGATAGCTGCACCAATTTCTTCAGTAATTTCTTCGCCTTCGTCAACAATGATTTCCTCTGTTTGAGGATCGATAACGTCTTGCAAAGCTACTCGACCAATAATTCGTTCGGCTAAGGTTTCAACAATATCGTCGTTTTTCTTGAGCGCCGTTTCCGAAAGACCTCTCAAGGTCTCACAGTCAACTTCTCTAACAATAACATCCTGAGAAACATCTACTAAACGACGAGTAAGGTAACCTGCATCGGCCGTTTTTAGGGCTGTATCGGCAAGACCTTTACGCGCACCGTGGGTAGAAATAAAATACTCAAGGATACTTAATCCTTCTTTAAAGTTGGATACAATCGGGTTTTCGATAACCGAACCTCCCGACGAACTCGATTTTTGAGGTTTTGCCATCAGTCCACGCATTCCTGTCAGCTGACGAATTTGCTCTTTCGAACCACGCGCACCTGAATCAAGCATCATGTATACCGAGTTAAACCCTTGTTGGTCAGAACTTAGTGTGTTCATCGCAATATCTGTTAAACTCGAGTTTGTTTTTGTCCAAATGTCAACCACCTGATTATAACGTTCTTGATTGGTAATCAGACCCATAGAATAGTTATCTAGAATCTCACCAACTTTTGAACTTGCCTCAGCCACCATTGATTCTTTTTCTTTCGGGATGATGATATCACTCAATGAGAATGACAATCCACCTTTGAAAGCCATGTAATATCCAAGGCCTTTGATGTCGTCCAAAAATTTAGATGTCGTTGGCACATCCGTTTCTTTTAGGATGCGTCCGATGATGTCTCTAAGTGCTTTTTTGGTCAGTACTTCGTTGATATAACCTACAGATTTTGGTGTAGCTTCGTTGAAAAGTACACGCCCAACCGTCGTTTCGATCAATTTATTTACAATCTCACCATTTTCTTTCACATCTACTCTACAGTGGATAATGGCGTTGAGATTAACTTTGTTTTCGTTGAAAGCAATACGCACTTCCTCAGCAGAATAGAACTTGATGCCCTCTCCTTTTACAAATTTTTCTTCGGTCGATTTTCTACCTTTAGTCATGTAGTATAGACCCAAAACCATATCCTGCGACGGTACCGTGATTGGTGCGCCGTTGGCCGGATTAAGAATATTGTGCGAGCCTAGCATCAAAATTTGAGCTTCGAGAATAGCTTCTGGCCCTAAAGGCAAGTGAACTGCCATCTGATCACCATCAAAATCGGCGTTGAAGGCCGAACATGCTAATGGATGAAGCTGAATCGCTTTTCCTTCAATCAATTTTGGTTGAAAAGCCTGTATACCCAATCGGTGAAGCGTTGGTGCACGGTTGAGTAATACGGGATGCCCTTTTATCACATTTTCTAAGATGTCCCAAACAACAGGATCTCTTCGGTCGATAATTTTTTTGGCCGATTTTACGGTTTTAACAATCCCTCTTTCTCTAAGTTTTCTAACAATAAATGGCTTATAAAGCTCGGCTGCCATGTCTTTCGGAATCCCACACTCATACATTTTGAGTTCGGGCCCAACAACAATTACCGAACGTGCCGAATAATCAACACGTTTACCTAATAAGTTCTGACGGAAACGACCTTGTTTCCCTTTCAAACTATCAGAAAGTGATTTTAAAGCACGATTAGATTCGGTTTTTACTGCCGATGCTTTTCGTGTATTATCCAAAAGTGAATCTACAGATTCTTGAAGCATACGCTTCTCATTTCTCAAAATAACTTCTGGTGCTTTAATTTCGATTAATCGCTTCAATCGGTTATTTCTGATGATGACACGTCGGTACAGATCATTCAAATCCGATGTTGCAAAACGTCCACCATCAAGTGGCACAAGTGGTCGTAATTCTGGTGGAATTACAGGAACAACTTTCATAATCATCCACTCTGGTCGGTTTTCAATACGCTTGTTTGCGCCAATGAAACCTTCCACAACATTAAGACGTTTTAGAGCCTCACCTCTTCGCTGTTGCGAGGTTTCGGTGTTGGCTTGGTGTCTTAATTTGAATGATAATTCTTCTAATTTTATGGTCGACAATAGAGCCAAAAGTGCTTCTGCGCCTAATTTAGCTACAAATTTATTAGGGTCGCTGTCTTCCAATTGTTGGTGTTCTATCGGAAGGGCTTCAAGAATATCTAGATATTCTTCTTCTGACAAAAAGTCCAGACGCTGTAAAGGTTCGCCTTCTTCGTTTACGGCTGGCCCTGGCTGGATGACAACATATTTTTCATAATATATTATCGAATCCAATTTTTTGGTCGGTAAACCCAAAAGATAACCAATTTTGTTTGGCAACGATCTGAAATACCAGATATGAGCAACAGGCACCACCAATTCGATGTGCCCCATGCGCTCTCTTCTTACTTTCTTTTCGGTAACCGCAACACCACATCGATCACAAATGATGCCTTTATATCGAATACGTTTGTATTTCCCGCAATGACATTCGTAATCTTTTACTGGGCCAAAAATACGCTCACAAAACAAACCATCACGTTCTGGTTTATACGTTCTGTAGTTAATCGTTTCTGGTTTGAGGACTTCACCACTTGATTTTTCGAGAATATCTTCTGGTGAAGAAAGGCTAATCGTTATTTTGTTGAATCCGCTATTTACCGGACTTTCGTTTTGTTTTTTTAGCATCTGTAATAAGCTTAAAGTATTAAAAAGAGCTCAATCAAAAATTTTGCATAAACTCAAAAACTGAGCTTATGCAAAACGTTGTGGTTCTAACCTAGTGTGATTTTCAGTCCTAGACCTTGAAGTTCGTGCAACAATACATTGAACGATTCTGGGATTCTAGGCTCTGGCATTACATCGCCTTTCACAATAGCTTCGTATGATTTGGCTCTACCAACCACGTCATCCGATTTGATGGTTAAGATTTCTCTTAGGATATTCGACGCTCCAAAAGCCTCGAGTGCCCAAACTTCCATCTCTCCAAATCGCTGACCACCAAACTGGGCTTTACCACCAAGGGGTTGCTGCGTAATAAGTGAGTATGGCCCTATCGAACGTGCGTGCATTTTGTCGTCAACCATGTGTCCAAGTTTCAGCATATAAATCACACCAACGGTTGCTGGCTGATCAAAACGTTCGCCTGTGTTTCCATCATATAAATAGGTGTGGCCATGAAGCGGTACGTTTGCCGATTCGGTAATGTCGTCAATTTGCTTCAACGACGCTCCATCGAAAATCGGTGTGGCGTAGGTATTACCTAGTTTCTGACCTGCCCATCCAAGAACAGTTTCATAAATCTGCCCAAGGTTCATACGAGAAGGTACACCAAGTGGGTTCAGCACGATATCAACTGGGGTTCCGTCTTCTAAGAAAGGAAGATCTTCATCTCTTACAATACGTGCAACAATACCTTTGTTTCCGTGACGACCTGCCATTTTGTCTCCAACTTTTAGCTTACGCTTTTTGGCAATGTAGACTTTGGCAAGTTTCAAAATTCCTGCTGGAAGTTCGTCTCCAACCGAAATTGCAAATTTCTTACGCTTTAGGTCTCCTTTGTGTTCGTTCAATTTTTTAGTAAAGTTTCCTAAAAGAATTGAGATGGTTTTATTCTTTTTCTTGTCTGTTGTCCATTCCGAAGTCAACAAATTTGAATAGTCATCAATCGAGTTCAATACTTTTTGGGTAAATCTTGTTCCTTTCGGAATCAATTCTTCTCCTGCAATATTGAGTACACCTTGTGATGTTTTTCCTTCGACAATAGAGTATAGCTTTTCAACCAAAACGTCTTTGAGCTGCGCATACGTAATGGCAAATTGGGCTTCCAATTCGGCCAACAATTCTTTATCTTTGGCTCTTACCGTACGATCTTTAAGGGTTCTTGAGAACAATTTTTTGTCCAAAACAACTCCTCTCAAAGACGGCGATACTTTTAATGAAGCATCTTTTACATCTCCAGCTTTGTCT
>JBMYYR010000035.1:0-21916 GCA_049609625.1 Flavobacteriales bacterium | reverse complement strand
CCTACTTTTTCAAAAACTTCGTTCCTTACCATAACTGTTGGTGTAGGAAAGGGGTTTGATATAAGTAATTGATTTAGAGATGTTTTTATAAAATCATCTTCTGCAACAGAGGTTTTATTTGTGCCTAAATTATTTCCTCCTAAAAAATAAAGCTCAGGCTTCTTTTTAAACCAAAACATTTGAACTTCATTCTTTCTGTTGAGCCAAACATCATCCGAATCTAGAAAAGTAACAAAGGGAGATTTGGCTTTTTTGATTCCGTAATTTCTAGCTGCGGATGGCCCTTGATTTTTTTGTTTAAAATAATGAATCTCAAAGTTTGGATGTTGATTTTTATAGTCAAAAATGACTTGCTCTGAATTATCTTTTGAGCCATCGTTGACCAAAATAATTTCGGCAACAGGATAGGTTTGATTTAAAACAGAATCTAAAGCTGCAACGATGCTTTTTTCGGCATTGTAAACCGGAATGACAACTGAAATGTTTTGATGTTCTTGAGCTTTCATTTAGAGTTCAAATTTATGTAATGTATTGATAATCAATTTGTAATTTACACTCAAGTCGTTTGGCTTTTGATTAACTTGTAAAGAAATATCTTGTTTGAGTTGAACTCGATATACCTGACGAGCAAACTGACAATCCTGAATTTGAAACTGACCTTCGGCATCTGGAATAAGCTCTAAATCTTCGGGTCGGACAAAAAACTGAGACCGACCAGCTGTTGTTGGCTTAGCGACATCAAAACATAGTCCATCTGAGCTTATGAGTTTGGACTCTTTAATTTCGCCTTCAATCACAAATCCATCGCCCAAAAACTGAGCTACAAAAGGAGTTTTAGGCTGACGATAGACCGCTTCTGGCTCTCCTATTTGCTCCACAAAACCATTGTTCATGACCACCAATCGATCGGCAATGCAAAAGGCATCCTCAATGTCATGCGAAACCAAAATGGCGGTTACCTTTGCTTTTTTGACTAAGGTTTTGAGTTCAGACCGCAACTGCTCTTTGAGTTGAGCATCGATGTTGCTAAAAGGTTCGTCGAGCAATAAAATTTTAGGTTCGGGCGCAAGTGCTCTTGCCAAAGCCACACGTTGTTTTTGTCCGCCAGAAAGCTGATGAATTTGTTTTTTTTCAAAGCCTTGAAGCTGACAAAGTTCCAAAAGTGTTTTAACACGCTCTCGTTTGTTCGTTTTAAGTCCAAAAGCGATGTTTTCCTCAACATTGAGGTGTGGAAACAAGGCATATTCTTGAAAAAACATACCAATTTCTCTTTGGTGTGGTTTGAGTTTTAAGATGGATTTAGATTCTAATCTAATATCTCCAGAATCTGCGTTTTCAAACCCTGCCAAAAGACGTAAAAGTGTCGATTTTCCACAACCACTATTACCTAAAAGTGCTAAAATTTCGCCTTTGTTTACAGCAACATCAAGTTGATTAAGAATCTGTTGTGATTCAAAAGATTTTGTGAGTTGGTTAAGTTCTAAAAAGCTCATAATCAGATCTATCGATTTGTATTAAGCGTTACTACTTCCAAAAGTTGATCGTGACTCGGAAGCCCCGTTGCCGCCAAATAGACATAAATTCGATATTGATTTGAACTTTCGGAAAACGAACCCTCAATCGGCATGGTTTCTGCCACTTTTGTTTTGGCATTTTTCACCATGTAATTGAAATTGTAAAAGCCTTGTTTTAGTCTGGTTTTGAGATGATATACATTATGTTCTGGGTGGAATTTCATCTCATTTTTCTCATCAAAATTCCAATGATTAAAAGCACCAGCAACATAAACAGGCTGAGCAAATCGACCTTTAGAAGCATCCAAATAAAAGTGAACCGTAGCATATTCGCCTCTGGTTACACCGTCATTTCCTTCTCTATTGACAATAAATCCACCATTAATATCTTGATTATTAACATAATAAGTAAGTTTCTTGTTGTCTCCAACTTGCGCTTTCACAATAAAATCGTCATCTGTGTATTGGATAGTATCTACGCCAATACCAAACAAGCGAAGATTGGTTAAGTTAAGCTGTTTAAACTCAATTCCAGCCTCAAAAAGGTTTGTGTTGATACCATCATAAATCAATTGCTGATTATCCGCTCTGGTATATTCCAGATCAATCAAAGCATTGTCCCAACGCCCATTTTGCTGAATATTGACCGTAAAATCTTCAATCGTTCGATAGTTTTTTACGGCTTTATAATTTAGAGAATAATCTAATTCTTGATGTGTAAATCGATAACTTGGCGACTCTGCCATGTGAAAATTTGCGCCGCTGTATTTCACCTCATCAAGGTAAACCGCAAAACGTTTAACGATCACCACTTCATCCAAATCATCGTTTTTGACCACAAATAAATAATTGCCTGAAATCAAGGGTTTCATCATGTCATTCGGAAACGAAATTTGATAGTGTTTGTAGTTTTGAAGTGTAGCTTCTGAGAAGTCAAAATCCTGAATTAAATCATCATTAAACCCTTCTAAATAATCATTATAAAACAGTTCTGATTGCTGCCAATCTGCTGTGCAATACAAAATGGTGTAACTGTATGTAAAATCCTCATCATTAAGATCATCGAAGCTTAAATGTACTTTATTTTGAGATCCTAATTTGATGATGGGCATCAGGTTAAAATTCGGATTATTTCCTGTAATTTTTGGATAATCGGCATGAAGCTGAACCGTTTTCAGTAAGTCATTATACACCCCATCCGACGTTGATTTATTTTGCAAAACACCTTCTTGCGCCCACGTATATTGAGTGCAAAAAAACATTAAAAACATCTGAGCTATCAAGCTTCTAATCAACAACTTCTCCATATAAATCATAGTGGTCTGCCGAGGTGATTTTGATTTCTGCAAAATCGCCAATACGCAGGTGGTTAGTTTCGTTTACTTCTACCAAAACTTCATTGTCAACTTCGGGAGAATCGTAAACGGTTCGTCCAATAAAATGACCATCTTCTACTTTGTCGAACAACACTTTATAAGTTTTTCCGACACGTTTTTGGTTGAGTTCCCAAGAAATTCCGGATTGTAAATCCATAATTTGCTCGGCACGCTGTTTTTTGACCTCTTCGGGAACGTCGTCCTCAAAATTATAAGCGTGTGTATTTTCTTCATGCGAATAGGTGAACACACCCAAACGCTCAAATTTCATACCTTCTACCCAATCCAGCATTTCTTTGAAGTCCTCTTCAGTCTCGCCAGGATAGCCAACAATCAAAGTGGTTCTGATGGCAATTTCTGGAATTTCAGCTCGGATATTTTCGATTAAAGCTGTTGTTTTTTCTCTATCAATACCTCGTCGCATCGCTTTCAAAACTTTGGAAGAGCCGTGCTGCAAAGGCATATCGAGGTAATTACAGATATTATCGTGCTTTTTCATCACTTCAATCACATCCATCGGAAAACCAGCTGGGTAGGCGTAATGCAGTCGAATCCAATCTAAACCTTCAATCTGTGCAAGTTGATCGAGTAGCTCAGCAAGTTTTCGGGTTTTGTATAAATCAATGCCATAAAAAGTCAAATCTTGGGCAATGAGTAGTAATTCTTTTGTGCCTTTGGCAACCAAGTTTTTTGCTTGATTTACGAGTTCTTCAATTGGCGTCGATTTGTGTTTTCCACGCATAATCGGGATGGCACAAAAGGAACAAGGACGGTCGCAACCTTCGGCAATTTTGAAATAAGCATAGTGGCTTGGCGTACTTAAAATTCGCTCGCCAATCAGTTCTTTTTTATAATCGGCACGGAGGACTTTTAGTAATTTCGGCAAGTCTTTTGTTCCAAAATATTGATCTACTTTTGGAATTTCACGCTCCAAATCAGATTTATAACGCTCTGACAAACATCCTGTTACAAATAATTTCTCAATATAACCTTCTTCTTTGGCTTCGGCAAATTGCAGAATGGTGTTGATAGATTCTTCTTTTGCACTTTCGATAAATCCGCAAGTGTTTACAATAACAATCGAGGCGTCTTCACTTGCCGATTCATGCTCAACATCATAACGGTTTGCTTTCAGCTGCGCCATCATAACTTCTGAATCGTATAGATTTTTTGCGCAACCTAAAGTTACCACATTAATCTTATTTTTTTTGAGCGTTTTTGTCTTCATTTAGCCTCTTTTTTAGTCTGCAAAGATACAAAGGCTTTTGGGTATGAGGATTGATTTAGTGGCCCAATTCATTTTTTACTAAAAATATGAAGTGTTTAACTCCTGAGTGCAAGAAGAAAAAAAAGGTTAAATGACTGCTAATAAATAAATTACTTCGATAAAAATGAATAGATGTTTGCTGCCTGAGCTCGAATTAGAACTCTAATTCAGTGTGCTAAACTCAATACCATTCAAAACAGATTCTAAGGTTCTTAAATAGAACATTTTGTCATACTTAGGGCAATAAAGTGCCGTTTCTACATGAACAACTTTAGCGCGTCTTTCGTCGACAAGGGTATAGCGGATAAAATAGCCTCCTAAAAAATCATTTTCCATCTTCCACCAACCTCTAGTTCTTAGTCCAAACTGACCAGATACACTAATGGTGTCCATCAATGGAAATACGTCTGGAAAACGTGTTTCGGTAGACATATAACTGTCTTTTATTTCTCCAAAAATTCGAGCTTTCCCAAGCTTATTTCTCGTCTTAATAATATGATTTAGAGTAAGTTGTTCTTTTGACACATAATCTTCTTCATAATAAAAAATATGCTCCGAAAGATGTGCTTTATCGCGCATTAGCCAAAAGAAATCGGTACTATCGCTTACTGTTACAAAATCTTTTGGTATCGGGATATTTATACCCTTGGTGGTCTCGATATAGGAGCTGAAATAATCAAGTGCATTTGAGCGATAATAAGCTGCCTGACGCTCTAAATCAGCCAAATAGAAATAATTAAACAAGTCCTTTTTTTGTTTGTCGATGCGGGCAAGAAGCTCATCTTCGTTTTGAATATTAATCACAAGTAAGTGTTGGTCTTGTGCCCAAAGATTTTCTTTTATTTTGATGCTATTGTCCTGCTTTTCTTCAGCATTGATGATGATAATATTTCGATGTGTTTTGAGAATTTCGGAAAACTGACTTGGCAAAAAAGGAATGAGCTTAAAATAAGGCTCTTGCTTGGTTAGCAAAGGATAAGGTTCTGAATACAAGAATTTTATCTTCTCTCCTACTGATCCAGCCCACGTTGCCGAATCGGCAACAATTAAAATTTCGGCATAGCGACCAGTGTTTGGCGGCAAGATATTTTCGCTGTCTTCGCATGAACAAAAACTCAATGCCAAACCACAGCTTATAAATAAAAAGAGAAAAAAAGTAGAACGAACTTTCATTGGTTAATTTTTAAAAATGATGAGGGTTTGTCCAATTTTCAACTTATTGGATTTCAAGCTATTCCATTTCTTAATATGAGAAACTTTAACCTTAAACTTTTCAGCAATTTTACCTAAATAATCTCCAGAAGCCACACGATATACTTTTCTATACAACTGCTCTTCAAACTTAGGATAAATCACTTTTTTTTCAGCCTCTAAGGTGTCCAAACGCTGATACAATTCCTGTTTTTTCGATTGCCAATCGGATAGTTTATTCATCGGAAGCCGCAGCGGATAGCGATCCATCGATGTACCTGGAATAATATCGTAGGTATAGGCCGGATTAATAAACTTAAGTTGTTCAAATTCAATCGCTAAATGTTCGGCAATAAGTCTAAGCGGAATATTTCGATTTACCACCACGGTGTCTACTTGCTGATAGAAAATTTTTGGTTGAATTTGACCTATAGAATGCTCTATCTGACTATTAAACAAATAGTTGATTGCAATGAATCTAGGAATATAATCTCTGGTTTCTTGAGGCAAATAAGCTCTTATCTCCCAATAATTGCGCTTACCTCCACTCCGACTAATAGCTTTATTGATATTTCCAGGCCCTGCATTATAGGCGGCTAAAGCCAAGAGCCAATCGCCATATAAGCGATGCATTTTTTTGAGGTAATTGCAAGCTGCCTGCGTCGACAATATTGGGTCTGTACGCTCGTCGACATAAGAACTCATTTTTAGTCCATTTTCTTTTGCCGTTCCATACATCAGTTGCCAAAGCCCGCGTGCGCCACTTCGAGACTCGACTCTTGGGCGAAGTCCTGACTCTAAAACAGGCAGAAACTTAAGTTCTAAAGGCAAATTATTTCGATAAAGTACCTCCTCGAAAAGAGGAAAATAATAAGCTCCAGCTCCCATCCATTTTGCCAATTGCCTATCCGAGGCCGCAAGGTAGTTTTCCACTTCGCGCATCACCAAATGATTGGCTTGCAGCTCAATAGGTGTTTGTTTGTCGAGATAAACTAATTTTGATTCTAAATCTATGTCTGTCAAACGCTTGTCGACAATCTTAACGCCAGAATTTAAGACTTTTGGCCGCTGAATCAAAAATAATGTATCATCCAAAGTCAATGCTTCAATAGCTGTGGTGTCTATCAGACCAAGTAAGTGTTCCGATTCTGAATCCAGCAAGCGATCTTGACTTGTTGCGCTTGCCCAAATCAGAAAAAATACAACAGTAAAAAACCTAAACATCCGACAATTAATCATACACTAAAGCTCCATAACGTATTTTGAAAAATCAAAAAGGGCTTTTTCTTCAAATTTATTTGCCATAAGTTGGATGCCGAAAGGTAAACCATTTGAATGTTCACCGATAGGCAAAGAAATGGCGGTATTCCCGACCAAATTGGCATGAACGGTATAAATGTCTTCTAAATAAAGTACGGTTGGGTCGCTGTGATTTTGGTTAAGATCAAAGGCGGTGTGTGGCGAAGTTGGCACAATAATAAAGTCGAAATCCTTAAAAATTTCTTCGGTTTTCTGACTCAAAAGCGCACGCATTTTTTGCGCTTTGGTGTAATAAGCATCATAATAACCAGAACTTAACACAAAGGTACCGAGCAAGATACGCCGTTTTACTTCTGCACCAAAACCTTCGGTTCTGGAGTATTTATAAACGGTTTCAAGTTCTTTTCCACAAGAAGAGCGATAGCCAAAATGAACACCATCATAACGTGCTAAATTAGACGAAGCTTCCGCAGTGGTTAGAATGTAATAAGTTGGAACTAAATAATCTAGGTATGGAAAATCTAAAGCTTCAACCGTGTGGCCTTCAGCTTTTAATTTTTCGATAGTTTCTGTTGTTTTTTTCTTGATTTCAGGATCTAAACCCGGACTGTTAATATAATCATTGAGGTAGGCAATTTTCTTTTTGCCTTCCACAGGTTTTGGCGCCCAATCCTCAACGTTTGTTTTGGATGACGTTGTATCCATATCGTCCTGACCTGAAATAAGTTGAGAAATCAAAGCGGCATCTTCTACAGACTTACAAAGTGGCCCTATTTGATCTAAAGACGAAGCAAAAGCAATCAGTCCATTTCGAGAAACACGACCGTAAGTGGGCTTCATCCCAACCAAACCACAAAACGAAGCGGGCTGTCTGATTGAACCGCCAGTATCAGAACCTAAAGTGGCATGACACATATTGGCAGCAACGGCAGCAGCTGAACCTCCGGAGCTTCCTCCAGGTGTTTTTTTGGTATCGAGCGGATTGCGAACAGCGCCATAATACGAGCTTTCGTTGCTCGAGCCCATAGCAAATTCATCACAATTTAAACGCCCAATAATAATGGCGTCTTCCTCTAAAAGTCGATTGACCACCGTGGCGCTAAACAAGCTTTCGAAGCCTTCTAACATCTTTGATGAGGCCGAAACGCCATGGTCTTTATAACAAATATTGTCTTTGATACCGATGACCAAACCAGCGAGCTTTCCTTGCGTTTTTGACTCAAATTTCTTGTCGATTTCAAGAGCTCTGGACATTGCTTCTTCCTCAAACACTTCAATAAACGCGTTTATTTCCGTGTTAGTTTCTTCAATATTTTTGAGGTAATGCGCAACAAGTTGGCTACAAGTTTCGCTTTTATTCTGAATCGCCTGTTGGATTTCCTGAATCGTCGTATAGCTTGACATCGTCATCAATCGGTTTAGTGGTTACTTCTTTTTGTCTTTGTCTTCAATTTCTTTGCTGTCGTCTTCTTTCGACGCGTCTTTAAACTCCTTTAAACCAGAGCCTAAGCCACGCATCAATTCTGGAATTTTCTTTCCTCCGAAGAGCAAAAGAATAACCACCACCGTAACTATGATGGTCGTTGGCGAGGGCGCACCCAATAGAGGTATACTTGCTGAAATCATAATGTTATTTTTTGAACCAACAAAGTTAGTTTTTTAATTTCGATGCTATTGCATTTTGAAAGCAAAATCACATGTTTTCTTTTTTCTCCTCGCCCGCTTATTTTAGATATTCTAGAGCCATAACACATTGCGCTTGCAAAAACTCGCCTTTGTGCTAGAGTACGAAACTTAACATCTAAGTATATCAGAAAAATTCTTTTTAATTTAGGCTCAACAGCCTTCCGCAACTTAACGGGCAGGAACACGATAGCGCTTCACTCTCACAGAGCCAACTGTATGCTGGACAAATCATCATGTTACAATGTAATATTTATGGTCTATAGAGTCTAATAACACCAAAAAAACACGCAAGATGTCGTTATAAAACTGTCTGGACTCAACTTATTTTCTTGACGCTTTGATATACTGTTCCAAAGCCATTGTCATGGAAGGTGCTTTTGGTGTTGGCACCTGAATATCAACCTCTAAGCCATGTTCCTGAGCGGCTTTTGTTGTTGTTGGGCCAAAGGTAGCAATGCGGGTATTGTTTTGCACAAAGTCGGGAAAATTCTGAAATAAGGACTTGATGCCTGACGGCGAATAAAACACCAAAATATCATAGAACACATCCTCCAAATCAGACAAATCGCTACAAACCGTACGAAACAAAACAGCTCTTTTGTAATCGATATTTGCAGCATCCAAAAGTTCTGGAATCACTGGCTTTAAAATATCTGAGGTTGGCAACAAAAATTTTTCTGATTTGTTTTTTTTGATGGTCGTCATCAAATCGGCAAATTTTAACTTTCCGAAACAGATTTTTCGTTTTCGATAAACAACATATTTCTGTAAATAAAGGGCAATAGCCTCCGAAACACAATAATACTTTAGAGCAATCGGAATCTCGTAGCGCATTTCTTTAGCGATTCTAAAAAAATGATCAACCGCATTTTTGCTAGTCAATATAACCGACTGATAATCAGATAAGTTAATACGTTCCTTTCTAAATTCTGTAGCCTCTACGCCTTGAACATGAATAAAAGAACGGAAATCAATTTTGACATTCATTTTTTTAATCAAATCAAAATAGGGTGAGCTATCTTGAGTGGGCGCTGGCTGTGATACAAGTATGGTTTTTACCGCAACGTTTTCTTTTGTCATCTCTTTCGTTAGTGTCTTAGACATATCCTTTGGTTAGCAGGTATAAACCCCAGTAAATAGGGGAAATTTCGAGGCAACAAAAGTATAAAAAAATATAAAACATCGACACCCTATGTTGAATAAATATTTGATGACAAATTCGATAGCGCAAAAAGAGATAAATACCGACTAAAAATCCAAGGCAAATTGGACTTAAATACGCCAAGGTGGGGAAGTAAAACTGGAGCAAAACCAGGGCTAAAACAGGAAAAAATAATTTTGATTCAAAATAACTAATATAGTACAAAACCGAACGGGCGATGTTTTGTTTTTGGAACAAAAAACCTAAAAAATTAATTAAAACTGATCGAAAAGCGATTAAAAACGACAATAAAAACGCAGAAATGAAGAAGACTTGGCTAGAAAAATTAAAATAGAACTTGAGTAATAACGTGTAGTTTACTTGCTGAAGAATGAGTAGAATAAAACTTTCAATTTTTGAAAATGTTTTGTGCGGCAATGGTTCGATAGGTTTGAACAGAATTAAAGCGTCGAATTTTTGACTCAAAAAACTACCAAACTGTCGATATTTGAACCACGAGAACAGCAACAGAATACTAAAAAGATACCAAGTTAAGGCATCGGCTTGGCTTAGGGTGTTGGGTAGATGTTCTATCATTTTAACTAAGCCTTTGTTTCAACCTCTCCAAATCTTCGGCATAAGTTAGTTTTATGTTGGTCGATTCTCCATCAAAAGTTTCGACATCAAAACCTAAAGCCTCAACCACACTGGCGTCGTCAGTAAAACACGGGTTATATGTCTGCGAATAAGCTTTTTTAACAAGTTCAAAATCAAACACTTGAGGTGTCTGCACCTCAACAAATCTAGAACGATCTTCCGCTTTGGTTTTCCCGTCGGATGTTTTGGAGCGAATGGAACTTACGACCGGAACAATAGGGATTGCAGCTTGAATAGAAGATTCTAATTCAAAAATTCGACCTAAAAACGCCTCGGAAAGCACAGGACGTACAGCGTCATGAATGAACACCCGAGCAGGGCCATTGATATGATTCAAGGCATTTTTAACCGAAAAAAAACGTTCTTTTCCGCCTTTGGCAAGGGTAATTTGGGCTCTAAATTTCCAAGTGGCCGTTTCTTCCAACCAAAACTGATGCTCGCTTTCTGCCAAAGCCAAAACAACTTCAAGCTCAGGCTTATGAGTCAGAAAAAGATCTAAGGTATGTTGCAAAATAGTCTTTCCATCAATCCGAATAAACTGCTTAGCCTGCTTAGTTTTCATCCTTAAGCCTCTGCCTCCCGCTAAAATAATGAGTACGTTTTTCATAATACTGCTTTATAACATCACCCTTAGACACTAGCCCTTAAACATGGCCATTATAGGTAGAGTTTTGAGTTTTCTTTCAAACACTCATAAACTCATTATTGAATGATTTGGCGCCAACCATTAATCCCGATGTAAATATCTTATAAAAAAGTATTTCACAACATCCAAAATCAAATAAAGTGAAAAAAATGATCATTTTTCTATCCAAAAATCATCAAATTGGATTCATAAAAAGAAAAAATAATATAAAAAAAATAGATTTGCTCAGTTAAAGGTTTGAAACTAAAAATAAATCCTTATTTTAGCACGAAATCGAAAAATCAGAATCAATTGTATAACAAGATGAACATCTCAAAACTTGTTGCGGGAGCATTACTAAGCACGACTTTAATGTTGATGCCGTATGAACTCGACGCCCAAACCAAACGCACAAAAAAAGCAGACATTGCTTTTGACCTTGGTGAATATCACAAAGCTTCGGAGCGCTACAAAAACGCTTATGGCCGCGCCAACGACAAAACTGAAAAGCAATACATCAGCTTTAAAATGGCTGAATGTGCTCGACGATTAGGAAACTACCGCCAAGCCGAAAACTACCTCAAGCGAACTGTAAAGATGCGCTATGAAGACCCTATTGCTATTTTATATCTTGCTGAAGCCCAGGCCAATTTAGGTAAATACGATTTAGCTTTAGAAAACTACAATGCTTATCAAAATCTTGTACCGGGAGACAAAAGAGCAGAAAAAGGCATCGAAAACTCGATGTTTGCCCTCAAGCAAATGGACAACCAAACCCTTTATGAGTTAGCGAATCAAAAGCGATTCAACTCGCGAGGCATGGACTATTCCCCTGCTTTTGCCAAAAAAGACTATTCGGTGTTGCTCTTCACAACAACAAGAGAAGCCGTTACGGGAAGTCGGATCTCTGACCAAACGGGGCAGCCTTTTGCTGATATTTGGGGAACTAAAATTGAGAAAAAGAAACGCCGAAGTTCATCGAGAAACAAATCTAAAAAACCACAAGCCCCAAAATGGGAACGTGCGGTTTCTTTAGGAGCTATGGGTACGGGCGATGCCGAAGAAACCATCAACACCAAACACGAAGAAGGAACGGTAAGCCTTACACCAAAAGCCAACATGATGTATTATACCCAAGGGGTGTATGAAAAAGACGTCTATGATGGGCAACGTATTTTTGTATCGAAACGAAAAGGCGGAGGCTGGGAAGAAGGCACTCAGCTCAATATTCCTGTGAATCAAGGCGAAGATATGTTTATTGACTTGATGCACCCTGCGATTCATCCGAACGAAAGAACACTCTATTTTGTGGCCAACCTAGAAGGCGGCTATGGAGGTATGGATATTTGGTCTACCGAATTTGACAAACGAAAAAAGAAATGGACAAAACCTAAAAATTTAGGCCCAGAAATCAACACCAGAGGCAACGAAGGTTTCCCAACGGTTCATGTAGACGGTACTTTATTTTTCTCTTCTACAGGTCATCAAACTTTAGGTGGATATGACATCTACCGTTCGCAAGCAGATGAAGATGGCATTTTTGCTACACCAACCAATATGGGCTATCCGATCAACTCATCCTACGATGATTTCGGAATGGCATTTAAAGGCAATACCTACGCCGAAGGATTTATGACCTCTAACCGAAAAGGTGGCATGGGTATGGATGATATTTATTCGTTTAAATTACTGAATACGTATTTCAACTTCAAAGGTCAACTGATTGATGGAGAAACCAATAAACCCATCAAAAACTTAAAAATTCGCTTAGAAGGTAGCGACGGCTCTATACACGAAACCGTTACTGATGCTGAGGGTAATTATGAATTTAAGCCCGAACATTTATCCAGAGACGTTGACTATAATTTAGCTTACATGTCAGAAGATTATGGAAAATTTACTCACCAATTTTCAACAAAAGGCTTCAAAGTTGGCGATTTTGAACGAGGCGAAGAAGGCTATGAGTACGACTTTACGCTTGATACAGCTTTGGTTGTTCAGCGTCTACCTGTAGTATTGCCACATATTGAGTACGATTTTGGGCAATCGACACTTAGACCAGAAGCTCGTATTGATTTAGATCACCTAGCTAGAGTTTTAGAATCCAATACACAGCTTCGGATCAAACTAAGATCGCACACCGACCATATTGGTGGCACAGAAGCTAACAATGTTCTTTCTCAGGCACGTGCGCAAGCTTGTGTAGATTATCTGATATCGAAAGGTATTGCTGCCGACAGACTGGAAGCTGAAGGTAGAGGCGAAGCCGAACCTTACACCATGATGACTCAAGATGGTGAGCTGAATGCTGGTCAGGTTCTAACCGAAGCTTACATCAACACCTTGTCTAAAGCTAATCAAGAAAAAGCGAGACAATACAATCGTCGAACGGATTTTAAACAACTTAAACCAGATCCGAACGAAACACCTGAAGCCAAACGTGCTCAAAAATTTGGAAAATACTAAACTAAAACCGTATTTCTACTAAAATACAACAGAGAGACTTTTTCGGAAGTCTCTCTTTTTTTTGTTGAACATCAGAAAACCTTCAAAAAACCAACCATGTTACACATTCAATCATTTACTTTTGGTCCGTTCCAAGAAAACACCTATTTGCTCTACGACGACAGCAAGGAAGCTATACTTATAGACCCAGGTTGCTCTGGTGCTGAGGAAGAATTAGAACTTTTTCAGTTCATTACTAAGCATGAGCTAAAGCTCGTAAAATTGGTCAACACACACTGTCATATCGACCATGTGATGGGTTGGGAATTTGTGGAAAACACATGGGGACTTCAGCCATATTTTCATCCCAAAGATGCCGTTTTGCTTGAACGAGTAAGCCAACAAGCCAAACAATTTGGTTTGGAGTTCAAAGATTTCCCTAAAAACTATGGGCAGGCCATCACCGAAGCCGAAACGCTGAACTTTGGCAACACCAGTCTTGATATTTTCTTTTGCCCAGGCCATGCACCAGGTCATCTTATTTTTCATCATCCCGAAAGCAACCAGTGTATAGTTGGTGATGTTATTTTTCGTCAATCTGTAGGACGTACCGATTTGCCGTTTTGCAATTCTGATGACTTGGTCAACTCAATTCAAAACATCGTGTATAAACTTCCCGACGAAACTGTATTGCATTCGGGTCATGGCCCTAAAACAACAGTTGGTTTTGAAAAACTAAACAATCCTTTTGTGCGAGCCTAAAACCAGCTAAACGTTTTAAACTCTAAAGCTTGGGGCGAAACACCGTACGCTCCAAAAATCGTGCAATAAACAAAGGCAATAACAACATTCCAAAGGCATAGATAGTGTCTTCCACAGGAATTGTCCCGATTCTTAGATTCGTGTTTTCTAAGTTGTTGTACCAAACCACTTCATTGTCAATGAAACTACCTGTAAGAATGCCATTTACAATAAAAAAAGGTAGTAAAATAATCAGATAGGTAACAAAGAACTTAGCTAAGATTTTAGAATCAAACCAATAGCTTATCCATACTATTATTAAGGTTACTGTGGCGTTTACGAACGTATAGTCTTGTTCGGAAAAAGCAAAGATTAAAATCAATAAGAGTATAGAATACACAAGACTAACAATTGAAGTTGTGCTTTGTTTTAAGCCTAATTGAGGATAGATTTTTGTGAGTGTATAGTGAGTAAACAAACAGGCGTAGGGAATGCAAAAGAAGAATAAAACTTCTTCTAATGGAAGATTATAAATCTGAATACCAATCAGATAGTCTGGATTGAAGCCCCAAACACCTTGTTGAGTAAACAGGACATCCCAAACAAGGTAAATTATTCCCGAAATAAACATACCAGGAAGTACCGTTTTCCATTGTTTATAAAACTGAATTTTTGGATGAAAGCTAAATAGTAAAGGCACTAAAAGACTTCCTAAATCTAAGATGAGATACAGTCCCTTCATTTTTTTGCTAATTCATTTCTAAAATATTTGAAAGGCACTAACAGCATTCCAAAACATTCGCCGTGTTCTTTTGTGAGGTGTTTGTGGTGTTTTTTGTGGGCTCTTCTAATGGCTCTAAAGTAAGCGTTGTTCGATTTGCTAAAAAGCTTGATGCGTTGATGAATAAAAATATCATGAACCAAAAAATAACATAGACCATAAACACTTATTCCTGAACCAATGGCCAAGGTGTAAGGCACATCAAAAAAAGAACCTAAAACAATACAGATGATACCCGGAGTTGCAAAAATGACAAAGAAAAAGTCATTATGTTCCATCACTTGATCTGAGTTTTCTTTGGTGTGATGGTCTTTGTGAAGCCGCCACAAAAATCCATGCATGATATATTTATGAGCCGACCAAGCCACCAATTCCATTAATAAAAAAGAGCAAACGAATATTAAAATGTTCATAACTGAAGGTCTTTTAGTTTAGTTAATCTTTCTTTGTGTTGTTTAGAAAGGTGTTTTGAGCCCAATATATTTGAAATAAAAATGCTCTTCCATTTAGAAGACAGTTTAGTGGTTTTAAACTCCTGTTCAAAATAGTTGAGGTCGCTTTCTATGGCCTCATCATAAGCTAAAAAGCCGGGAGCGTTGAGCTGAACCAATAAACGGATGTAGCTTAGTTCAAATGTATGCTTTCCTTTATGGGCGCAAGCTTGTTCTATCTTTTTTTTGCCTGCATTAAAAAAAGCTAATTTGGTTCCGGGCCAAAAGACATGATTTGCCATCATGGTTTCGCATAAGCCCGTGTAGGCTATGCTTAAATCATCTGACTTGTCTTTTAGAATTTGGATGGTAGAGTCTAATTTAGCCTTAGAGCTAAACGAGTCGTGAGCCAGTTCTCGGACATGAATTAGTTCTTGGGCTTGTAATGGTAAAGCCACACCGAGAACTAATATGAGGTATAAAAGCTTGAGTTTCATCTACAGCAAATTTAACTTAAATCTAAAATAAGCGCGGCATACCAACAGCATTTTTAGAGGGTTTGAGATTCTTACTCGTGTGGTCATGATGTGTTCTGAAGGTACATTTTTTAGTTTTTTCAACAAGCTCATGTAATAGGTATAAGCTACATAAACCCCAAATCTTGCCCTTAAAGGTAATTTTTTTATGCCTTTTTTGGCTTCTAAAAAGTCCTTTTCAATTTCAAGAATAATCTCTTTTTTCACTTCATTATCTAAATTATTCAGGTTTAATGAAGGAAAATAGGTGCGTCCGAGTTGTTCAACATCTTGTTTGATGTCTCTTAAGAAATTCACTTTCTGAAACGCTGAGCCTAAGCGCATAGCACTTGGTTTTAGTTCGCTGTATAGCTCTTTATTGCCGTTCACAAATACAGTCAAACACATCAATCCAACGGCATCGGCAGAGCCATAAATATAGGCTTCATAGTCGGTTCGGCTTTCGTATGTTTTCTGACTCAGATCTTGTCTCATACTTTTCATAAACGCAGCAATAGATTGTTTGTCAATATCATATCGATGAACAGTTTCCTGAAAAGCATTTAAGATAGGATTAAGGCTTATTTTGTTTTTAAGCGCCAGATGCATATCGGCTTCAAACTTGTCTAACAGCATTTTTTTATCGAAATCATGAAAGCTGTCCACAATTTCATCAGCAAAGCGCACAAACCCATAAATATTATAGATGTCTTGCCTGATTTTTGGATCGAGTAGTTTAACCGCGATAGAGAATGAGGTGCTATAAAGTTTGGTAACCAACACGCTACTTTGGTGCGATGCCTTATCAAATAAAACTTTACTCATAGGGTTTGTCTAAAATTTGATTAGCTACAATTTTTCCAGAAATTAGTGCGGGCGGAACACCAGGGCCAGGAACCGTTAATTGCCCAGTGAAATATAAGTTTTTCACTTTTTTACTCTTTATCTTTGGTCTCAAAAAAGCAGTTTGCACTAATGTATTTGCCATGCCATAAGCGTTTCCTTTATAGGAATTGTAGTCTTTTTTGAAGTCATTGATGCAATAGGATTGTTTAAATTCTATTTTAGAACGAACATCTTGATTTGAAAGTTTTTCTAAGCGTTCCATCATCACATTAAATTGATGCTCTCTTTCCTCATCAGAATCTTGAAGTCCGGGAGCTAATGGAATGAGGAAAATACCCGACATTTTTCCCTCAGGAACAATGGATTTATCGGTAATAGAAGGGAAACTGGCATAAAAAAGTGGTGCTTTTGGCCAAGCTGGCTTATCGTAAATGTCTTTGGCATGGACGTCAAAATCTTCATCGAAAAACAGACAATGATGCTCTAAATGTTCTAAAGGACTTTCAAAACCAACATAATAGAGCAAAGCCGAAGGCGCAAATACTTTTTTATCCCAATAGCTTGCAGAATATTGTCTTAGGTTTTGAGGAAGTAGCGTTTCGGTGTGCGCATAATCGGCACCACTGATGGTATATTTGGCATAATGACTTGAATGATTGCTCTTTAAACCCACCACCGATTTATTTTCTAAAATAAACTCATCTACGGGTGCATTCAAATGAAAAACAACACCTAATTCTTTGGCTAACCGCCCCATACCTTGGGCTACTGAAAACATACCTCCTTTTGGATACCATGTTCCTAAACCCATGTCAGCATAGTTCATAAAACTGTAAAAAGAGGGCGTGTCTTCGGGTTTTGCGCCTAAAAAAAGGACTGGAAATTCTAATAATTGGATTAACTCAGGATGTTTGAAATAGGATTTAATATCCGATCTCATGTTTGTGAAAAATCTCCCCATTCTGGACACCGTTTTGGTGTTGACTAACTCTAATGGCGATAGTCCAGGTTTTTCTACCAAGTCTTTAATGGCAATATCGTAATTGTCTTTAGCCTTGGAAATGAATGCTTTAAGTTGTTTGCCGGCACCAATTTCTTTTTCTTCAAACAAATCATAAATGTCCTCTAAGTTGTCTGGGATGTTGACTTGAGCATCTTCTGAAAAGTAAACTTTGTAGGCTGGCGACAGTTTTTCTAAGGTGTAATACTTGGAAGGTGTTTTGCCGAAAGCCGAAAAAAAACGCTCAAAAACATCTGGCATCCAATACCAAGTTGGGCCCATGTCGAATTTGAATCCATCCTTTTCCCATTGATTGGCTCTGCCACCTAAATGACTGTTTTTTTCAAAAACATGAACCTTTTTTCCGGCTTTTGCTAAATAACAAGCGGCTGCAAGCGAAGAAAATCCAGCTCCAATTATGTTTACTGTTTCTTTTTTATTCATCAATTGTTTAGTCTTTTGTTGATTGCCTTAAGTAGGTCCATTTTTGAGTCAAAACACTCTAAACCTTTATGTTTCTCTAGATTTAACGCCTCTTCAGTTTGTTCCAAATGCAAAAGAAACTCGGTCGTGTTGCTCAGTAGTTTGGCGCATTGGCTGACGATGATTTCCGAAGTCTTTTGGTCAACCTGCAGGACACTCGACGCTACAAAAACCCGTTTTTTAGTCGAACTAATAAATCTTTTCAGGTTTGCAATAGGAACCGATTGTCCGAGATAGATGCTTTTTTCGCCGTTTTTTCGGAGTGTATAATGGAGGTAAAGCAAACTAAGTTCGTGAAGCTCGTTGGGTGGCAGGAATAATACAAACTCTCTTTCGGTGGTCTCGGCACTTGGTAGCGGAAGCTGATCGATAAGCGCAAATAGCTTTTGCTTCACTAAGTTGCTAATAAAATGTTCATTAATCGGTTTTAGCTCGCTAGTTTGCCAAAGTGTGCCTGTTTCAATTAAAAAAGGAAAAAGAATATGTTCAAACAGGTAGTCGTCATCAAATTGCTCTGCCAAGGTCTCAAAAAAATCAGTAAAAGCCTGCTCGTCAAAATCTAAAACAATGGCTTTCAGGGCATTGATATAGACTGAATCAATCTTGGTGTCGGTCAACTGACGGACGTGGTACCTAAGTTCTTCGGGACTAAGCTGGGCTATTTTAGAGATTTTGAAGCCGTTGGTGTAGAGTTGCACCACGTTTAGAAGATGCTTGAGGTCTTTTGTGGAATATTGTCTGAAATTATAACCTGTTCGTTCAGGTTTCAACACCTGATAGCGACTTTCCCAAATCCGTATCGTATGTGCTTTTACCCCACTCAACTGCTCGAGGTCTTTTATTGTAAAGGAGTGATCAATTTTGTTTAACATAATTAAATATTTATTAAACAAAATAACGAACTAAATAACAAACTTCCAAACACTAACTAAAGTAAATGGATTTAATTCAGTTTAATTATCTGATTTTCAATTATTTAATTTTTAAAAAAAATCTTATTTTCTAATAAAAAAACCTAGATTAATCAGAGCGCAAGTCATTCATAGATAATAAACTCATTTGAAGATTGATTAAATCTGAGTCTGCGCTAAGCCTTCCTTATAGGTTTTTAGCGCTCGTTCTCGTGCCATTTTATGCTCTACCATTGGCGAAGAATAGTTTAAGGAGTCTAGCTCGGGCACCCAAATTCTGATGTAGTCTAGCTTAGAATCAAACTTTTTGACTTGCTCCGAGGGATTAAATATTCTGAAATAAGGCGCCGAATCGCAGCCAGTCCCAGCAACCCATTGCCAATTGCCGTTATTTAGCGCCAAATCGTAATCGAGCAACTTTTCAGCAAAATAGGCTTCGCCCCATTTCCAATCAATCAGCAAATGTTTACACAAAAAACTAGCCGCCACCATTCTTACTCTATTGTGCATAATACCCGTTCGGTTTAGCTCTCGCATCCCAGCATCAACCAAAGGGTAGCCTGTGTTTCCGCTTTTCCATTTTTCAAATTCGGCTGTATTATTTCTCCATTTAATAGCATTGTATTTTGGCTTAAAATTAGAATGTACAACATCTGGAAAATGAAAGAGTATTTGCATAAAAAACTCACGCCAAATCAATTCGCTTAAAAAAAAGGGATGCGCCAAAGCATGCCGAACAATGTGGCGCACACTGACCGTTCCGAAGCGTAAATGTGGCGAAAGATGGCTGGTTTTGTTTAAGTAAGGAAAATTTCGTTCCTCTTGATAATGTTTTGATATTTCTATCTGATAATCATCAACTTGAATGGAAGACTCAGAGAAACCAAAGTCCGATAAATTGGGAAAAGGTAGATTTATGTTTAAATAGTGTTCATTCAATCCTGAGTCAAAAGAACTTGTGAAAGCTTCATCAAAAAGGCTAAGCCATTTGTTTTTATAAGGCGTAAAAATCGTGTATGGCTTCTGATCGGCTTTCAAAATTTCATACTTTTCAAAAATAACTTGATCTTTGAAAAGGTTTAATTCAATATGATGATGACTTAAAAGGTTTTCAATATCCTTGTCTCTTTGAATAGCATAAGGTTCATAGTCTTCATTGGCAAAAACAGACTGAACATCAAACTGATCTAAAAGTGTTTTCCAAACGTCTTTTGGATTTCCTTTTTTGCATAACAAAGAGGAAGAAATCGTATTTAATTTATCTGACACAAGCTTCAAATGCTTATAAATAAATGACACGCGTGGGTCATCCGCCTTGAGCTCATCGACAATATTGGTATCAAAAATAAAAAGTGGCAACACAGGAAAGGGAGATTCTAAAGCCTTGGACAAGCCATGGTTGTCTTCTAAACGAAGATCTCTTCTGAACCAAAATACCGAAATTTTCTGTTTATTCATAAGGCAAAATACAATCTATATTCAGCAAAAAAAAAGCCGACTCGTAAAAGTCGACTTTTTTTGTTTGATTAGACAATCAACTCCAATAGTATTGATTACTGGTTGATGATTCTGAACTCAGTTCTACGGTTTTGTCTGTGCTCTCTTTCAGAACATTGTACGCCGTCAGCACATTTGTTTTTCAATCGAGTTTCTCCGTATCCTTTGGCAATAAGTCTGTTGGGGTTGATACCTTTTGCAACAAGGTAGTCTACAACTGATTTTGCTCTTCGGTTAGACAATAGCTGGTTTGATGAGTTTTTTCCTCTTGAA
Organism: Flavobacteriales bacterium; assembly: GCA_049609625.1. Taxonomy (GTDB): domain Bacteria; phylum Bacteroidota; class Bacteroidia; order Flavobacteriales; family CAJXXR01; genus JBMYYR01. Next base: position 1,276 of record JBMYYR010000035.1, on the reverse strand, counting down.
TCTGTATGCGAAGCAATTTCTACTCTCACATTCGGATTCTTAATCAATACAGGATAAAGTAGTTCATCTATCGTTTTCATTGATGAAAATAAAAGGTTTGCAGAACCTAAGTCGTAATTGATAGGCAACAGATTGTATTCTGTTAATTCACAATCTACTTCTTCCCAAGTGATTTGACCACCTTTTTTAAAGATTGTTTCTTTTTTCATCACGGTGTACTCAGCAGGAAATTCTTTTTCTTCCGACCACGCATCTTTAACTAAGACTTGTTTTGTAACCGTAGCATATTCTGCAGGAACTACTTTTTCTTTTGTAGTTGCGGGTGTTTTAAGCACTTTAGTTCTGATAGCTCTCTTTTCTTCGACACCACCTGGAGTCGTTTCAATGTACGCATCACTGTCTAAGGTGTAAACCTCTACTTTCTTAAACTCTGCTGGCTGAGGCTTATAGCACCACACACGACAGTCGTTAGGGTCAGCAGATGTACAATCTGGCAATTTTTCACCCATTTCCCAACGTGCTTTAGGTGGAGCTATCTGTATATTTTCATAGCTTTTGTTGAATTTAGCCTTATGATGTGTTAGCTTGGTTGAGGGATCTTTCGAGATATATTCTTTGTTCACATACTCAAAAGTTGCAGGCACAACAGACAATAAGGTATATTCTTCTCGGACAACAACTTGTTCAGTTACCGTCTTATATTCTGCTGGATATGTTACAATGGTCTTATAACTTGGTCTAATCATAACCTTAACATCCTCAGTAGTATATTCGTCTGGAGTAACACAACGGACATAGCATTTACCCTCCTTAGGGTTTGTAGGCAAACCTCCGCTTTGAGCTAAAGCTATGCTTGAACTACAAACTAAAAGGGATAAAATAAGTGTTTTTTTCATTTTACTAGCGTGTTTGTTTTTTTAACTTAAAGGCACAAAAATAGAAAATTTAATTAAAATAGACTTCATGAGCTCCTAATATTAAAAAAAAACGTAAAATTGTCAATTACTAAATGTTGTATTATATTATGAATCGTCTTCACCTTCTGATTGGTTTCCTAAGCCTAACTTTGTTTGCATACGCTCAAGAGCGTAACCATTTGCCTTCAAATTCGATCAATCAATATATAGAGCAGGATAAAGTCATCTCTATTGACACTGTTGTGTCAATAAATCTAAAAATCGTTGAACCAGATCAAAATTCTTCAACCTACAAAGTGGTCAAGTGTATTTCTAAAGACTACGTTTATGACACAACGTACATTAATTATGTGTGGGAT
>JBMYYR010000034.1:0-22948 GCA_049609625.1 Flavobacteriales bacterium | reverse complement strand
CATCGGGATTTAAGCCTTTCGGAATGGTATCGGATTCGATGTCGGTAACAAAACCGTATTTATATTCCGAACGCGTTACTTCATCCAATATTTTGTCGTCTTCCGACAATTCTTTTTCTATCATTTCTAACTAAAATTATAAAGAGAAACTTTCGCCACAGCCACAAGTTCGGCTGGCGTTTGGATTTTCAAAAACAAAACCAGTGCCGTTCAATCCGCCCGAAAACTTAAGTTCGGTGCCTGCCAAATACAAAACGGATTTTTTGTCGACCAAGAGCCTAATATTGTCTACTTCAATACATTGGTCAGACTCTTCGCGCTCGCTATCAAAATCGAGTTTGTACGAAAGTCCTGAGCAACCGCCACTCGTAACACCAACTCTGACATAGAAATTAGAAGGGTTTTTGCCTTCTTCCTCCATCAGGTTGAGTAACTTTTTGCGAGCTTGTTCTGCTATTGTTATCATGCTTTTTGGGTCTAAAATATAAGTCGACAAAAGTACAAATAAAATCTAAGTAGAGGCCTTATTTTAACTTATTATAAATAAAGATAAGCGGAGGTGGGAGCTTTTTTTCTAAAGAGTGGTGGGCGACACATTACACAAACAAGAGATTATGATTTGATTACTATCATCTAATCTTATAGAGGTCAGTAGCGGGCTCCACATTATGACATAGAGAAACTACCATGAGAAAAGAAAGAAAACAAAAATAAGTTCTTGATTACATTGAAGTTAAGATTTTAGATAAGACCGAATCAGTTTGTTGTTCAAACAAGATATTCATTTTCTAAATCAAATTGATTTGATTTCGTAAGAGTTTGGTTGTTTATTGTAAAGTATTGAAAATCAAGCGAAATGGTTTGGCTTAAAATCAAAAAAGGAGAGTACAACACGACTTCCGTAAACAGAGTAAGATTAAAAAATTAAAGTGATTTTTTGAAGCTAATTGATTTTTATTTATCGTTATATTTGTGGTTATGGGGACAAAAACTAACATATTGAAAGATGATATTGTATTAAATTACATCAAAGAAAACCTTAGTAATAGCAATCTTATTTCTAGTATTAAAGAGATTGTAGCTTCTAATGATACTACCATTGATGTTCCTAAATGGCATGATGCTATTTTAGATGAAAGAATTAATAATGCTAAAGAGGGAGATTTCATTTCTTTGGAAGAATTAGATAAACTAATTACGACCTAATCTAAATGTTTCAATTATTTTTTGAATTCAAGGAAGAATCTTTTTTTATTAAGAATAAAGGGAGTGGGTTATCAACTCACTTTCATAGAAATGGTGAAATCAAAATTACAAATTGGACTTTTTGCTTTTCTTGCCAGCTGTAAAACACCGAAAATCAAGCCAAATAGTTCGACCTAAAGCCAAAGAGAGTATATTGGTTTACAGATTTAAGATTTGACGAATGAACCGTACCTTTGCGTTCTCAAAAAAGCCACAACAATTTTTGTAAATTACCATGAAAAAATCTGAAAAATTTATCAACAAGTCGTCAAAAGCTGTTAGCAAGCTCAATGTTTCAGCAAAAGAGAAAATAAGATCTATCATTGAAGAAAACAATACCAAAAAAGGTCGTTTGTTTGATATTTCTATCCAAATACTGATATTTCTTTCCATTCTGGTCTATTGCATCGGCACACTGCCAGATCTTTCGCCGCAGAGCAAATCGTATTTGGACCTGATAAACACGATCTGCTACATTGTTTTTACTATCGAGTATTTTGGCCGTATTTACATCACTGAACATAAGCTAAAGTATATATTTAGTTTTTTTGGTATTATAGATTTACTAGCTATTCTGCCCTTTTTGTTTGCCAAACAATTTGACCTTCGCGCAATAAGAGCACTTCGTATTTTTAGAATTATTAGCGCCTTAAAAATATCTAAATACAGCGATGCACTTTCGCGTTTTGCTATGGCTCTAAAAATGATTCGCCCCGAATTGTCGCTGTTTTTCATCCTAACCTTCATCTTCTTATTCTTATCTTCAGCAGGAATCTACTACTTTGAAAACGAAGCCCAGCCAGCAGCATTTGCATCTATTTTTCATAGCTTTTGGTGGTCTATCATCACGCTAACCACCGTTGGCTACGGCGATGTGTATCCCATAACGCTTGGTGGACGTGTCTTCACGTTTGTTATATTAATGCTCGGCTTAGGTATCATAACAATTCCTACAGGTCTCATTGCCAGTGCTTTATCTTCGGCAAGAGAAATTCAACGCGAAAAACAACAAGAGCAAGACTAGTTAGGGTTTTAGATTTAATCAGATGAATCTGATGATACTAACTGGATTCGTTTATCTTTGCCGATTGTAAGTCTAAATTTGATTTAAAACACTGATTATCAGTTGGTTTAAATTCTAAACTAAATACCATGCTAAGTTCACTTATCCAGAAAACAAAAGCCAATATGCGAAACGACATCCTTTCCGGAATCACGGTCGCCTTAGCGCTTGTGCCCGAGGCTGTTGCCTTTGCTTTTGTGGCTGGCGTAGACCCGCTAGTTGGCTTGTATGCCGCCTTTATGGTTGGCCTAATTACTTCTATTTTTGGCGGTCGGCCAGGTATGATTTCTGGGGCTACTGGCGCCCTGGCAGTTGTTATGGTTAGCTTAGTTAGCGAAGGAAATGCCATGGGACATCCTGATGAAAATTTAGGTTTATACTATTTGTTTTTGACCGTCATATTGATGGGGATTATTCAGATGTTGGCAGGCGTTTTTAAGCTCGGAAAATTTGTTCGGCTCATTCCACACCCTGTTATGATGGGCTTTGTGAATGGCTTGGCCATTGTTATTTTTCTTTCTCAATTGGGTATGTTCAAACGCTTTGTTTTGGATGAAACAGGTCAGCGCATGCTCGATGCTAATGGTGATGTTGTAAAAACCTACATCAGCGGCGAACCACTATATTTAATGCTCGGCTTGGTTGCTCTAACCATGTTGATTATGTGGGGTTTACCAAAAATAAAAGCCCTAAAACAACTTCCCTCTGCTTTGATCGCCATTTTGGTGGTTTCTGCCCTAGCTATTTTTGCCAAACTGGATGTTGCAACCGTAGGTTCGTTCATCAGCGAAGGCGGTGGAGATGGTCTGAAAGGCAGTATCCCGATGCCCGTTTTAGAAACCTTCTCAAAGATTCCGCTCAATTTTGAAACCTTAAAATTCATTTTTCCTTACGCTTTGATTCTTGCTGCTATTGGTCTGATAGAATCTTTGATGACATTAAATTTAATTGATGATTTGACCGAAAGTCGTGGAAACTCAAACCGAGAATGTTTAGCTCAAGGTTCGGCCAATATACTGACAGGTTTGTTTGGCGGTATGGGCGGTTGCGCCATGATTGGACAGTCGATTATCAACATAAAAGGTGGCGGAAGAGGCCGACTTTCGGGTATTGTAGCTGCGCTCATGTTATTGATGTTTATTTTGTTTGCTTCCGTTTATATTGAACAAATCCCGATTGCCGCTTTAGTGGGCGTGATGTTTATGGTGGTTATCGGCACATTCGCCTGGTCTTCATTCCGCTTGTTTGGCAAAATTCCGTTGAGCGACCTGATTGTCCTAATTTTGGTCTCAACCCTAACGGTGATTTTTGACCTCGCCATTGCTGTAATTGCTGGTGTCATTGTCTCAGCTTTAGTGTTTAGCTGGCAAAATGCAACAAAAATTCGAGCCCGAAAATCGATAACAAGCAAGGGAGCAAAACGCTATGAAATTTGGGGGCCGTTGTTCTTTGGTTCTATTCAAGCGTTTTCAGAAAAATTTGACATCAAATCTGATCCTAATCAAGTTGAAATAGACTTTTTAGAATCCAGAATTAGCGATCATTCTGCTTTGGAAGCCATCTCCAGTTTGGTTGAAAAATATGAAGAAGCAGGAAAATCAATCAGTCTAACACACCTAAGTACGGATTGCAAGATGTTATTAAGAAAATCTTCTCCAAAATTCAATCAACTTATTGTAGATCAAGTAGATGATCCTCGGTATTTTGTAGCTGAAGATCCAGAGGCCTTTTTAGAATAGATTTTGCTGTGTGATGACACTCAACAGGCAAAGGGCTAGAACAATAGAACTAGAATTGCCGTTTAAAAGTCGTTTTATCCGTTAGGGAATGTAAAAAATTGACTAAGTCAACTTGTTCATTTTCAGATAGATGAAGTGGTTTCTGTATCAAGGTATCTATGTTGATTGGAGTTTCAACAAAAGCATACGGATTGCTATAAAAAGCCACAACATCTTCCAGTGTTTTCAGCGAACCATCGTGCATAAAAGGCGCAGTAAGAGCTACATTTCTTAATCCAGGGACTTTAAATCGGCCCAAATCAGCCGAATCCAAGGTTTCATCAAACCGACCTTTGTCGAAGTATGTTTTTTCGTCATACAGACCTATGTTTCTAAACTCATCGCCGGTAAAATCCGGACCAAAGTGGCAATCAAAACACTTTCCTTTTTCCAAAAAGAGTGTGCGTCCTCGCTGTTGAGATTCAGAAAAATGAGCGTAGGTCGAGTCTCTAATCCATCGATCGTGAGGAGCAGAGCCATCACTCTCTAAACGGCGTTGAAAATCGGCCAAAGCTTTTGTTAGATTTGTTTTTGATGGGCGTTCAGAAAAAATAAGCTGAAATAAGTTGAGATAGACGCTCGAATTGTTCAATCGCCGAACAGCCGAATCGATAGCTAAATGCATTTCAACTGGATTTTCGATTGGACCAAGCGCTTGTTCTTCCAAGCTGGCTGCTCGTCCGTCATAAAAAAAATAAGGCCGACTTGCCATATTCATTACCGACGGCGCGTTTCTTAAACCTGTTTTATTGCCCACGCCTAAAGAAAGGGCAAGCGTATCGGCAAAGGCAGCTTCGGGTCTATGGCAAGATGCACAAGAAATGCGCTGATCTAAAGAGAGTATGGGGTCAAAAAATAACTTTTCGCCAAGTTGAGTTGAGGTTTCGGGTGTTCGGAACTCGATATGGCGAACTGAAAAACAGAAGCTTAAACCTACAAGACCGACTAAACAAAAGGCTATAGTTTTCATTCTGTAAAGGTAAGAATCTTCTATCGAAGCTCTGAGTTTACTGACTGATTTCTCAGATAAAATCAAATTTTGGAAATGGCCATGTTCTTTAACAAAACGAGTTATTTTTGAAAAGGTGTTAAGGATTCGTTTGATGAGCCCTGGTGTATCAAGGGGTATTATTTTTTTTAGAACCAAAAAAAAAGGCCAGTACATTAAAGTTACTGACCTTTTTTAGTTCTAAAAAGTAGCTAAGCTTATTCTGCAGCTTCTGCTTCAGGGCTTGCTTCTGCTTCTCCTTCCTCTTCTTCGTCGGCAGCGGCACCACGAGCCATTTTAACGGCAACGATTACGGCTGAGCTTGGATTTAGAATGTCAAAATCGTTACCTTGAAGGTCGGATACTCTTGTGGAGTTCCCGATAGCGAGTTCTGTTACATCAATTGTAATTGAGTCTGGAAGATTCGCAGGAGTGGCACGAACGGTCAACTGACGCATGTTTTTACGTAGTTTACCACCATTCATTACTCCTTTTGCACTTCCTTCAAGGCGAATAGGTACGTTTAACGTAATTTCTTTGTCTGCAACCAATTCCATAAAGTCAATGTGAATGACTTTATCGGTTACGGGATGAAATTGAATGTCTTTAAGAATTGCTGTATGTGTTGTTCCGTCGATTTCGACTTCTACACGATACACGTTTGGAGTGTAAACTAGGTTTCTCAAATCATTGTCTTGAGCCGAAAAGTGGATGTTTTTTTCTCCACCATAGATAACGCATGGTACGCTACCTGCTGCTCTTAGGGCTTTAGATTCTTTTTTCCCCAAATTTACACGCGCTTGGGCGCTTAACTTTACAGTTTCCATTGGTATAATTTATTGTGTTAATTGATAAAAAACGAGCTAATACTCTTTTGCCCAAACACATTGCCAATAACATCGGCAAAGATTGGAGCAATCGAAAGTTGAGTTATTTTTTCTTTATTTGCCTTAGGGTCAAGCTCTAAGGTGTTGGTTACAATCAGTTCTTGAAGTCTAGAATTTTGAATACGATTATAGGCTTCTCCAGAAAGTACGGCATGTGTACAAACAGCTCTTACGGATTTGGCGCCTTGATCGAGCATCATTTCTGCTGCTTTTGTTAGCGTTCCGGCGGTGTCTACCATGTCGTCAACCAAAATAACGTTACGGTCTTTAACGTCGCCAATAACGGTCATGGTGTCTATTACGTTTGCTTTTAGGCGTTGTTTGTAGCAAATTGCCATTTCGCATTCTAAGTGTTTTGCATAGGTTTTGGCACGTTTTGAGCCTCCCATATCGGGCGATGCAATCACTAAATTATCCAAATTCATGGCTCTCACATGATCTATAAATACAGAGGAGGCATAAAGATGGTCTACAGGAACTTCAAAGAAACCTTGAATTTGATCAGCATGAAGATCCATGGTCATAATTCGGGTTGCGCCAGCGGCATGAATCATGTTGGCAACAAGTTTGGCGCCAATCGGCACACGTGGTTTGTCTTTTCGGTCTTGGCGAGCCAAACCAAAATAGGGCATTACGGCAATAATGTGTTTTGCTGAAGCACGTTTGGCGGCATCAATCATCAACAGCATTTCCATCAAATTGTCTGATGGTGGTGGTGTCGATTGAATAATAAACACATAATCTCCACGTACGGTTTGTTCAAAAGAGGGCTGAAACTCACCGTCGCTAAATTTGGAAATACTAACTTCGCCTAATTTAGTGCCGTATTTTTCGGCTATTTCCTCGGCTAATTTGCGCGTAAAGCGACCTGTGTAGATTTGAACCTTTGATTCCATTGAGCTAATAATCCTCTTGTTGTACAGATTTGAGTTTGCAAATTTAATCTTTTTTTTAGTTTCGTCAATAAAAATTAATGATTAATGTAGTGCAAATTCATGTTTTTTTTCAATACTAACAATCGTGTGAAATGTATATTTTCTATAAGGTAAATTTGTGTTTAGGTTTTGTTTCAATGCATTGATAATCAGATTGTAAAAGATTTTTTTAACTTATAAGGTTGATGCATAATTCGTTGTCTGAAATTTGAATCAGCCTAGTTGGATGGATAATCAATTCCTGAAATATTAGTTCTGCCAGTTTTCTTAAGATTTGCTTTAGTCGCTGAGCTCAAAAACCAAATCTGTTAAGGCAAGCTTGGTCTCAATGATGCCTAAATCCAACAATTTTTCCTGAACCTTATTTAGGATATTAGGTTCTAAATCAGAATTTAAGGCCCATTCGGTTTCTGCAAACCATTGTTTAACGTCTTTGTAAGGCAAGTTGTAACGCTCTGAAATATGTGCGCAAGAATCTGGATTTTGAATAAAGGCGTAATTTGATTGATAAATTGACTCTATCAATCTGTTAGTCAATTTTTTATGATTATCTAAAAACTCAGTTCTAACCGCAATCATAAAGCTCGGCCATGGACTTGGGCAAACAGCAACTCGGCGCAAAATACCTTGATCTACATACGGTTTGGTAGTGTATTTTTCCCACATAAAATAATCGGCCTGAGCATTTGTTAGAGCCTTAATGCCGCCATCCAGATTTCGGACGACCTCAAAGTTGAGCTGATCTAAGTGCCAGTCTTGCTGATCGGCCTGCACGTAGGCCATGAGGTGCGAACCTGAACCAAAGCGACTGATCGCCGCTGTTTTATGCTCAAGATCTTCGAGTTTTTCAACATTGGAATGATTCGCCACATGAACGCCCCACTGCAACGGGCTTGTGATAAACGCACCGACTAATTTTGATGGATTTCCTCTGGCAATATCGGCAATAATACCTTCGGTCAATACGATGGCTATATCGATTTCATTTTCTCGAAGTGCTTTACACATCGCACCGGTACCGCCTTTAAAATCAGTCCAATCTATTGCCAAACCACGTTGCGCAAACAGGGTTTGATCTTTGGCCAAATGCCAGGGCAGATTGAAATGCTCTGGCACGCCGCCAACACGAATTCGAGTTGAGTCCATTGGTTTTTAGATATTTGGATAGGTTTTTAAGGCAGCTTCGAGAACTTCCAAAGCTAATTTCAACTTATTGACATTCAATACATAAGCTAGTCTAATTTGTTTTTTTCCAATTTCTGGACTAGAATAAAAACCTTGAGCTGGTGCCACCATCAAGGTTGCACCTTGGTGAGAAAAAGATTCTAAAAGCCATTGTGCAAAATGTTCGGCATCCTCAACGGGCAGTTCGGCAATACAATAAAATGCGCCTTTTGGCTTCGGACATCGAACGCCCTCAATGGCATTTAGTCCATCAACCAACACATTTCGACGTTCTAAATAATCATCAATAACTTCATCAAAATAATCTTGACCTGTTGCCAGAGCAGCTTCGCCAGCTACCTGACCAAAACTTGGGGGAGACAAGCGAGCTTGAGCAAACTTTAGACAGGTTGAATAAACAGCTTCGTTTTTCGTAATCAAACAGCCAACTCTTGCGCCACACATCGAGTAACGTTTTGATGTTGAATCTATTACAATAGCATGTTCTTCTATACCTAATTCTAAAATAGAGTGATGTTGAGTGCCGTCATAGGCAAATTCGCGATAGACTTCATCGGCAATCAAAAACAAATCGTGTGTTTTGGCCAAAGCAGCCAGTTGGTTCAGTTCATCTAAGCTATAGAGGTAGCCTGTTGGGTTTCCAGGGTTGCAAATCATAATAGCTTTGGTGCTGGAAGTGATTTTAGCTTCAAAATCGGAAATAGAAGGCAGGGCAAATCCAGTTTCCAACGACGCTGTGATAGGTACAACTTGCACCCCAGAGCTAATTGAAAACCCATTATAGTTAGCATAAAAAGGCTCTGGAATAATGAGTTCATCTCCCGGATCCATGATCGAATTTAAGGTCATTGTGATGGCTTCAGAACCTCCCGTGGTTACCAAAATATTCGTAAAATCGATGTCTAAGCCAATGTTCTGATAGTAGTTAGCTAAGGCTTTTCGGTAGCTTTCGTTTCCTGCCGAGTGGCTATAGGCAACTACTTTTTCATTGTAGTTTTTGATGGCTTCTAAGGCCGGTGCTGGCGTTTGGATGTCTGGCTGCCCGATGTTGAGATGAATAACTTCTGTGCCTCTCTGTTTTGCGTCTTCGGCAAAGGGAACTAATTTTCGGATCGGAGATTGAGGCATTTGTAAGCCTTTTTTTGAAAGTTTTGGCATGATATGTTTGGTTTAGAGTTGGGTTAAAAATTGAATGGTATCGATGTTGTCGGCATAATCTTTCCATGTTGGGCGTTGGGCTTCGCCAAGGGATTTGCTGCTTATATTAGGATGATTTGAAACCGTGCATTGAAGTTCGGATTCTAATTCATTTAATTGATTTTCAAGCTCTTGAATAGAGTCATAGAAGCTGTAGTACAACACAGAAATGGGGCTGTGCAAGCCTTTGTCTTCTTTCAGAATCATAAATCCATTGTCCAAAAAAGGCTGTTGCCCCATCAAATACAAAGCTCGATGGTAGTCGTAGTTGTTGGCGTATTTATTGTTTTCGATGATGTGTTTTTCTGCAAAAAGAGCTTCAAAAATAAGATCTATCGACATCGATGTTGGCAAATATAATTTACTGATGCTACGGCAACCTCGCCCAAAATAGAGACCAATATCTTTTGCCAAAGCCTTTAGATCCATAGTGGTTTCTTTGCCTGTTAGCACCGCTACACTGGTTCTGTTTTTTCGGATAATATTTGGTTTTTTTGAAAAATAATACTCGAAGTATCGAGCCGAGTTGTTTGAACCCGTGGCAATGACCGCATCATAATCTAGTGTATTGATGCGCTCCGAAAATGTAATATAGGATTCAAAATCGGGATGAATGGCGATCAAAACCTTTGAAATTAATGGCAAAAGCCACTTATTTTGATCTGAACATCGGCCCAAAAAACGATGACCCGTGAGCAAAACCGCCGCAAAGTCCTGAAAACCAACTAATGGCAAATTGCTCGGCATGACAACTAAAACTGTTTTCGATTCCGTTTCGGACTCCAGTTCATAGTCGGAAAGCCACGTTTCTAGAGTCTTGGGTTTGAGCAAAGGAACGAGTGCCGTAAGCGCAGATTCAATCTGGCTCCGCCCAAACCAACCATTGAAATGAATGTGGCTAGACAAAAGCGTGTCGAAATTATCATAAAAAACTGAGTTCAAATCGCTTAAAACATCAGATTTGCTGCCTGTCTCAGTAAATTGTTCTAAAAACAAGCCGAGCTGAGAAAAAGCTTGATTTCGCTGTGCTGGATACATAGTATTTTATTAACTTTGACTGCAAAATTAAAAAGATAATTTTCATGGCAATTAAAATTACCGACGAATGCATAAATTGTGGTGCTTGCGAAGTCGAATGTCCCAATACAGCTATTTACGAAGGCGGCATAAATTGGTCGTTTTCGGACGGAACAAACCGCTCTGGAACATCTAAAAAACTTGATGGTTCTGAGGTCGATTCTGAGGCAGAAAACGAGCCCTTAGATTATGATTACTACTATATTGCGGTCGAAAAATGTACCGAATGTATTGGCTTTCATGATGAACCCCAATGCGCTGCTGTTTGTCCCGTAGATTGTTGTGTGCCAGACGAAAACAACCCAGAGTCTGACGATCAGCTTAATGCAAAAAAGGCTTATCTTCATGGTTAAAATAGCATGTATTGTTGTTGTTTTCTATACCCAAGCTTGTTTTGCACAAAAAAACCTCTTTATGGAGGCCGAACAGCGCCTGTCCGACTTGTCCGAACGTGTCTACTCGGCGCCCAATGACACGCTAAAACTACAAGCCAACGCCGCATTGATTGACGAACTCTATCAATTAATTTCTCATAAAAAATCACTGCGTTATAGCTTTACCAAACTCGATCATATCTCTATTTTGCAACCCAAAGACAAGTCATTTCGGCTCATCACGTGGGCTTTGCAATACGACAATCAATTGGTGCAATACTTTGGTTTCATTCATTATTATGACCGAAAACAGCGCGCGCAGGTTGTTCGTCGTCTCCGAGACCGTTCGCATGCCCAAAAAAACGTCGAAATAAAAACCTTTACGACCGACAATTGGTTTGGTGCTTTGTATTATAAACTTATTGAAAATGAGCACAATGACCGTAAATACTATACACTTTTGGCCTGGGACGGCAACGACGCCAAAACCAACAAAAAAATTATAGATGTATTGTGGTTTGACAATAAAAAAACACCCCTTTTTGGTGCACCTTTATTTGTTTCTAAATCTGGTATTAAAAACCGTTACGTGATGGAATTTAACGAATTAGCCTCTGTAACCTTAGAATACAAAGCCAAATCGGGCATCATTTTATTTGATGACCTACAGCCTGTTGATGGCGAATCGACTCGAATAAAATCGGCCATCGTGCCAACTTTAAATTATAATGGATTTATGTTCAAAAAAGGAAAATGGAATTTTTTAGAACGTTTAGAACCCACAGAACTTTAACTAAAAACTAATCTTATGAAAAAACACAATTACAGTGCAGGCCCATGTATTTTGCCTCAAGACGTTTTTCAGCAAGCCGCCAAATCGGTACTGAATTTCAATGACTTGGATCTTTCTTTACTCGAAATTTCGCATCGATCAAAAGACTTTGTTGAAGTCATGGAAAAAGCCAGAAGTTTAGTGAAGGAACTACTCCAGTTAGACGATTCATACTCCGTACTTTTTCTTCAGGGTGGCGCAAGTCTACAATTTTTGATGGTCGCGTTCAATTTGATGAATGAAAATGGAAAAGCAGGCTATCTAGATACCGGAACTTGGGCAAACAAAGCACTCAAGGAAGCCAACTTTTTGGGCGAAGCTTATTGCTTAGCTTCTTCAAAATCAGATCTATACAACTATGTACCTAAAGGATATGACATTCCTTCTGGCTTGGATTATTTACATTATACGTCAAATAATACCATTTATGGTACACAGCTTTTTGACTTTCCTTCAAAAGAAGGTGTGTTGAAAATTTGCGATATGTCTTCGGATATTTTTAGTCGTCAATTAGATTTTTCTCAATTTGACCTAATTTATGCTGGTGCTCAAAAAAATATGGGGCCTGCAGGAGCTACTTTGGTTGTCGTTAAAAACAGTATTTTGGGCAAAACCAAACGCGCCATCCCAACCATGTTGGACTATCAAACCCACATCAAAAAGGAGTCGATGTTTAACACACCGCCCGTGTTTTCGATCTATGTTTCGATGCTAACCTTAGAATGGCTAAAAAACAATGGCGGCATTTCGTGGATAGAGAACATCAACAACCAAAAAGCTGAACTATTATATGCCGAAATTGACCGAAATCCTTGTTTTGAAGGTCATGCCAAGATAGAAGATCGATCGAAAATGAACCTTACATTTCGTTTGACCAACGACAAGTATGCCGAAGCTTTTGATAAACTTTGGAACGACGCAGGAATCAACGGACTAAAAGGTCATCGATCGGTAGGCGGCTACCGTGCCTCGATGTATAATGCCTTAACTTTAGACAGCGTTCAGGTATTGGTAGACGTGATGAAACAACTAGAAAAAACACAAGCCTAATGAAACGAATTTTAGCCAACGACGGTATTTCTCAAGCAGGAATTGTCGCATTACAAGAAGCTGGTTTTGAGCTTTTTACTCAGCATGTCGAGCAAAATCAATTGATTGATTATATTAATGAAAATCAAATTGTTGGGCTTTTAGTTCGGAGTGCCACTACGGTCCGAAAAGACTTAATAGATGCCTGTCCAGACCTTCAATTGATTGGTCGAGGTGGCGTGGGAATGGATAATATTGATGTGGACTATGCACGTTCTATTGGGCGCGTTGTGGTCAACACTCCAGCGGCAAGCTCGCACTCGGTTGCCGAATTGGTTTTTGCTCACTTTTTGAGTTTATCTCGAGGTCTTTTTGATTCAAATCGGCAAATGCCTTTGGAAGGCGAAACGAATTTTAAAGGTCTAAAAAAATCCTACTCAAAAGGTTGCGAACTTAAAGGAAAAACAGTCGGGATTATTGGTTTTGGAAGAATTGGCCAAGCAACTGCCAAAATTGCTTTTGGCTTAGGGATGAATGTTTTGGTGTATGATAAATTTGAAATTAAACCAGAACTTGAAGTTGAATTTTCTCAGCATCAAACCTTGACATTCAAAGTCAACAATTCAAGCTTAGAAGAACTCTTGATGCAGTCTGATTTCTTAAGTATTCATGTTCCTTTTCTTGGTAAAGCCCTGATAGGCAAAGAGCAATTTGAGCTTATGAAGTCTAACGTTTGTATTGTTAATGCCGCTCGTGGCGGTGTGGTTGATGAGGTAGAGTTGCTGAAGGCGCTAGACGAAGGCTTGGTGGCTCACGCTGGCTTGGATGTGTTCGACAACGAACCTCAACCTGCCATGCAAGTCTTGATGCATCCCAAACTATCGCTGACTCCGCATATTGGTGGGCAAACCGCTGAGGCTCAGTCTCGTATAGGAACTGAATTGGCGGAAAAAATTATCGAGCATTTCTCGGCTTAGGCTTAGTTTTGGTTTAAGCCAGAGTGCTGCGTTTTAGCTTTAAATTAATAAAAAACAGACTTACCTACATTTGACTAACAGCTTAGTCTTAAGGTGAGTCTGCTTCAACAGCGCCTACTTCTTAATCATTTTCTTCACCTTAAATTGGTCATCAATATAAAGTTCATACGGATAAGTATAATGTAAATTGGCAGTAAGTGTATCTTTAAAGTATAGGTTTTACTTTAGGATAGCTAAATAGAGAGGTCAACCCTCAGGCTCAATCGGGCGATAGCGAAATCAGCTCATCGCCCGATTGATAAGGTAAATAAGTCATGATAAGCTGAAACATTTCGTCCGTTGTTTTCATTGAGCCTTTTTTTCCGGTGGTTAATTTCGGTGGATCGAATGGAATATCTGGATTATTTATGGTGTTGTCAAACACGGCTTCGGCAATCAAAGTTGTACCCTTTTCGAGTTTGATGATTTTAGGGTAAGTATAAAAATACTGCCACCTAAAATTCCACTCGGGAATATGAATAAGCGGAATAGTGTCTCCATGAGGTTCAATAGCGTAGGCTTTCATCGATTTTCCTAAAAGATGCATGTGTGGATTTACTGTAAGCAGCGAAATAGATTGGGGTAAAACAAATTGGGTTCTAAAGCTCTTAATTTCATTGGGAGGAATGACTAGAGGTGGAACGACAGGCGAAACGCCTTGTGTGCCTAATTGAAATTCTCGTAAAGGTCTTTTGGGAGGGTGCTCGTCATAATAAATTCTAAAATAGGATTGGTCAAATGTATCTATCGGGCTTGGGCCATAATGGATGTCGTTTAGATAAAAAAGCCCTTGTTTTGTGATCCTGAAACCGCCAATGCCGTCTGGATAAATAGGGGGAACAACACCTGGCAAGTAGTTTGATACAGAGGGAACTAAGGTGGGGAAACTGCCGTCTGGGTATGGAAAACCTAATACGTGATAGGCATCTTGTTCTAGGTGTTCTTCGCGGTTGACCCAATGCTTACCTTGCCACACGTCTTTAGGGTCAAAATATTGCAAAACATGGCCATTCATGTGATGAACAAATCTTCGATTTCCGGGTACAAATTCGATGTGGCGAACAAAAGTGTCTGATGGAATTTCATAGGGCATTTTTGCTATCAAAAACCGATCGGTATTATTGCCAATAATTGGAATTCGCTCTGGCATCTTCACAATTAAATCAGGTTCTCCTAGGTTTGATTTTGAATATTCGGGTATTTCGGACTCTAAGGCTGGGTTGCCTTGCTTTGCACCTTGTTTATGCCATGTCTGAATAAGTTCAATTTCGGTTTCAGTTAAGGTTTTTTCATCCAAAAAATGCCTGTAGTTTGGGTCGGCAGGCCAAGGTGGCATATATTTTTCTTTGGTAACATAGGCAATCATTTTTGATCGCTTCCGGACAGCCTGGTAGGAATTTAGCTCAAAAGGTGCGCCTCCATCTTTTCGATGGCAAGGAACGCAGTTTTGATAAATGATGGGAGAAATATGTTCTGAAAAATTGAGCTCCACCGTTGTGGGCTGTTGCTTGGCGGTTTCGTTGCATGAAAAAAAAACGGAGCAAAATAAAAGACAAAAAAATAAGGGAAAATTCATGAAACAATCTGAATAGCAGTGAATTATTTTTTTAAAAGTGTTTTAAATACTTTTCTGAATTTTTCAACTTTAGGCTGAATAACCAAGGCGCAATAGCCTTGTTCTGCATTGTTGGTATAATAATCTTGATGCGAAGTGTCGGCAAGATAAAAGGTGGTTTCAGGCTGCAGTGTAGTAACTATTTTTGAGGAGTAGACCTTAGAATCATCGAGTGTTTTTATGACTTGTTTGGCAGTTGTTTTTTGATTTGTATTGTGGTAGAAAATTACTGAGCGGTATTGCGTGCCGACATCATTACCTTGTCGGTTCAAGGTGGTTGGGTTGTGTACACTAAAAAAAACTTCCAGAAGGTCGGTGTACGACACGATGTTTGGGTCAAAGGTCAGCTGAATAACTTCGGCATGGCCAGTAGTTCCCGAGCAAACTTCTTTGTAGCTTGGATGGAGAACTTTACCGCCAGTAAAGCCAGACTTAACATCGCTAACGCCATGTATTTCTTGAAAAACAGCTTCGATACACCAGAAGCAACCTGCCCCAAAGGTAGCTGTTTCTGTCGCTTTGTGTTGAGCAAAAGTAGAACTCATAAGTAGTGGTATTAAACTGAGTAAAAGTAAGTATTTTGGACGCATTAGCTCTGTAATTTCTGTGTTTTTTTTGATTAACTCTTTATTGCTCTTTGCAGAAATTATGCCATTGTAAATGATTTTTTTTGCTTTTTATGTCAATTGACCTCGCAAGCCGACCAAATGTTTTCGGTGTCGGAAAAAGGGGCAGCTTGAATTTGAATATGCAATTTAGAAACTGGATGAATAAAGTCAATATAATGTGCATGCAAGCCAATCGACTTATCTCGATTGGGACGCTTGGCTCCATATTTTAAATCTCCTTTTATGCTATAGCCTCGGTGGGATAATTGGCAACGAATCTGATGATGTCGCCCCGTGAAGAGTTCGATGCGTAAAAGTGTGTAGCGATCTAATGTTTGAATCTTTGTAAATTTTAATTTAGCCAACTTGCTGTTTTTCAATTCTTTAGAGTAAGCGTAAGATTTATTTTGCTTAGGGTTTCTAACTAAAAAATCTTCTAAAATAGCTTCATTTTCATTAACTTGACCTTCAACCAAGGCGATGTAATTTTTTTTCACCTCTCGGTTCACAAATAAGGTATTCATCCGCGAAAGCGCCTTGCTGGTCTTGGCCAAAACCACCAAACCACTTGTTGGGCGATCCAAACGGTGGACCAAACCTAAGTAAACCTTTCCAGGTTTTTTATATTTTTCTTTGATATAGGTTTTTACCTCATCCAACAGGCTAAGGTCTTGTGTTTGATCTCCTTGCGAAAGAAGTCCTGCGCGCTTATTGACAATAATTAGGTGGTTGTCTTCATATTCTACTTTAAAATTCATTTGTCGGTAAATACTGTTTTTTGATATTTGACACCAGCTTCGAGCTTTATGTTCAGATGATTATTTCGAGGTGGAATAGGGCAAGAGTAGCCTTCAACAAAGGCACAATATGGATTGTAACACAAATTAAAATCAAGCTCTAAGGTGTTGCCTTTTATGGATTGACTCTCGATGTCTAAATAGCGTCCGCCGCCATAGCTAGAAACGCCATTGGTTTCATCTGTGAAAGGCAAAAAGTAATGATTGCCATCAATGGATTGATACAAATGTAGGGTGTAGGTTTGGTTTTGGAGCTCGAATTGTAGGTTTGCTACATCTAAATATTTACGTGTTTTTCCGTCGGAAGTTACCATGTTTATGGCTTCGGTCTCTTTTTTGAATTTTAGTTCAGCTATGGTTTTAAATGATTCATTAGCAGGAAAGTAATCAAATCCAATGAATTTAGATTTTTGTTCTTTATTGAACGGGTGTTCTTCCGAAAGCATGTCTTTGTGAATGCTTGTGCGGTGTTTTTCTACACTCAAAGCATAAGCATTCAGTTTGGGCTGTTTGAGCTGACTACAGCTCGAGAAGGAAAAGATGATTGAGCCTAAGAGTATATAAAAATGAAGTCGCATCTGTATGAAGTTTTGATATTCAGAATGTTTTATGACGGGACAAATATAAGCCATTATAGTCTTTTTTTTGACTTACATGGTAAAAGTTAAATGATTTTATTGTATACTTGCAAAATCAATTCCTTCGATTCTATGAGGAATTTTAGTTCAATACAGATTCATTTTATTCATTTTCGAATACACATTCTAAACATTTTCTAAACGCATTTATGTACGATATTTTGCAATTAAAGGGCAAGTTGCTTCCTGATTTACAGCAGATTGCCAAACAAATGGAGATTCCTAAGTATAGACAGCACAAAAAACTAGATTTAATTTATCAAATATTAGATCATCAGGCATTAAACCCAAAAATAGCCAAAACAGTTTTTGATTCAAGCGAGCAAAACACATCAGCTCCAGCTAAAATAAACACAGCAGCTCCAGCACCGGCGCCAGTACAAAGACCAAGACCAACGCCAAGAGCCAAAGTTGAAGAACGCCTAAAAAAACAGGCAAATAGCCAAACAAAGCCAGCAGAAAATCAGAACTCTAGTGCTGATTCGAAACCCAGATTACAAGCTCAAGACCGTAAACGACCTGCTCGCCCGAGGCCAGCAAGTGAAGTGAAAAGTAAGTCTTCGGAAGACCAAAAGCCATTGGCAAAGCAGTCTAGAGGATCTGTTGAAAACCAGAACTCTAAACCAAAAGCAACTGAGGATCAAGCTACAAATCCAAGTCAGAACAGAGCTCAGCAAAGCGAGCCTATTAGAGCTAAAGGATTGGGTAGAGAGCCGAGAAAACGACCTGTTCATAACCAACAGCAACAGCAACAAGACAGATCTTCAAGAGTTGATAATCAGAGTGATAGGCAAAATAAGCAGCCCAACCGTCCCGACAAAAAGAAGAATCAACCTAAGCATCAAAAAACAACCGCAAGCTTTGAATTTGAAGGTCAAATTAGCAGCGAAGGTGTTTTAGAAATGATTCAAGATGGTTATGGATTCCTCCGCTCTTCTGACTATAATTATTTGAGTTCGCCAGACGATATTTATGTCTCTCAAAGTCAGGTTAGGCTTTTTGGACTAAAAGATGGCGATACGGTAAAAGGAACGATTCGCCCGCCAAAAGAAGGTGAAAAATATTTCCCCCTAGTCAAGGTAGATAGCATCAACGGAAGACCGCCTGAATTTGTGCGCGATCGGGTCAATTTTGAACATTTGACACCCCTTTTCCCGAACGAAAAATTTGATATCATAAGCCATAAAGCAACAATAGCTACACGAATAATAGATCTCTTTTCTCCGATAGGGAAAGGGCAGCGCGGGTTGATTGTTGCACAACCAAAAACGGGTAAAACAACCTTATTGAAAGATTTGGCAAATGCTATTTCTGCCAATCATCCAGAGGCTTATCTTATTGTTTTGCTGATAGATGAACGACCTGAAGAGGTAACTGATATGGCACGAACTGTAAAAGGGGAAGTGGTGGCCTCAACGTTTGACGAACCTGCCGAAAAGCATGTCAAAGTTGCAAACATTGTTCTAAACAAAGCTAAACGAATGGTGGAATGTGGCCATGATGTTGTTATTCTTTTGGATTCGATAACCCGATTGGCACGAGCGTACAACACGGTGTCGCCAGCTTCGGGAAAAATTCTTTCTGGTGGTATAGATGCCAATGCACTGCACAAACCAAAACGCTTTTTTGGCGCAGCTAGAAATATTGAAAATGGTGGTTCTCTGACGATTATGGCAACAGCCTTGACCGATACAGGATCAAAAATGGACGATATTATCTTTGAGGAATTTAAAGGTACTGGAAATATGGAAATGATGTTGGACAGAAAAATTGCCAACCGCAGAACTTATCCAGCTATCGATTTGGTAAACTCTGGCACCCGAAAAGAAAATTTACTTTTGGGCGACTCGGCTACCAAGCGTATGTGGATTCTCCGAAAATATTTGGCTGATATGAACCCTGTAGAAGCGATGGAGTTTTTAAAAGAACGTATTGAGTCGACCCAAAACAATGCTGAATTTTTACAATCAATGAACGAATAAACTATCATTTGAACATTGATTGAAAGAGTTGTAAAATAAAAAAGCCTGATTAACAAGATGTTAGTCAGGCTTTTTTTATGTAGAATAAAAAAATAATGGACATAAAAAATGGCAAGCTACTTACATCACATCGCTCAACCACATACCCTTGCTTCGATCAAGACCTGGGGGATTCAGCAGGAGCAGATTGTGTAAGACTTGCCGATGCAAAAGTAAGCTATTATTATTAAAAACAAAACAGGATTAAATTAATTTTAATGATTTTTAAAAAAAAATCTCTTATGCTTATTTAGTCGCTTGTTTATTTAGTAGCAAACGCCATATTAAAATTTCCACACACCTTTTAATAATCTGGCTTTCTGTTGTAAATCGAGTTTCAATTCCACGTATTGATAGCCTAGCTCAATAAGCAATGCTTTGGTTTGATGAGCAAAATTCTCATGGGTTTCAAAAAAAAGCATACCGCCAGATTTTAGTTTGGTTTTTGCCTGAATGGCAATGGCTCGATAAAAAAGTTGAGGATCGGTTTGAGGAACAAAAAGTGCCTGATTAGGTTCAAAATCTTTTACTCTAGGTTCAATGTCAATTCGTTCATTTTCAGGAATATAAGGTGGATTACTAATGATGGCATCAAAGCCTTTTTCTGAACCTAAAGACTCTAAAGCATTAGCCAAAAAGAAGTCAACATCCAAACCCAAAGCTTTGGCATTTGCTTTTGCGGTTTCTAAAGTCTCAGGATAAAAATCCATAGCTGAAACTTGTCGTAATTTCGATCGATTTTTAATCGCCAAAGCCATACATCCACTACCTGTACAGACGTCCAATACCCGAGCTGAAGTCGACAAAAAACCATCTGCCCAATCGACTAATTCTTCGGTTTCTGGGCGCGGAATAAGCACCGAAGGATTGACCGATAGTTCTAAATCATCAAAAAAACAAGAGCCTAAAATATATTGAATAGGTTGTTTTGATTTCAATTTTTCTAAAGCCAAAACTACAGCTTTGTGGTCGTTTTCTACAAGGCTTTCTCTATGGAGTAGCTGTTGTGTGGGCGACCAACCCAAGTGTTCAAAAAGCATTTTAAACACACTCTGAATCTCTATTTTTTCATAAAGATTAGATAATTCTTGTTCAAAATGTGTTTTCCAATCGCCTAATGTCTTAATTTTTGTCTTATTTTTGACCATGATAATATTGCCTTCTATAGTTTTGTGAAGGTAACAAAATTTCTACGCCTAAAACCTATGGACGAAAAAATTTTATTAAACCACCAAGACATCGACCTTACCATAACGAGGCTGTGTTGGGAACTGATTGAAAATCATGATGAATTTGCCGAACTTTGTTTGATTGGCTTGCAACCTAGAGGTGTGTTTTTTGCCGATCGAATTGTTGAAAAATTGAGTGAACTCACTGATACTTCGAGTTTAAGCTATGGCAAACTTGATATTACATTTTTTAGAGATGATTTCCGACGACGAGAAGATATGCTGATTGCAAATCAGACCGATATTAGCTTTCAGATTGAAAATAAATCGGTTGTTTTTATTGATGATGTCTTGTTTACGGGCAGAAGTATCCGTTCGGCGCTAAACGCCATTGGTTCGTTTGGGAGACCAAAACGCATTGAACTCATGACCTTGATAAACAGACGCTTTAGTAGAGAATTACCTATTTTTCCGAAATACATCGGAAGAGAAGTAGATGCCATTGATTCTGAACGTGTTAAAGTCTCTTGGGCCTCTGAAAAAGAAGAAAAAGATTTTGTGAGTATTTTGAAAACAGGAAAATGAAACAACTAAGCGTCAGACATTTAATTGGAATAAAAGAACTCTCAACTTCAGATATTGAGTTGATTCTAGACACCGCCAAAGACTTTAAAGAAGTTTTGAGCAGACCAATCAAAAAAGTGCCTTCTTTGCGAGATGTAACGGTGGCGAATTTGTTTTTTGAAAATTCAACTCGAACAAAATTATCTTTCGAACTTGCCGAAAAACGCCTTTCTGCTGATATTATTAACTTTTCGGCATCAAATTCATCCGTAAAAAAAGGGGAAACATTAATCGATACGGTGAATAACATTTTATCGATGAAAGTGGATATCCTCATCATGAGGCATCCGCATGCCGGAGCGGCTAAATTTATTTCCGAAAACACCGAAGCTCAAGTTATCAATGCTGGCGATGGTGCTCACGAACACCCGACCCAAGCCTTGCTCGATAGTTTTTCGATGCAAGAAGCTTTGAAAACTTCGTTGAAAGGTAAAAAAGTTGCCATTATTGGTGATATTAAGCATTCGCGCGTTGCTTTATCCAACATTTTGTGTCTTCAGAAACTTGGCGCAGAAGTGATGGTTTGCGGGCCAACAACCTTGATTCCGAAACACATCGAAAGCCTTGGTGTGCGCGTAGAACATCAACTCAAAAATGCCTTAGAATGGTGCGATGTAGCCAATATGTTGCGGATTCAACTCGAACGTCAGGACGTGAATTATTTTCCTTCTTTGAGAGAATACACTCAACAATATGGATTGACCTTGCCGATGCTCAAGGCACTTAAAAAGAAGATTGTTGTGATGCATCCTGGGCCAATAAACCGAGGTGTAGAAATTAGTTCGGAAGTTGCCGATTCGGACCAATCCATTATATTAGACCAAGTTGAAAATGGCGTAGCTGTCCGTATGGCAGTGCTCTATCTGCTTGCTCAACAGAAACTTATACCAAACCAGTAAACCTATGATGACTATTGAACCCCAATTCGGAATCCTAACCATCGAACATCCAAAAGACCTAGAGTTCGAGCTTGAAAAGGCCTCTATTTTTGATTTTGACTCCAATCTTATTCTCGAATGTACATCGTGGAACATTCCTGATTTTGAAGCTCATATCGAACTTTTGAATAAAATTAATGTATATTTGTTGGAACTAAACAAGTCTTTTGTTATCGTTCATCCAGCAGAAGATGGTAACCAGTTCGAGCCCTTGGTTGTTATACCAACGCTTCACGAGGCTAAAGAATTTGTGATAATGGATGAACTAATGCGTCAAATCAATTAAACCCAAACTCGTATGAAAACTATTTTCTATTCTCTTGCTGCTTTTGCTTTTTTAGGCTTTAGCCAGCAACTTTTAGCTCAATGCACCATTGATGCATCAAACACCGAACTGTTTGCTTATCCAGCAGGAACGTCTCAGCAGGCGGGTTATGACAATGACCCCGACACGGCCTTTCTTCCGCCACTTTCTGGCCTTGGCTATTCGGCAGTTTTTCAACTAAATGTACCCGAAGAAATTGAATATAATGGTAATAATGTTGAGGTAATGTACCTTAAAATAGAAAGCGTAAACGATCTTCCGGATGGTTTGAGCTATCAATGTGATGCCGCATCTTCCGACTGTAAGTTTTTTGGGGGAACCCAAGGATGTGCCGAAGTCTATGGCGATTATACGTCAAGTGTTACTGCCGGCACAAACTATGAACTAGACATTCAGTTTTCGGGACAGTTAAAGTTAAACGGACTTACGGTGCCGTTGGACAACGACGCCATTCAACAAATACTAGAAGAAATCGTTGTTGTACTTCAAACCACAGACAACTTAGGTGTTGAAGGCTTAGATATCAATTCCGAAATTTCAATCGCTCCAAACCCAGCAAATACAACAGTAAGTTTAGAGTATGAGGCAACAAACAATGCTGATATTA